>CAIOOA010000299.1 GCA_903859815.1 uncultured Methylococcaceae bacterium | reverse complement strand
GCGATGATGTCCCCGCCCAAATCCTGGGCATAGTCCAAAAAAGCCTTGAATTTGATTTCTTTGTTGCAAAGAATATCAGGGTTTGGCGTCCGACCGGCGGCATATTCGCTTAAAAATATTTCAAACACCCGATCCCAATACTCGGCGGCAAAGTTCACCGTGGCAAGCGGGATGCCCAAGTTGTCGCACACCTCCTGAGCATCGGCCAAATCCTGTTTGGCGGTGCAATACTCAGTGCCATCATCTTCGTCCCAGTTCTTCATGAACAGGCCAGACACCTCATAGCCCTGCTCCAACAACACCAAGGCCGTGACGGATGAATCCACCCCGCCCGACATGCCGACGATAACCCGTTTACTCATAGTGAAGGCGCAGACAATAAGGATTTCAACACACCCAACGGATAGCGTTCGCCCGAGAGGTAATCATCAATGACACCTAGAACCAAGGGGCTTCGCAACTGGGCATGTCTGGCTTGCAATTGTTCGCGGGTCAGCCAATGGGTTTGCACGATAGGCACATCCAACGGATGCTCAGGCTCATGTTGACCGACCGTCCCGCCAAAACAGACCCGCAAATAACTGAGGTTTCCGTTTGGGTGCGCCCACAGATAAATTCCGACCAAAAATTCCGGGGTGAAATGCCATGCGGTCTCTTCAAAAACCTCCCTACTCACCGCCTCTAACAAGGTTTCGCCATGTTCCACATGACCGGCGGGTTGGTTGATGACCAGCTTCCCCTCGGCACTCCTCTCCTCGACGACCAGAAAACATCCGTCCCGTTCCACCACACCCGCTACGGTGACCTTGGGCCTAGGCGAAGCTTGGGAAGCATTGGTTTGTTGTTGCATATACTATATTCAATGATGGGTTAAGAATGTTATTATTTTCCTGTCATTTGAACCACATCGCAAACGAGTTTACGAAAAAACACACAATTTAAGCGTCCGACATGTCTTCATGTCGAGTGGCCGAATCCTTCCGGCAACCCCTGCGCTGGCTAAACCATTCAACTTTGGAACCTGAAGAGAGACAAATCAGATTTATGCAAAAGACCCCTTGCACAACCATGGCTAAAACCAATAAAACATTGAGAAACCTATACTTGGCTATGACAGTGGCGGCAACTGCCAGTTTATTTTCGCCTACAGGCTTTGCGCATGTCGTCAGCCCAGAGGATCATCACGCATTTGAACACAAATATTCCGAAGTGTGTGTCAAGAAGGAACTCAACTTGAGAAAAAAAGAAAATAGGAATAGCGGCAATCCCGGCTATGTTGACGAATCTTTGCAAAAAATGTGTGATTGCATTGCTCAGGAAGAGTCCAAAACCCTGACCAAGGACGAGGTGAGGAAATTTGTACGCGAAGGCAAATACCCCATGTCGTTAATGATTAAAGCGGGTCAAGCTGAAGAAATTTGTGCCAAAAAATAACGAGGATCTCATGAAAGTCACTAAATTTGTTTATATTCCACTGCTTTGCGCTCTATCTCTCAGCATTGTTGGTTGCGGGAGCGATACCTCGGAAAAAACCCCCGGCAAGCAGACCAGCAGCACGTCTTCCACTCCTGCTCCACATCCTTATGCGGATAGCTTGGATCATCGGGCGTTTGAGAAAAAATCCGCCGACATGTGCATCAACCAAGAGCTTGCGCTTCGCAAGAAAGAACACCCAACCAGCGGCAATGCAGGATCGGCTGACGAAGCCCTCATCACCCTGTGCAATTGCATCGCCAAAGAAGAGTCAAAGCATTTGACCAAGCAAGAGGCAAAGAAATTTGTCGAACAAAACGAATTCCCAATGTCCTTGATGATTAAGCAGGGACAGGCCGAGGAAATCTGCACCAAAAAATAAGCGTCCCCCGTCTTGCCTTATGCCAAATAAGGCAAGACGTGTATAATGTTACCTGTGGAGAGGTACCGAAGTGGCCATAACGGCGCCGACTCGAAATCGGATGGGGGCCTAAAAGCCCCACGAGGGTTCGAATCCCTCCCTCTCCGCCAAATTAAAAGGACTCAAATTCTACGGCTTGTCTCTTTGGGTAACCGTCAAATCACTAGACATAAGGAGGTTCTGTGGCTTCATACCGAAACACTTATGAGGTTCTTATTGCTTCTCCCTCGGATTTGTCAGAGGAACGTAGCAAGATCGTAAAGGCGATATGCGAATGGAACTTCGAGAATTCGAACAAGGAAATTGCCTTTCTTCCATTGCTCTGGGAATGGAATGCGGTATCTAATTTTGACCAATCACCCCAAGCAGCCATCAACGAACAATTGCTCAACCGTGCCGATTTTATCATCGCAGCGTTTAAAGGGCGCATGGGCACACCGACGCAAGACTATCCGGCAGGAACGATAGAGGAATTATCCAAGCGCAAAGGGCAGGCAGCGGTTTTCTTCCCGGCAAAATGGCTTCCTATCGATGTCAATGATCCAAAAAGTGATGAATTGATTGACCAGTTCAACAGACTTAAAGCATTCAAGAAAAGTGTTTCCGACCGTTTCCCTTTGGATTATCAAAGTCCCGACGATCTGCTCAACAAAGTCAAGCAAACCCTGACAGATTGGGCGCAGCAAAGGGAAAATGAAAAAGCCTCCACCGTCCTCTCTTTATACCGTGGAGGGCCATACAATCCGAAAAAGTTGTTGTTACAAGCCTCCCCTGAGGGCGAAAAGGCGTGTGTCCTTTTGTATAACACCGAACTAAGGGCTTTGAAAACCAAGGATGATTTTGAAGCAAGCTGGGGGTTTTTGAAAGACTTGCAATGGGTCGAAAAAGTGGTCTTGTTGCTCCCTCGTTTCAAAGTCGACCGCTTGAAACAATATCTATGCGATTCCACTTCGACCGCCAGTCCCGAACTGTTAGGTCGCTTCTCGGTTTGCCTGCAAAAGGAAACGGTCAAGCCAGGACCTTTGAGTATCAGTTCCAGCCTGTCCTTCGCCTTGCTGCGTTACGGCTCCGACCCTACTCAAGGGACTGTCGCTTCAATTTCACAATTAGCCGTACTGGCGGAGCCTTTTGCGTCCGCGAAGCTATCTTCGCGTGGCGGGCCGGATTTGGAATGGGAATACAAATATTATATCGAACTGAACGATCCCCCATTGCAGGAGAAACTGGCGGAGATATGGGACCAGGGGTTCCAGAGCGAGGGCTTGCTCGAAGTTTCAAAAATGGCCTTGGACATCAATAACAAGACCGCGACTAACCATGTGCTTGAAAAACAAATTGACTATAAGACCGCGCCCATTTGCGATGTCAATGCAAGTTTAATCAGGGATTTAAGGCATAAGTTATTTGACCCAAACGTACCTTCATATTTGCTAAATGCCAAGTTCGAATTGTTGGATTGGAACAGTGCTTTTGAACTCATCTTTCCAACCACTCATTTTTACCGTCATGAGAGCGTTAGGGAGTTTGTGGAATGCCTTGCCAACAAGGACGAAATCAAACGTCGCGGTGCTGAACTGATAGCCGGCCCTCCTCGTTTCGACTTGGAGCAACTCGCCTTCCGTTCGCCAAAATACGGTGCGATGAACTTCACCAAGATTGCCTCCATGGTCAAGAACCCGCAAACCGGCGAACCCGACGGCTGGATCGTGGCTCTCAATGTCAACCAAGCGGAACATTGGGGGGATTATGAGGAGGATCTTCGTCGCATGAACGGGCAACAAGCACTGATAGGCGAGTACTCCGTCTATCACAACCGTATCTTGGGGACGTTTCCAGGTTATCTATGCTTGATAAAAGCTCACGTGACCGCGCTCGCCAATTGCCAGAACATACTGGATTTGGGATGTGGCCCCGGAATACTCTCCGAGGAACTACTGAAAAATGGCAAGCGCGTCACCGCCATCGACCAAAACGATGCCATGATTGATTTGGTCAGAGAACGATGCAAGCAATATGGTTCCTTTTCATCAGCCAAGGCAAATCTGGAAACCTTGCACAAACCCGACCCGCGATACTCTTTCGAAAAGGTGGGGATTAGGATGAGCTACGACGCAGCGGCCTTACACAATGTCTATTACTGGTTGCAGGACCCCCCTGCATTCCTACGACGGTTGGCGGACGAGGACTTGATTAAAATGAACGGATTGCTGACGATCTCTCTGCTTGCAGGAAAAAATGATGCGGACAAACTGTTGGAGGCGATCCAAGTTTTTAGGCAGAATCATGAAGAAGAGCATGGTGAAGACTTTAATCTCTGGAACGAAAGTGATTTCGAGAGCTTTTCCTCTGGAATTGATAGGCTCGTAGCGCAGGATGGTAATTTGCAGATGATCGGCAGATACGGGGAAGAAGACGTGGCCGGTCATCTGGTGAGTGCGGGCTATGCAATCATTGAAAAATCTAGGCCCGTTTATACCGTGCAAGGGCTTGATTTTTGCCCCTTTGCTTTTTTCGTCGCGAAACGCATTCGGTGAGTCTGGTTTTGAAAAGTCGATCAGACTGAAGTGGAGATCAGCAAAGACTGGCCTCCATAATGGCCCTGTGAAACATGATTGAGTTTGCCGAACCCTGATTGTTTAAGAACATCCATCAATGATGCTTGCGAAAAACGTGTCAACATGGGGGATAGTTGCTTAAAGTTGAATGATTTCAGTGCATTAAATTCAGTTTCCAAGCTTTCAAATTCGTTTTGCGCCAACAGATCGGACTGGAAACTGCTAAACAGGCTATTGAGATCGGTTTTGTCGTAAGGATTTGATAACCTCAACTCGCCCCCCGTTCGCAATACACTGGCAATCTGTCGCAACATCGCCGCCGGGTCCGCAATCAAGAACAACACATTCACCAAGAATACATAATCGGCCTTAAACCCCCAGTCAGACAAGACTGCCATTGCTTCGCTGATATCTCCAAGCATAAAACAGGCTTTGCCTGGTGTAGGCTTGTCAGCCAACAACTTGGACAGCTTTTCCTTGAAGCTCATCGCCATGGATTCGTCGTTGTCGATGGCAATCAAGGTGGTGTTTGGATAGGCAGCAAGAATCTCACGGCTGAGATTCCCTGTCCCACAGCCAAGATCGAATACCACCCTGCCATCGCACATCGCCGGCAGGGGGCCAGATTTCCCCAACAAATCCCATAACATAGTCCTATAAGTGGCTGTTCTGCAAAGAACGACGTCATAAACCCTGGCGTAATCCGACCACTTTGGCTGCGCTTTAATGCCATAAGGTTCGGTGGTTATACCGTCAATGTCTTGCTGGGCAGCAGCAGGGTAGGGGGGGAAAGGAGGCAAGTCTTGGGTAGGGTACACGATTAAATTCCTTCATTTTGTTAAATTACTGATGTTACGCAGTGGCCTATTTTTGGAGCGTCAAAGCTTGCTTTGACAGGCCAAGCAAGCTTTACATTTCCAATTTTCTTGTCAAAGCAAGCTTTGACGCTCCCGTCATGCATCTTTCGCTTCTGTGCGTAACATCAGTAAATTAGTTTGCCATTTGGCAAAACTGTCAACGACAAGGCCGGTCATTGTGCGACTGGCAATACTAATCGCCCCCGCTACAACCACCGCCATCGCCTCCACCCCCGCCCCCGCCACAATCGCCCCCGCTATCCCCGCATGAACTAGACGAACCTGAGTCACAATTCGGTGGGTCATAGCCAGAGTTAGAACTGAAATTTGAAGAATTATAAATGCCAGGATAACCCATGTCATTCGATGAACGAATGTTATGCAAGCGAATAACAATAATGACAGCCGCTACAATTAAAACGATAGCCACAATTAAAATTAATAATAATATTAAAATTTCCATGATTTTCTCCAGCGGTAAAATTAACCAGCTTTACACGAAGCTAGGGTTTCTATTTCGGGTTGACATTCCCCTCACTTTTGGCTTGTTTAAGCAGCCGTTGATATTGAGAGGTATCAAACCAAACACTCTTCGGCAGAGTGTCAGGGTCAGCAGGGTCGAACAGTTGCCAACCGACATGCGTTGAAGGGTAAGCGATCATCGTGGTGACTTTTCCTTGTGGCGATAACAATAGGCTCAATACAGGATTGGTCCAATCCCATGTAATTTGTTCAAACCGATATTGCTGTGTCTGCGGCAAGCCTCGCATCACGTCTTCAAAACGAACCAGACCCTGTTGTCTCGCCAACACATCACGGAAGCTTGCCAGGTAATCTGTCCAAAAGCTTGTCGCCACGACATGCCAGCCCAAGACTCCAACAGCCAGAAATAGCAGGATAATTTGGTTTGTTGCCGTGGCCCATACGTTTTGCAGTCGGGGCCACCACAATGATGCCAAGGCTATTAGGGCAAGTGGAGCAGACACAAAAGCTGAGTGATTTCGAGCTTTGAACTGCATCCATGGATGGAATAAATAATTATCAAAATAAACAGTCCCCACGACTGCCAGCAGACAGACCAACCCGAAGGCCGCTATGACTAACAAGGAATAAACCTTAACCCATGTGCTTCCCAGACCAATAAGCTGCATCAGCCAGATTACCAATAATGCTAATATGGCAAGTAACCCCAAAGCGACAGGAACATTGATATCCCTGTAAGAGATAAGCCAATTTAGGGCTATGAAGTCTTTGATGAAGGTTCCACGATTACCGGGGTCCCTTGGGTTAAGCACAAAGCCAATTTGCACAGCCACAATCACCAAAAACCATAGAACTAACAGCCAGAATCCGATGCGTTGCCACTTCGATTCAACCATGGAGGCTCGCCAAACCGCAGCCAGCGCGAGAATAGGGGCAAGAAAAATCATAACCTCATGGGAATATGCCAACGGAAGTGCCAATATAGTCACTAAGGCTTGGGATGAGCCTGTCTCGGTCCGAAACAAGATCGAATAAAACACCAGCCAGAAATAAGCGGTTGCGACGGGACCCTCAACGATGGAAGGGAATGCCGCACCCATTGAGCCAGCCAAATAATGCAGCAACGGGAAAAAAAACCAATTTTTACGATCCTTCGGAAGAACGAGATAACAGGCTGTGACCAAGGCCAGCGGCAAAAGCTGCAAGCTGATGCAATGAATGACAGAAAGTTTAGCCGCGTCGTGGATACCACACGCCATACCCATGACAGTAGGCCATTGTTGAAGAATTTGCACCGACAGCCGTGAGGGTTCAATTAACTTAAACCCGTCATTTTCAATCATATAAAACAGATAACCCACTCCATCCGCATAAAGCCCACGCAACTCTAATGCAGCGGCTAGGTTAACGACCAATGCAGCGAGGAGAATAATCCAGGCAACTGTAGGAAAAGGGATGGGAAGGGTTTTCATTGACAAGATTTATTATTATTTTATGCCAAACAAGGGTCAGAACTTTCCTTAGTCTGAATAAAGTGGGTCAAAGCTCGTTTTCTGGCCTATCTCCACTCTCCGCCATCTTTTCCACCGATCCCTCCACCCAGGCTTTCAATCCGCTTTGCAAAGAGCTTAACTTTAACAGAGCCTCTTCGGCAGAGGATTTCATTTTTTCTTGCAGATACGTGTAATGCTGAGTTTGCACGGCAAGGATTTCCTCGGGTGTGCCGGCACTTTTCATAGCTCTAAGCGTACTGACATAACCAGAGGCGCATTGGCTGAAGGCATTGACTTGCATCTCGGTCAAGGCAGTTGCCATGGAACCGACTAGATCGCTGAATTGTTCAAGGTTGGAAGGAATGGCTTCCAATTCCTTCGGGTTTTTGGTATTTCGCAGGATGGCATTGATTGCAGTGGTGTTTTGATGGGCAATGGCTTGGGTGGAATCCAGCGTTGTTTTGGCAAGTTTCCCCCAAGTCGCCATATCCCATTGCCCTGTCAATAAGCTGTTAAAGGCGGTTTGGTTGGATTGGCTGATCGTTTTCAATAGCTCTGCGGATGAGTGATTGAGGGTTTCTAATAATTCAAGGTAATTTGCTTTCATCAGGTTTCTCTGGTTGGTGGATAGTCTGGAATGTAGGTGTGGGAAATGCCTGCTAAAATCTACATCACTATTTTACTGGTGTAACGCAGCGCCCTAGGATTGGAGCGTCAAAGCAAGCTTTGACAGGCGAAGCAATTTTCGCATTTCCAATGGTTTTGTCAAAGCAAGCTTTGAGCTCCCGTATTGTTTAAGAGCGCGACTGCCCCAAGCGTTTTAGCATTTTGTCGATGGCTTTTATTTGAGGGGCATCTTTGCTAAAAAAATTGGGGTGTGCGGGGTCTGGGCTGGAATATCCCCAGAAATCCCAGCAACCTCTTGGATTCAAAGGTACGGATTTGGATGGTTTGATTTGAGGATATAACACAATGATATTATTGCTATCGGCCATTTCGTTATAACCTGTGGTTTTGTAATAGCGGTCGCCAATGATAGCCACGCCTTGCTGACAGCCATGCAAGGCAACATGAACTTTGCAGCGATTGGTTTCACAACTGGCCGGTACATAGGCAAATGCCTCGTCATCCATGCTGGTGCGGTCCGAGTCAATGAATTCGCGTTGATTGAAGGCGACAAACTTGCCACTGAGTTTGTTCGTCGGCGGATTGAGGTTGCCATAGATTTGATTGAGAATGTCATGTGCTTGATACATGTCGCAATCATTGATAAACGGTGGGGCGGTGATTTCGCAGGCGACATCGTTGGCATTATTGGTGATTAATGCGTGTCCGCTACCCTTGGTTTTCACATATTTGATATTCTCTGCCGGTACACCCGCCAACTCCAGAAACCGCAGCGTCTGATCCACTACTTTGGTGGTCACGGTGTTGTCTTTGGTTCCGCTAAAAATATAGACTTTATGTTTTTTCAAGCCTGACAGGTCGTCAATTTTGCCTTCTTTGGCAAATTGCTTGGCAATGTCGACCAGTTTTGCCGCATCTGGCCCCGGCCCAATCGGTCTCATGCAAGTGGTCGTCGCATTCATGATGTAGGTATTGGACGAGTAAGCGCCTGAGCAATAGAATGGCCCGCCCGCCACGATTCCCGCGCCGACGAGAGAGTTTGAAAAGGCTACCTCAAATTGCGCAGCCATAAAACCGCCGGAGGACAAACCCGAAATCGAGGTTTGGGATAAATCGGCATTTAGCGCGGGTAGGGCAGGGGGGGCGGAAAACGCTGACTCCGAAAGCAGCGCTAGAACAGCCATCGTGAAGAGTCCACGAAGGGTGGCAGAAAATAAAATAGGCATGACAAACCTGTTTGCGTTGGAATAATGGCTCATTGTTAGTATGAAGCATAGAGCATACGCGGCTATTTAGTCAAAATCTTTGACACAAGCCCAAGCACTCGCTTGACATCAGAGAACAATGGCAGGAAACTTAACGCTGTTAAATTACAAATAGGCGTTTTATGGGCATCAATGAGCGGCGTGAACGAGAGCGCAAGTCGGTCAGGAAGAAAATCCTAGAGGCGGCCCGCGAATTGTTTGTGGCAGAGGGTTATGACGCAGTGACTATGCGGCGCATAGCCGAGGCCATTGAATATTCTCCTACTGCCATCTACTTTCATTTTAAAGACAAGGAAACCCTGATTCGGGAACTGTGCAAGGAGGACTCTTCATCACTTGCCAAAGCATTCAATGCCATTGCCAAGGAGCCAGACGCTTTCGAGCGCCTAAGAAAAATTGGCAGGGCTTATGTCGAGTTTGGTGTCCGCCATCCCAATAGCTATCGCTTGATGTTTATGACCCAAAGCAAAATAAAAGAAGACGACTATGCCGAAATGGGACACGGCAAACAAGAAGAAGATGGTTACGCATTTCTAGTGGCCACTGTCATTGAGGCCATCGACAAAGGATTGCTTCGGCAGGAACTGATGGACCCCCATTTAGTTGCCCAAGCGATTTGGTCGGCTGGGCATGGGGTTGTCGCATTGCATCTAGCGAAACGAGACGACCCTTGGGTGGAATGGCGGTCTTTGACCGAGACGGCTGAACTCATTATTAATTCGATGATTAATGGATTGAAAAGAGAGGGTTTTACCCATGATTGAGAGGATTTTATCAATTTTATTTAAGCTCGCTATTGCTGCCCTCGGATTGTCTTTGGTGGCCTGCACGGAACCTAAATCGGTTCAGGAACCGATACGTCCAGTGCGGGTGACGACGATTAACTTCGAAAATGCGGTCAATAC
Organism: uncultured Methylococcaceae bacterium; assembly: GCA_903859815.1. Classification (GTDB taxonomy): domain Bacteria; phylum Pseudomonadota; class Gammaproteobacteria; order Methylococcales; family Methylococcaceae; genus Methylumidiphilus. The sequence goes on along the minus strand of CAIOOA010000299.1, from coordinate 74,280 downwards.
TTCCAATTATTCGGGGGAAGTCAAGGTTCGCCACGAGCTTTCCTTGTCTTTCCAAGTGCCGGGGAAAATTGCCAAACGCTTAGTGGATGTCGGTGCAAAAGTAAAACCCGGTCAATTGCTTGCCACCTTGGACCCACCCGATTACCTTGACAATCAAGCCAGCGCCGTCGCCCAATTGAATGCCGCGCAGGCGGAACTTAGCCAAGCGAGGAAGGACTTGCTTCATGCCAACAATCTATACGAAAAGGAATTGACCAGCCTAGCCAGTGTTGAACGCAGGCAAGATGCCTTACGTGCAGCCCAGGCACGCGCTGAACAGGCGCAAGCCGCTTTGGCCCTAAGCGCTAGAAAAACCGCTTATGCCAAACTGATTGCGGAGAATGCCGGCGTGATTGCGGGCGTGGAGGCGGAAATCGGGCAATATGTCGGGGCAGGTCAAACCATTTTCCGTTTGGCGAAAACCGATGAAAAGGAGGTCGTGATCAATGTCCCTGAAAACCATTTGGACGAACTCAAAACCGCAAGCGAAATCAAGGTCAGCCTATGGGCTAGGCCCGGTCTGTTTTATGGGGCCAAACTGAGGGAAATATCACCCGGAGTCGATGCCACGATACGCACCTTCACCGTTAAGGTTTCGATACTGGAACCCGGAGATGAGGTACACATGGGCATGACGGCGACTGTGTATGTGCGCCGCAGGGAGTCTCATTCCGCAGCATTGGTTCCATTGACGGCGGTCTCCCAGCAAGGCCAACAAACCGTAGTTTGGCTGTATGACGCTTCCACACAGACAGTGCGTCCGCAAGCTGTCACCCTAGATGGCTACGATGATGTAAACGCCAAGATTCTCGACGGGGTGAAAACGGGTGATCGCGTGGTCACTGCGGGTGTGCATAAATTATTGGCAGGGGAGAAAGTGCGTTTACTGGAAGGGGGTAAACCGTGAAAGATTTGAATCTTTCCGCATGGGCCTTGCGACATCAATCCTTCGTCGCTTATCTGATTGCGGTTTTCACGGTGGGTGGCATTTTTGCCTACTTAACCTTGGGTCGTGCGGAAGACCCTGACTTCACCATCAAAGTCATGATTGTCAGTGCCGAGTGGCCGGGGGCGACGGCCCGTGAAATGGAACAGCAAGTGACTGACCGAATCGAAAAAAAACTCCAAGAAATCCCATGGCTGGATTATGTGCAGAGTTATTCCAAACCCGGTCAAAGCCTCATTTTTGTCAATTTAAAAGAACATGCGCCCAATGCTCAAGTCCCGGACGCATGGTATCAGGTGCGTAAGAAGATCGGAGATATAAAGGGGGAGCTTCCTGATGGCATCAAAGGCCCATTTTTCAATGATGAATTCGGTGACACTTACGGTACTATTCTTGCATTTACCGGTGACGGTTTCACCCCCGCCGAGTTGAAGGATGTTGTCGATGATGTGCGGCAGGAATTGTTGCGCATACCCAATGTCGCCAAAGTCGATTTGATTGGTGTTCAGCCAGAGAAAATTTTCATCGAAATTTCCCATCGCAAACTGGCGAATTTGGGTATTGACCCGTTGATTATCGTGCGGACGCTTGAACAACAAAACAGCATGAACCCGGCGGGGGTCATCAACACTGCCAGCGACAAAATTTTTATGCGCGTCAGCGGCGACCTTAAGTCAGTGGAAGCTGTGCGCGAGATAGGCATTGCCGCCAATGGCCGACAATTCCGCTTAGGGGATATTGCACGGATTTACCGTGGTTATGCCGACCCACCCACACCCAAATTCCGCTTCATGCAAGAAGATGCGATTGGGCTGTCGATTTCGATGACCAAGGGTGGCGATATTTTAAAGTTAGGCGAGGCATTGAATTCCGAAATCGCCAGGCTCAGTGCGAACTTGCCAATTGGCATTAGCATCCATGCCGTGTCCGACCAACCCAAGGTGGTGCGGGATTCGGTAAACGAGTTCATGAAAACCTTGGCCGAGGCCGTCGCCATCGTGTTGGCTGTCAGCTTTTTATCATTAGGCTTGCGCACGGGTTTGGTGGTGGCCTTATCCATTCCCTTGGTGTTGGCGATCACTTTTTTGATGATGCTGATTGTCGGCATCGATTTGCAGCGTATCTCCTTGGGGGCGCTCATCATTGCCCTAGGCTTGTTGGTCGATGATGCCATCATTTCGGTGGAAATGATGATCGTCAAAATGGAGCAAGGCTTTGACCGCTTTGCCGCCGCCACTTTTGCCTATACATCCACGGCTTTTCCGATGCTAACCGGAACATTGGTCACCGCCGCTGCTTTCATGCCGGTGGGTTTTGCCAAGTCCTCCGCCGGTGAGTATTGTTTCAGCATTTTTGCCGTGGTGGGGATTGCGCTGTTGGCTTCTTGGTTTGTTGCCGTCATCTTTACGCCTTATCTGGGTTTTAAGCTATTGCCCGACATTCAACAACATGAAAGACATACTGAGGGCGAAGTTTATCAGCGAGGTTTTTACCCCACGTTCAGGGCGTTTGTGCAAGGCTGCTTGAGGTATCGTTGGTGGGTGGTCATAGCGACCTTGTTGCTGTTTGTGTTCTCACTTTTCATGTTCCAGTTTGTGCAACAGCAATTTTTCCCTTTCTCCAACCGGCCAGAATTGGTGATAGACCTTTGGTTGCCGCAAGGTGCTTCGATCTTGGCTGCGGAACGGGAGGCCAAGAAAGCCGAAGAATTGCTCAAGGGTGACCCTGACATCGTGAACTTTGTCAGTTATATCGGGTCCGGTTCCCCACGATTTTATCTTCCCCTAGACCAACAACTCGACCATGATAATTTCGCCGAAATCGTGGTGTTGACCAAGGATTCACTGTCCCGTGAACGGGTGCTATCCCGGTTGCGAACAGCTTTTGACAATGATTTCACCTTATTGCGCGTCCGTTTGAACCGTTTGGAAAATGGTCCGCCCGTTGGCTTTCCCATCCAATTTAGGGTCAGTGGTCGCGAAATTGACAAAATCCGCCCGATTGCCGAAGAAGTGGCCGCCATTGTCCGTAGTAATCCACACACTCAGGATGTCCATCTGGATTGGGGGGAACCCAGCAAAGTGCTATACCATGAAGTGGATCAAGACAAAGTCCGGGCTTTGGGGCTTAGCTCGCAAGAGATTTCGTTCACCATGGATACTTTTCTGTCGGGCTTGGGGATTACCAAATACCGTGAAAAGAACAAACTCATCGAAGTGCTAGGGCGGGCAGAACCCGACGAGAGAAAGAATCCATCTCTGGTCGATGAAATCAACATTCAAACCCATAACGGTAAAAGCGTGCCATTGAGCCAATTGGTCTACACCCGCCCTGGATTTGAAGAAGGGATTATTTGGAGACGCAACCGATTTCCCACATTCACCGTCCGTAGTGATGTTCGTAATGATGCTCAAGCCCCCGATGTTGCGGCACAAATTGATCCCTTGTTGGATCCCATTCGCGCCAAACTTCCCGATGGTTATCGCATCGAACTGGGGGGAACAGTTGAAAGCAGCAAAATCGCGCAAGATTCCATCAATGCCGTCATGCCTCCGATGTTGTTGACTGTGCTGACATTATTAATGATCCAGTTGCAGAGTATGCGAAAAACCGTGCTGGTGGTGGTGACAGCGCCGTTGGGAATGATCGGTGTTACGGCTTTCTTGCTTTTGCTGAATGTGCCATTCGGGTTTGTCGCCACGCTGGGTGTCATCGCCCTATCGGGCATGATTATGCGAAACTCGGTCATCCTTGTGGATCAAATTGAGCATGACATTGAAGCGGGGCTTGCCCCGCTGGATGCCATTACGGAAGCCACAGTCCGGCGCTTGCGGCCTATATTACTGACTGCCGCTGCCGCCATTCTCGCCATGATTCCACTGTCACGCAGTGAGTTTTGGGGACCGATGGCCGTGGCGATCATGGGGGGGCTATTGGTCGCAACAGTATTGACCTTGATTTTCCTGCCAGCACTTTATGCGGTATGGTTTAGAATCAAGGAGGAAAACCATGCGTGATTTCAAGTTTTCCGCGAGTTTTGTGTCAAGGCAATTTAAGTGGCTGTCATTGCTGTCTCTGGTTGCCGCCTTGTCCGCTTGCAAAGTAGGGCCGGATTACTATCCGCCCGAAATGGCTACGCCGAAGCGTTGGAGTGGAACTTCGCCTGTTGGTTGTGGGGGCGAATTTATTCGTCAACTTTGTGATGAAAAGGTGAATAATCGCGCCCCTACAGAGCCAAGCCAAGCCAAAACCACTGATTTAGCCCACTGGTGGCGTGGATTTCAAGACCCTAAGCTCAATTCATTGATAAGAAGATCATTGCAAGGAAATTTGGATTTGCAAGCGGCAAATGCCCGACTGCTTGTATCACGCGCTCAAGTGACCTCCGCAGCGGCGGCGCTTTGGCCTAGGCTGGGAATGTCCGGCGGCTACCAGCGTGAACGGCTCAGTCCCAATGCGTTGAAAGGGATTTTAAGCGGGGCATTTGAGGGCGGAGAATCGACAACGGGGTTATTGTCTTCACTCGGTCCCCTAGGCGAGCCTTTCAATCTGTTTCAAGCAGGTTTCGACAGTTCATGGGAATTGGATATTTTTGGCGGCATCAAGCGGCAAAAGGAAGCTGCGCAGGCTGCCGCCGAAGCAACGGAGGAAAGTCGGCGTGACATTGGCATTACTTTATCTGCCGAAGTGGCACGTTTGTATCTGGAAATGATCGCTTTGCAACGCCGTTTGGACATCGCCCACCAGCGAGTGGAAAACCAGCACAAGATTCTTAGCCTTGCCGAAAATGCCTACCAAGAAGGCTTTGCCAATGCATTGGATGCCAAACGGGCCAAGACCGAAATGCAGGCAGTGGAAGCCTCCGTACCTATGATTGAAGCCCAAATCAACAACATCCGCCATGGTTTGGCGGTGTTGTTGGGTCAGCAACCCACGGCACTCGACCATGAATTCGCCACCCTTGATACAGAAATCCCCCATCCCCCGGTGCTTCCCGTGGGTACGCCAGCCGATTTGTTGCGTCGTCGGCCCGACATACGAAAGGCAGAACGCCAAGTGGCCGCTGCCAATGCCATGATAGGGGCAGCCACAGCGGAATTGTTCCCCAAAATCACCATCACGGGCGCAGTGGGTTTGCAGAGTCAAGACATGGGGGATTTGGCGAGTTTTAACAGCGGATTCTATGGGGTCGGCCCACGTTTTTCGTTGCCGATATTTCAAGCGGGTCGATTGTTGGCGAATATTGATGCCCAAGAAGCCAGAAAAACAGAAGCGCTTAAAGAGTATGAAAAATCGGTATTGCTCGCCCTGCGGGAAGTGGAAGATGGCATGTCGACATTGAACGGCGAATATCGTCGTCAACAAGCCTTGCTAACCGCCGAGACCTCGGCGCGGAATTCCCGTGAAGCCGCTTCCTTTATTTATCAGGAAGGCGAAACCGAATTGCAATCCGTCCTTGATTCCAACCGGACTTGGTTCGACGTGCAAGAGCAACTGGTGCAGAGCCAATTGGGATGGGCCACCGGGCATGTGGCTTTATATAAGGCGCTGGGCGGGGGCTGGGAGCTTGAATCGAAATGATGGGCATCAGCTAGCTCTGCCATCGATCGCCGACACCAGTGTAGCGCCCACTTCCGTCATCACCGGACGCAGATTGGACATCGAACTTTGCAACTGGCCCAGCAAGTCCAACACCTCGTGGGCATTAATGGTGAATGTGGTGGTCATCGGTGGGGACTCTTGAACTTTGCGCCGAAAAACTTACTATATACTTAAATCAAAGCGAGGTGAAACATGTCAGCAGTCCTTAAGCCTGAAAAAATCGAGACCATTTACGACCACGGTGCGACCATAGAAGAGCTTAACCAACTGTTTTATGGAAACCCGGAAACACCTGAAGACTATCTTTTGGGATTAAGCAATGACAGCTTATTGGTTGATATTGTCCGGCTTTACCAGTTGCGCGGACAGGCTGACACAGCCAATCGGTATGCGTCACTAATCAAAGATTCTTCAATCCAGGCTGAATTTGCCACTAAGGGCTGTTGCGTGGCGCATGCTTAGCCAGTACTTTCACTTTTTCGATAAAATCACTCAAGGGTTTGCCAATGGCATGCCCATAAAGGGTTGCTATCCTTCCTTGTTTGATGTTTAACCCCTGAGACAGGCGGCCAGCTAAAATATCCCGCGAATTCAGGCCATGTTCAATAATTTGGCTTGAAACCTCATCAATGCCCATCCCCGCCATTCTGACCATTTCTATAAGATTTCTCGCCGTATTAGGATATGCATATCCGTTAGTTATTATGGTTTCTTGATGCTTTTCCGAGCCGCCCAATTCGGTGAGAAGGTTAGGATAGGAAAATCTTGCGGCCATTTGTATGAAACCTTCTTCAAACGGATCTTTGTCGATTATATTTTTGGTGGCTTTGATCCCAGTTATTCCGTGCATCAATTCATGCCATACGGTCTCAATGGCATATTCTTCATCAAACGATAATGACACTCCATTGTTTATTTTTTCAATTGCAGATGTAAGCTGTTTAGCAGGATTAAAGCCTTTGACCAACTCGTCGGCATTGGAAAAGTAAACCGCTCCTTCTCTCATTGCGGCGAAAAACTCAGGGTTGGAAACGGCATGGATGCCATTGAACCCCTGCGGGAACCATTCGTCCTTGCGCTTCGCCAGAGTGTCCATTGCTTTTTCCACTTCTGACCACCCTAGTACGTCGATTATCTTCATGTCTCTGTCGATTGATTCGGTCGGTGTCGAGAATAACACAGGCGAAGACTAACCGCCGCGCTGCTCAATCGCCCTCCTAAACCCTTCCAACCTATCCATGAACGGGTTGTACTCCTGGCCCGGAATTGATGCGAATGCAAGAGGGAATCTAAGCTTTGCATTTAGGTTACAATAAATATCCACCAACCTCCAACCCAATATAGAACAAGCAAACCCTATGCAACACATCAGCGCAGTAGAATTGAATAAACGCTTGCAATCGGATAGTCCGCCGGCCCTGCTGCTGGATGTGCGAGAACCTCATGAATTTGCCCACTGCCGAATTGAAGGCAGTGTAAATATGCCGATGAACCAAGTGTTTGCCAATTACGCGACTCTCGACTCACAACAGGAAATCGTGGTCATTTGCCATCACGGCATGAGAAGCGCCCAAATTGCCAATTTTTTGCAATCCAACGGATTTTCAAAAATAATCAACTTGACGGGCGGCGTGGCGGCTTGGGCCAGCCAAGTTGATCGAACCATGCCTACCTATTGATTGCTGCATGATTAGTGTGATCCAACGAGTGACCCAAGCTGAGGTGACTGTTGACGGTGTCAGCGTGGGAAGCATAGGACGCGGCATCCTCGCCTTGGTGGCGGTGGAACGCGGCGATGGCGAAGTTCAGGCGCGGCGTTTGGCCGAGCGCATCTTGAATTACCGGATATTCCCTGACAGCGACGGGCGCATGAACCTCAGTTTGGTCGATATAGACGGGGAGTTGCTATTGGTTTCCCAATTCACCTTGGCAGCCGACACCCGCAAAGGGGCGCGACCTAGTTTCACGCCAGCCGCCGCACCTGAGGAAGGGTTGCGCTGGTTTGAGTATTTTGTGGGCTTGGTCAAGGAAAGACATCCCAAAACTCAAACCGGTCAGTTTGGTGCGGATATGCAAGTCGCATTGGTCAATGACGGACCCGTGACTTTTTCCCTACGCGCTCCGCCTGTCGAATCCAATTGACTGATGAACGGAATGCCAAAGCTTGCTTTGCCAGTCAAGGCTAATCTTGACACTCCTAGCAATGGAAGTTTTCAATCTACTGGGAAATCCTCGACCAAATCAGGCAAATGATGTGTTGGCTCTTGCCCTTCAAGCTGGTAAATCACCAATTCCGCAATCTGACGGGCATGTTCGCCTATTCGTTCCAGCGCTTTCATCATCAACACTTGGCTGACTGTATTGTTGACGTTGGATTTTTCCGCTTGCAGAAAGTCAATCAAATGATGGAGGGCTTTCTGAAATTCTTGATCCAGGGTGAGATGATATTGGACGACTTGACGGGCTTGTTCGGCATCCAACTCTTCAAATGCTTCCAAGGCTGATTGAACGATTTCAATGGAAACCCCACCCAGCCGGTAAATGTCCTCCAAAGAAAAATAATGGGTATTGACTTGATCAGTGGTATGCATCAAAACGACGAAATTGGCTAATTTCACGGTTTTATCGCCGATTTGTTCCAAGCAGTTGACGATTTTTGATGCCGATAACACTTGGCGAAGGTCACTCCCTTTGGGGCATCGCCTAACCAAGATTGCGCATATTGTCTTGTCAGCGGAGACCTCCATTTCATCAACCACTTTTTCACGGTCAATGATTCCCTGTGCCAATGATAAATCCATGTATTTGACCGATTCCAAAGAAAGGCATAATTGATTTAATACTAATTCTCCCATTTCTATGATTTGGGTATGCAGAGCTTTTAATTCCTCATCAAATTGATGTATGGTGTGGTGACCGAAGCTGCTATTCATAGCTTTTACCCAAAATGTCCGGTGATGTAGCGTTCTGTTAATTCTTCGCTGGGATTGGTGAAGATTTTTTCCGTGGCACCGACCTCAATGATTTTCCCTAGATGGAAGAAGGCTGTTCTTTGGGAAACCCTTGCCGCTTGTTGCATGGAGTGCGTGACAATCACAATCGTGTATTCTTTTCGCAACTCATCAATCAATTGCTCGATTTTAGCCGTGGCTATCGGGTCCAAGGCCGAGCAGGGTTCGTCCATCAGAATCACTTCCGGGTTGACGGCGATAGTGCGGGCAATGCACAGCCTCTGTTGCTGCCCCCCGGACAATCCAGTGCCGGCCTGCTTTAACCTGTCTTTGACTTCGTCCCACAAACCCGCCCGATGCAGCGAGGTTTCGACAATTTCGTCCATCTCCGCTTTGGTGCTGGCGAGTCCATGGAGCCTAGGGGCCATCGCGATATTGTCATAAATGCTTTTCGGGAAAGGGTTGGGTTTTTGGAAGACCATGCCGACGCGGACGCGCAAAGGCACTACATCCATGTCGCTGGCATAAATGTCTTGATCGTCCAAAGTGATCTTGCCGCTGACCTTGCATCCTTGAATAGTGTCGTTCATGCGGTTCAAGCAACGCAACAGGGTGGATTTGCCGCAACCGGAAGGGCCAATCAGGGCCAATACTTCATTGGGCAGAATTTTTAGGTTGACATCATCGACGGCGAGTTTGCTATCGTAATACACACTGACATTGGCGCATTGCATCCTTGGCAGCCCAAAGGCGACCAAATCGTTATCCCTGTCGCGAGAAATTTGAAAATTGAAGAATGAACTGGAAGGAAGGGTTAAATCGATGGTTGACATATCGTTTTGCATAATATTGTAAGTTATTGTGGTTCAGATGCATTCTAAAGTTCTTTGATTAGCTTCCAAACGCGACGGATTATAGCCTAAACCATAAAAATGGTCTTGCTACCGAATAAAGTATAGTGAGAAATTTACAAATATTACGCTCATTTCCTATCAATTCGAGAAGTTCACCTTTAGATATAAAGAGGTGCCATTTTTCGCCATGCCGATGCCCGGTGCGCCCTGCCATCCCAAATGTGCAAGGCATGATGGATGCCTTTCTCCCCCAAGACCCGGCTTAAATGCAGATTATTGTCCAAAAAGGGATCGTCCCGGCCGATGGTAAAAACGATGTCCATGTCGCGTAAATGCTGTAACCGATGTTCGCAATTCAGATTGGGCAAAAAGTGGCTTGGATTATGAAAATAGATATTTTCGTCATGATAACCGTCGAATAAATCCCGGAAAGATTCAATATTCAGGGTCAGATCGTAGCGACCGGAAAATGCGGATAGTTTCCTGAATAAATGCGGATGGCGAAAAGCAATGTTTGCGGCGTGATAGGCGCCAAGGCTGGACCCCTGCGCAATGGTGCAAGGATGCGGGTTGATGGATGACATGAAAGGCAGCACTTCATTCAAGATGTAATCCTCAAATTGCATGTGGCGGCGAATTCGGTCAGCCGGGTGGCGCCAGAAGCAATACAAACTTTCATGATCGACACTATCGACGCAAAACAACTGGATTTGGCCCGAATTGATTTTGTGCGCCAAAGAACCGACGATGCCGATATTTTCGTATTCATAAAAACGCCCATCGCGGGTCGGGAAGACCAACACTTTTGCGCCTCCATGCCCAAAGACCAGTAATTCCATGTCACGGTCCATGCGATGGCTAAACCAACGGTGATATTCTCTTTTCATAAGGGATCGAAAAAGGTTTTCAGTTCATTCAGTAGCTTGCTTTCCTGTTCTTCACGGCCTGGAAAGTCGAAATGGCCGGCGGTTGCGACAAATAATTGCTTGGGTCCGCTTAACCCATTGTAGACGGCAAATTGTCCGGGGGGCGCCACCACCGGATCGAAAAGGGCCGCCGCCACATGCACAGGTATGGAAATATGCCGCGCGGACAAAGCTGCATCATAATACTTTAATGTGTCCATTACGTTACCATGCCTCCGGTGGTACATCGACACGGCTGCCCCGCTGCCCGTCGTCGCCAGCCCTAAGCGCAATGCTTGATGACCAAAGCTGGGGACATTGAAAGCCGCTAATTGAATGCGCGGGTCCCACGCGACCGCCATGGAACCAATGCCGCCACCAAAACTAGTGCCTTGATAGCCGATATGCCCTTCAAGCTCCGGGAAGAGTTGCAACAAGGCCGTCACTCCGACCCAAATATCTTCGACGCAACCGCCTAAGAGATAACGGTTCGGTTTGTCGATGTCATGCAAAACGTGGTAGGCCGGGTTGCTGGAAACCCCATGACAGGCGCTACGCGACAAGCCTCGGAAACAGGGGAATAAAAACACCGTATCGCTGATTGGCATATCAAAATCCGGGCCATCCCTGCCGCCGTAACCATGTCCGACGACCATGCCCTTGCGCAACTGGCCTGATTTGGGAATGAGCATCCAACCGCCAATGCGGAATCCATCAGTGGATTCATAAGCTATGTCACTGATTTGGTAATGGGCATGGCGGGCATTGTTTTCGGAAAGCGCAATCTGGGGATGGATGTTTAAGGCTTTTTGGTAACGGGCCAACCAAAAATTTTGAAAATCCTCAGGTTCATTTGGCAAAGGCACTTCGAGCAAAGACTCCAAAGTATGCCCATAGCTGGGGTCAAAATGATAGGAATGCGACAACGAAGACATGGTCAAATGGAAGCTGGCCTAGAGTGCAATGACTTGTAATGATAGAGTTAATTTCAACGCCAGTGGGAGGTTATTGCATCCTCTGCCATCCCGCTTATAAAAGCCTATTGTAGGTCGGCGAACCCTTGCTGACATGGGCAATTTGGCAAACACATATTTTACGTATCGAGTTCAATCAAAATAAGAGAATAAAAATGCTTGCAAAACCCGCGCCTAATCCGTATAATTCCTTTCATCGACGCGGGGTGGAGCAGTCTGGTAGCTCGTCGGGCTCATAACCCGAAGGTCATAGGTTCAAATCCTATCCCCGCTACCAAATTTCAAAAGGCTTACAGTTTACTGAATGTAAGCCTTTTTTTAATCTGTTTACCATCAAGGCGTTATTTCAGGCGGAAGTTTTTTTCAGCTTTCTTGCCCACTTCGTAGGTAAAGAACGCTGACTCACCCATTGCTTCCCTTTCCCTGTGTTTGGCGATTAACTCTCTCAAGTGCAAAAAAAAATCGGAACTGCCAGTCAAATATTGTGCGGCCTGCGGCTTGCCAATGGTTTGGCGCAAGCGTTGGGCAAAGGTATGGGGCGAGGTGAAATACTGCTCGCAACGCTGCCGCAATCAACGGGGTAAACCATGACCGTGTTGCGGCTTGTCTTGGGCGATCAACTGAACCAACGTCATTCCTGGTTTGCCGAAAACCGCGCCGATGTCGTTTATGTGTTCATGGAGGTGCGGCAGGAAACCGATTACGTCCTGCATCATGCACAAAAAATCCTCGCCATTTTCTCGGCCATGCGGCAGTTTGCCGAAGAACTCAAACAGGCAGGGCATCGCGTGGATTATTGCCGCATCGGTGACGCAGACAACTGCCACAACTTCCCCGCCAATCTGGACAGGTTGATTGCCCGTTATCAGGCCACTGGCTTGCAATGGCAACAGCCGGACGAATGGCGTTTAGATCGGCAATTGTACGAATACGCCAGCAGCCTCCCGATCCCCGCCACGGCCGTTGATAGCGAACATTTCTTCACCGCCCGTGACGAGGCGCAGCGCTTGTTCCAAGGCAAATCGCGCTGGCTGATGGAGAGTTTTTACCGCACCATGCGCGTCAAGCATGGGGTGTTGCTGGAAGGGCGGGGCAAGCCCGTCGGCGGGCTTTGGAATTATGACGCAGAAAACCGCAAGGCATGGCCCGGCATCCCGCCGCAGCCGCCTGACCGCAGGCCCACGCACGACTGCCGAAACTTGTGGGAGGAGATTAAAACGGCGGGGGTGCGTAGCTTTGGCAACCCGCAAGCCGAGGCGTTGCGCTGGCCAGTCAATCGGGCAGAGGCATTGGCTCAATTAAATGAATTTATTGAATATTCCCTGCCTTATTTCGGCCAGTTCCAAGATGCCATCAGCACACAGGCTCCCAGGTTGTTCCATTCCCTGCTGTCCTTCGCGCTGAATGTCAAGCTGCTATCGCCGCAAGAAGTCGTTGCCGCCGCCGAGATCGCTTACCGTGCGGGTAAAGCCCCGCTTGCCGCCGTCGAGGGTTTCATCCGTCAAATCTTGGGCTGGCGGGAATATGTGCGGGGGGTGTATTGGGCGAAGATGCCGGATTATGCCGGGTCAAATTATTTTCAAGCAGTGAGGCCATTGCCGACTTGGTATTGGACGGGGAAAACCAACATGCGCTGCTTGGCCTTTGCCATCGGCCAATCCTTGGACATGGCCTATGCCCATCACATCCAACGGCTCATGCTGACGGGCAATTTTGCCTTGCTGGTGGGGATTGACCCGCAAGCTTTGCATGAATGGTATCTAGGCGTTTACATTGATGCGTTTGAATGGGTGGAATTGCCCAACACCCTAGGCATGAGCCAGTTTGCCGACGGCGGATTTATGGCGACCAAGCCTTATGTCTCCACCGCCGCCTACATCGACCGCATGGGCGACAGTTGCCGGGGTTGCCACTATGATCGCAAGGCGCGGATAGGCGAGCGGGCTTGCCCGTTCAATTCCTTGTATTGGGACTTTTACCGCCGCCATGCCAGCCTGTTGGAAAGGAACCCGCGCATCGGCATGGCTTATCGCCAACTGGCTAAGATGACGGAGGTGGAATTAAACGGGATACAAACCCAGGCAGAGTTTTGCCTGGGACGCATGGACGAATTGTGACAACCCTATTCGAATCACGCCGCTTTTGATAATGTCTGATTGACAACATGCCAAAATATCGATATTTTTTCTTGTTGTTGGTCAAATAAATCCTCGAAAAAACCAATCTCATTTAACGGTGCGGGGTAGGAATACTGTTCGCCGTCATCGCCAAATTCAGTGACCCATTCGATAGGCTGACTTGAATCGATGACATCGAAGATTTCAGTGGGATACAGATAGGGTTTCCCGGCATCATTTAATAGCCTATAGTCGTCAGCTTCTATACCTATGACAAAATAAGGTTGATTTTCGGAAAGATCGGTATACTTATAAGTATTTGATTTGAGTTTGACAATCATCTTTCTCTGACCACCTTCAATTTTATTTCAAATCTGCCAATGCCATAATGCTCATACCAATGGTATTCACAACACTTGCCTTCGCTCTCGAACAACGGGCTACTTTTCTTAACCCATTTGGACTTTTTTCCACCATAGCTATCAATAAGCCTTTGAACGTCCCGAATACGCTCACCCTTTGCGATGATTCGTGATTGGGCAATGTGTTCTTTGGTTAGCTCGATGAGTGTTTCTCCTAATTGAGCTAAATTGACTAGTCGCTATGGTTTGTTCCTGCGAGGGCAACTGATAAAGCCGTTTGAACGCCCTACAGGGTTTGGGAATCTAACATTCGAAGCTCCGCTTCAAATCAGCTTCTAGTATAGCGTTACCATGCTAGAGCTTGATAACAAGCGCAAAACAGGTAAGGAGGAATAGCGGTTTAGCGTATTCCGCCGAATGTTTCAACAACCCATGCGACGCAATACACGGCGGAGCCGCTCGCGCCCTACGAATGCGCCTTACCGCGTTGTAACCAAACTAAAGCACCACATCAACCCCATCTTTCAGCATAACCTTCGCACTTTTCTCGTTGTCCACTAATGTATCCGTATTTGCTACATTCAATGTCATATGCTTTTGCACCACTCTTATTGTAATGACATTCATAGCAATTAGCTGTAGTATCTGGGGTAAATCTATTACAACCTCTATCAATAGTTGCTTTAACCCCGATAGAACACCGAACGTTATCATTGTTGAATCCATCATAATGTTCGCAGCCAGAGCAGCGGTTTATTGATGCGCCCATTTTCCTCACCTCTATTTGTTTTTTTGAAAATTGCATTTATTATTCGGTGCGTGTTTTTCGTACCAAATCGTCCAAGAAACCTAATACGCTAAAATATATTGTTAGGAAAATATGTTAATTGAGAATGTCGGGCAACTATAAATTTGTTGCCCGATCTACCTGTTTTCTCTTTCTTTTTCCAAATTTTCAAGCCGATTATGAATATCAATAATGAGCACTCGCATATCTAACATTATCCATAAAGGAGTGTTTATAACAATAAGCGCAAGAAGAATAGCGATATATATCAATATTTTTACTAATGTCGCTTCAATCGCGTACATGTTGGCAATGTAGACCAATAATTCATATGCTAAACCCAACAACAGCAATAATAAAGCGAACTCAAAAATTATCGCAAAAAAATCTCTCGCTTTAGATTTTGCTTCAGACACCTTTTCATTGTTAAACATGTTTTATCATCCTAAAATAGGCGTACTTGTTTCATCTTCTTCGCAATATCCATAAAAGATGGCAATTTGTACACTTGAGAGGTCAAAAGGCATTTATGTAATCCTCCAGTTACCGTCCATGGTCTGGATTTTGGCATCCATGCCAAAATGACGAGTTTCATCATTTGTGTTTAAGGATGAGAATGGAGCTTGAAAACCAGACACTAAAAACCATTACATCGTCAAACTCACGACATTACTCGGACTGCTGAAACCGGCAAAATTGACAGCGATGACTCGATATTCCAACATCAATCCTTTGGGTTGATTGATTAATGTGGCTTGGGTAGTCACGGACATGCCGCAATCGGTCCAATCGGTGTCGGGCCCGTCAGTATGGATTTCTCGGCGTTGGATATTGAAGGCTTGGACTTTGCCGCCGGTGCTGGCTGCAATCCAAGTCAAATAAACCGTTCCGTCACCATGGCGAGGGGAATCTAATCCAATTGGTTGGTCGGGCTTAGGCGTGGGCGTGGGGGCGCTGCGATTAGACCAATTAATGAAATTGAGTTCGCGTTCGTCATGGGTGGTATGCACGGCATAGGCGATGTTGGCTTTGCCTTTGGCTCTGAGACGCTCTATGCCCGCTTTTTCGATTTCTCTGTATTCTTCGAAACGGGCTTTGGATTCAAGCGTGTTTCTTTCATTAATTTGTTGTTGCTCTATATCGTTTAAAACATCATCAGTCGGATAGGGTGGATTGGGGTATATGTCGGGATGGTCGCGAAAGCCCTCGGCCATGGCTTTGAGCAGGGCAATCAATTCGGCAGGTTTAGTGGGAAAAGTGGGCATAATAACTCTCCTAAGTCATTAAATTGTTGTTCCACGAGTTCGGAATTAGACTAACATAGGAACAATTGGCTTGCAATCACCAATGAAATAGTAGGAAATTAATTTATCGTCATTCCGGCATGGACTGCCGGAATTTAGTGCCAGGGACGGTAAATGTTATCTCATTCAAGCAGCGTTTCAACTTCCGGTTTGCCATCCATGGACGCTGGATTTCGGCATCCCTGCCGAAATGACGAGTTACCCAATTCCTTTTTACCTAATGCCTATCTAGCAGCAGAATTGAATGTGTTTTCATTTTAAGAAAATGTACTGAGCGAATTCATTTTCAGGCTTATGAATTCATTTTGAGGATTTCAAATTCATCATCCAGCCAATGAATTCAAAAGTTGGATTTTGAATTCAAAATCCATTTTCTAAACTTGAAATCTTGTTTTGATGTTTGTTTTTGAAATTTCAAATTTGTTTTTGGATTTTCAAGTTTGATTTTTCGATTTCAAGCCTGATTTTTGAAATACGAGTTTGATTTTTTGATTTTGAATTGAATAATTCGTTTTATTGCTGATTTTTAGGATTTTTGAATTCGATATTGAAATTTTAAATTGTTATGACAAATTTTGAATTCAAATTTCCATTTTGAATTCGATCCTAATGCCGGATGTTGATTTAGCCTAATTGCAAACTCGCCGATTCACATCCATGTGACTGGATTCCGGCAGTCCATGCCGGAATGACGAGTTTCCAGCACTTGTGTATAACGATAAGCGGAGACTGTGGAAACGATCAAAAATACTAATGCTTTATTAAAACACAATAGCACGAAAGCCAGAGTTCATTCTTTAATGATCAAGGTTTCGAAATAAACATTTCCATCCTTATCGGGTTTGGTTCTTTCTATCCCATGGATGTCGCTAGTATAGCCCGGAAATTCATTTTCAAAGTCTTGCCGATATAGCAGATATTTAAGCCGCGGGTCACCTTCTGCTAGGATGGCTTCGCCCCCCATCAAGATCGGGATACCCGGCGGATAAGGGACAATCATCACAGCACCAATCCGATTTTTGCCAGCCTTTTGAATGTCCCGCAATTGAATCGAATCAACCTTCTTTTCCACCAGCTTGTGATAGGCTTGCACAGGCAATTTGGATTGTGGCGGGATTTGGTTGGCGGCATTAATCATCTTGTCGACTAAATCATGTTCCCGAATGTAATCATGCATGTCTTGACAGTGTTCTTTCAAGGTTTTACCGTTGTATTTTGGGCATTTGGCTAAACTGGGGAATACCTCCGTCAACAGGGCTTCGTTTTCATAAAGCTCCTTGAATTTGAATAATTCCGCCACCAAGGTACCCTGCTTGCCCCGGCTGGTGCCTAAGGAATTGAGGAGCAACCACGAGTAATAATCGGTTTTTTCACAGACAATGCCCCGGTTAATCAGGAAATTCGTGACAATAGCCGCCGGAATGCCTTTCTGTTCATAATTTCCTTGCACCGTGAGTCCGGGGCAGGTGAACGTCAATTTAATGGGGTCTAACATGACATAAGTGTCTTTCACCGCAAAGCCATGCCAAGCATCACCCGGCTTGATGAGCCAAAAGTCTTGGTTTTTGGCAAGCTCTTTGATGTCTAGGTCTGGGTCCGCAATGCACTCCGGTTGCCAAAGCCCGAAAAACCAATCATCGGGCTTGCAGCTTTGCTTAATGTCCGCCACTTTCTTCCTTAATTCAATCGCTTCCTTGATGATGTCGTTCCATGCCGTCGTCCCGTTGTCCTTCATCATCTTGGTCGCCACTTCCAGCGAGGCAATCATGGAATATTGGGGTGAGGTCGAACCGTGCATCATGTAGGATTCATTAAAGCAATCCCGGAATTTTTCGCCGTAGTCTGAAGGCATACCATCCCAATCAGGAAACTTGACATGAATCATGGCCGCTTGGGAAAAGGCCGTCAGCAACTTATGTGTAGATTGGGTGCTAAAGGTCAATTTATTAACATCTTCCACTTCCATGCCAAAATGATTTCGATAAATAGGGTGGAATTTTGCATAGGCAAACCAAGCCTCGTCAAAATGAAGAATATTGACATTTTTCAGTTTATTCTTCACATAAACCGTGTCATAGCACACTCCGTCATAGGTGGAGTTGGTAAGCGCCGACATTTTATAACTCTTGTTTTGATCTATTTTAGAGAAATCTACCGGCCCAATGATACCTAGCTTGTTTCGCATAGGAATCATATAATCTGGCCTTGCTGAAGTGATGATCATCGCGTAATTCAGTGATTTGTGGCAGTTTCGGTCAACCAAGGTGAGATCATCGGGCAAAACCTGGCTGCGCCAGACAATTTGGTTGGCAGTGGAGGTGCCATTCAATACATAATAGGTCTGGTCAGCACCGAACACTTGGGCGGAAAAATTTTCTGCGTCTCCGGTCAAACCGCTATGATCCAGCAAAGAGCCAAGCTCAGGCACTGAAATGGACAGGTCGGAACGCAATACATTTTCGCCGAAGAATTTATGAAAGCCGGTCCCCGATGGGCTGCGCAAAAAGCCTTCCCCGCCCATGTGTCCGGGGGTGTGCCAAGCATATTTGTATAGGTTTACATAATGCACGAGTTCCTTGAAAAATGCCGGCAACACCGTGTCGGTATATTGGACGACGCTTTCTTCGATGCGCCCCGCCAAAAATTCGGGGGTTTCCGTCAATTTCCAAATGACCCCGTTGACCATTTTCAATACTTCGTCGGGGATTAGTTCGATGGACCGCCTTTCGGTGAGCAACAAGATGGGTAGGTTTTTATTCCTTTTGCGGATATATTTGACTAACAAGGTGGCGATGGACTTGTCTTGCAACTGCAACTTCAAATGGCGGATTTTTTCATGCTCATGGCCGAATGCCTGCATGTCCCAGTCTATGACGATGGTTCCCATGTCTTCCCGAGAATGGATGACTTCAGACGCATCGCTTAAGGTGTAGGAAAACAAAACGGTGATGTCTTGTTGTTCCTTCAGATTTTTGACGATTGCATTCAGCCATTCGGTCACGCCATGGTGGCCTTCAAATTGGTCCGATACAAACAGCACGGGCCATGAAGATTTGTCTAGTTTTGCCATTAGAGTCATTCCCATCGATAAAAGAACCAATTTTACTCCTAGCCTTGACTGGAATAAAGTAGCCTAAGCCATTGACTGAATTCTCATTTTGGCAATTCATGCATTATGAGAAAAGATTTGTTCGTAGTCCCGGCTTTAGCCGGTCTTCTATAGTTTTTCCGCCTGAAGGCAGCAATTCTCATTTTGGCGTGGAAGCCGTCATTCCGGCATGGACTGCCGGAATCCAGTGCCATGGACGGTATCGTGTCGGCTGCGTAAGCGTTTGATTAAGCGCTGTGAGTAAACCCAAGTTTCACGTCCATGTGACTGGATTCCTGCTTCCCGGCAGGAATGACGGGTTACGTGTCAACTCTTTACCTCATAATGAGAATTGCTGCCTAAAGGCGGCACTACAAACGTAAATTTTCAAATCGCTTATAATCATCGACAATTTAAATATTTAAGAAGCTCATGCATAGCGAAATCATCACCATAGGCAGTGAAATCCTGCTCGGCGAAATCATCGACACCAATTCCAAAACTCTCGCCAAAAAACTGCAAACCATTGGCTTGCCATTGTTTTACACGTCTACAGTCGGCGATGATTTGACTAGGTTGGTCGACATCATCCGGCAGGGGATGGCCCGTTCGGATGTCGTCATCACCACCGGCGGGCTAGGCCCAACCGTGGATGACATGACCCGCGAAGCCATGGCTTTGGCGACGGGTCAAAAATTAATGTTTGACGAAGAATGGCTGGCGCAGATCGAAGAACGCTTTCGAAGCTGGGGGCGGACGATGACCGAAAACAATCGCAAACAAGCCTACCGCCCTGAAGACTCAATCCCTATTCCCAACCCGGTAGGCACTGCCCCTTGTTTTATCGTTGAAAAAAATAATCGAGTGGCGATATGTCTGCCGGGCGTTCCCCGCGAGATGGAGTATTTGATGGACCATGTGGTATTGCCGTTTTTACGCCAACGTTTCAAGTTATCGGGCATCATCAAAAGCCGTTCACTCAAAGTGTCAGGGGCAGGAGAAAGTCAGATCGATTCAAGGGTGGGTGATTTGGAAACGCTGCAAAACCCTGCGGTCGGCTTGAATGCCCATTCCGGTGTGGTCGTAATTCGCATCACGGCCACGGCAAACAGCGAAGCAGAAGCGGATGAATTGATTGCCCCGGTAGAATTAAAGGTTCGTGAACGCTTGGGTAACTTGATTTTTGGAGCCGATGCCGACACCTTGGAAGGCGTGGTGCTGGCTGAATTGCATCGAAGAGGGCAAACCTTGGGGGTGTTGGAAGCCGGCACGGGCGGACGCTTATCTGGAAAACTGGCTTCGTCAGAACAAAACAAGGCAACATTCGTCGGGGGGACGATCATCCCCGTGCCTCACACAAATGATTGCATCGAATTGGCCCGTTTGGCCGCAAACCAAGCCCAAGCAGATTGGGGCTTGGCTTGCGTGGTTGGACAAGAAAATAGCAAGATTCAACTCGGCATTGGTTTGTGGCAGACTCATTATCAAGAGCAATTCCAACGCGATTTCGGCGGTCATTCCGCGCTTGCCCCGGAATGGTCCGCCAACTTGGCCTTGGATGCCTTGAAAAGGACGTTAACGGCTACAGCAGAAAAATGAGAAATTGGCCCTTCGTTTCTTGTCCTTCCCTAAGCGATGGGTAATTTCCTTTTCCGCTTCCAGCCAATCGGAATAATCGTATCCCGGTGCGAAACCCCGCGCTTTGGAGCGGTAATAAGCCGCTTCGGCGATCATTTTCTCAACCGTCTGCGGATTCGCCGCAATGGGCTTGGATTGCGGCATCCAAGAAGTGCTCAAGCCATACCTAACCAGTTCCAAAATCCCAAGGCCGGGAACCGATTCGATGCCTATCTTCTTCGGTTCGGTTTCCGCAAAACTACCGAAAAACCGATCCCAGAAGGAGAACACCGCCCCATAGTTATTGTCATGTTCTTTTCGCAAGGTCGAGTGGTGAACCCGATGCAAGTAAGGCACGACAATCAGCTTAGCCAACCAATGTTCACCCGAGAAACGGATGTTGGCATGGTGGAACATCACCATCAATGTAATGAGTGCCTCATTGGCTAATACCACCGTCGAGTCCACCCCCATGAGGATGATAAAGCCAGCTTTGACCATCGCGGTCAACACGACTTCAACAAAATGCAAGCGGAATGCCGTACTGACATTCATGCTAGGGTCGCTGTGATGCACTTTGTGAAACATCCACAGGCTATCGCGGCTATGGTTTAGCCGATGCCAAAGGTACAAAGTTAAATCCAAGCCCAGAAAGGTTAACACTTCTTTTAACACAGGATTTTTCATTCCGTGCAAAAGGCCCCAATGTCCATAGTTCTCGGCCACTAGAAGTAGGGCCGAAACAGACATTAACGACATTAAAGTGTCGTTCATCAGGAATGTGCCTAGGTTAGTCAGATAAGACTGCCTTGATTGTTTCGGTGGATTGTTTCGACATCCGCCCAAGGCTTCTAAAGCAAACAACAGGGCGAAAACCAATAAAATGGCGAGACTACGCACCTCGGAGGCGCTTAAACCAAGCCATGCGGTGTGAGCGATGGATGCCAGCGTAGTATGTGTCAAGATCAGCATAAGGATATCCTCCTATTCAAGATGTAACTTCCGTCTTTCGGTATTCACAATTCAATCTATAGCTATGACTCCTAGTTTCGACTAAAATTCTTTGGTTGATATATTTCCTTTTTGACAACAATTAACATCTATATGAATATTTGTTACAAATATATGACACAATCGAGCCAAAATCAACTGAATCGCCCCCACAGCCTCCCTCTCAATCCCGAACTGCGTTCAGGGAATTGACTAACTGCATCGGTTAAAACGTCTTGCCCACCCCAAATTTCGACGCGATGCTTGGCGCGGGTGATGGCGGTATAGACCAAAGGACGGTTTAACACCGGTGAGACGGCTTCCGGTAGCAGAAATACCGCTTGATCGAACTCCGAACCTTGGCTTTTGTGAACCGTCATGGCAAAACTAAGCACGTACTCTGGCAAGCGGGCAGGGGCAATGGTGCGCAACTGACTGTCGGCATCCTCGAAACAAACACGCAATTCCCCATCCACTCTCAAGCAAATGCCAATATCGCCGTTGAATAGCTTCATGCCATAATCATTGCGAGTGACCATCACCGCCCTGCCGGGAAACCACCGTTCATGCCTAGGAACACGTTGGCGCTCTCGCAACAAAGTTTCAAAGGCTTGATTGACCGAAAACGCGCCTGTCGTGCCTTGATGATGCGCGACGAGTATGCGAAATTGGTTGAATGCCGACAGCACATCCTGCCCGCTTGCACCCTCCGACACCTTTGTAAAAAAAGGCTGATAGCCTTGGTCCATCCTTTCCAACACATCAGCCTCGCCAAACTGAGATCGCCAGGCAATGTCGTCAAAATTTCCATTCTTCAACAGTTCGATGACTGGCAAAGCCTCGCCTGCTGCGTTGATACGCCGCGCCAATTCGCCGATGCCACTATTTCCGCCAAATCGATGGCTATGGTGTAACAGGGCGATGCAATTACTGAGATCAGGAATCGAATCGCCACTATCTTGCAAATTGACACCCGCGACTTCACTCAATCGTTCACAAAATGACCGGCTGTATCCCTGCCCGAGGCAAATGTCACCAAACACTGAACCAGCTTCGACGGCTGCGAGCTGGTCTTTGTCACCCAATAAAATCAATCGCGAATGGCTCGGCAATGCGTCCACCAATTTTGCCAATAGTGCCAAATCAATCATGGATGCCTCGTCCACGACGACGACATCAGCCATTAATGGGTTTTCGCGGTTATGGCGAAAATTTACCGAATCCGGCTTGCTTCCCAACAACCTATGCAAGGTGGAAGCGGTTTCGGGTATCGTCTGGATAATTTCATCCGGCATATTCAACTGCCGCTTTTGCATGCGTATGGCATCCTGCATTCTGGCAGCGGCTTTGCCAGTGGGGGCAGCCAATGCTATCCGCAAAGTTCCATTGGCTTGTGATTGCAATGCGGCCAGGATGCGAACCACCGTGGAGGTTTTCCCGGTTCCGGGTCCGCCTGATATCACGCAGAACCGCCTTAGCAGGGCCACTGCCGCCGCAGTCTTCTGCCAGTCAGGCTTTAAATTCGCATTATGGGCAAACAAACGATTCAAATCGGCAGTCAGCTTTGCCAAATCAATGTCTTCGCAAATTTGACCCGCCCTAGCCAACAGTCCTTGAGCCAGTTGCTTTTCATATTGCCAATAACGTGCCAGATAAAGCCTTCCACCCTCTATAATCATGGGCTTGAATTCATGAGGCCCACCCACGACGGCACTGGCAAGCAACATTTCCGTCCACACTTTTTCGGTTGGCAATCGTTGTCCCGGTTCAATTTCCCGCCCCGCCCAATGGCGTATTTCTAGGCATACATGGCCATCACCGACTGCATGACTGACCAAGTAGGCAGCCCATTCCACGGCGACCTCCATGCCGGGGTCAAAGCGACGCATGAAGTTGGCGAACTGACGATCCAGTGGAGTGTCGGATATAATCATTGTCTAAACCAATTGATGAAAGTGCGATGTGTATAGGCAAGAGAACTTAAATTTTTGATTTTCAACATTCTGCGAACTCACTATGACCCAGCTTAATATTTACTCATTCAAAACCAAGACATTAGATGGCAAAGAAATGGATTTATCACAATTCAAAGGCAAACTGCTGTTGATTGTCAATACCGCCAGCCAATGTGGGTTTACCCCCCAATATGAAGGACTGGAAAGGCTTTATCAAGCTTATCGGGAAAGGGGTTTGGTGGTGCTTGGTTTTCCCTGTAACCAGTTTGGCGGACAGGAACCGGGGGATGCGGAGCAAATCGGTGCATTTTGCAGGAAAAATTTTGGCGTAAGCTTTCCTCTGTCGGAAAAGGTGGAAGTCAATGGGCCCGGCGCGCATCCTTTGTTTGCCTATCTGACCCAGTCTTTGCCAGGCATTTTGGGAACCCGATCCATCAAATGGAATTTCACAAAATTTTTGATCGATCAGCAAGGTCAGCCTGTCCGTCGATTTGGTTCCAATGAAAAACCCGAAAAAATTGAACAGGTGATTAAAAGCTTACTTGGCTGATTTAGGGTAATCCGCAACCGGAGCCAAAGCTTTAATGCCAGTGGAAACCGGCCAATAGATCGTTTCGAGCGCGGCGGTGAACGGTAAGGCCACGCCTGCTACAATGCGTTCAGCCATGGAAGGCGGCAACCTCATGTCGAAATTCTCCACTAGGGTTTGATCTTCGCCGGTCACCAATGCATATTGGAGGCGGGTGTCATGAAACGCCATCGGACGTTGTTTTGGGTCGGTCGAAGGATCAGTGTAAGTTGGCAAATCGGCACAACCTGTGAGCAACAAAGCCAAAGGAAGCGCAAAAACAATGAGGTATTTCATCCTAAATTCGACAGTTGCGCATAACATATTCATTGAACTGAAACTATGCAGAATAGTGAAGGGAGTTGATTTTGCCTTCGAAGCATTCAACTAAGCAAGTATCGGCCAACTATATCAAGCCTAGCGCCAAGCCAATGGCAAGTAAAACAACCGAAACCAACAAAAATTTTAAGGTGTAATCTGCAATGGTCTTTAGCACTTGGTTTCGAAGGGTGATAAAACGGGCCAGCGTGTCAAAATCCTTTCTTTCCAATTCCATCGGCGGGGTTCCGTCAGGCGAATGGTAGGCGATATTGGCTGCCAGCCGACTATGCACTAGGCTTTCGAGGCGCTCGTAGGCTTGCCCACATTGAAACGCGAACTCCAATGGATCTTTTTCATTCGCATCGCCCCCGGCATGTCCTTGAATTAGATTTTGCAGCAACTCACGCAAATCGTCAGGCAAATCATCATTGCCAAGCTTGCGGAGCTTTGCCTCCAGATTTTCACCCTCGGCGGACATCCCTTCCGCCAACAGGCTTTCCAATCGATTTAGTAAATGCTGAGTGTCGGTCATGATGGCTTGATTGATTCCCAGTGACGGCAAGAAGGGCAACGCCAGTGTAATTCGCTACCGCTGAATCCACAATGTGCGCAAGTATAGCGAGGAGCGTTGGAATTCATGCGATCCAAAGCCCTATCTAAGCGTATCAATGCTTCCCTTTGCGTTTCCACTCCTTCCTCCAACAGAAATCCTGTCAGCGTGTTAAGCGACTTGGGTGTGGGTAGGCTTTCCAAAACCCGTAACATGTGTTCGATTGCCTTGATCGGCCCTTGCTCTGACCGGATTCTTTCAGCCAAAGCCAATGCGGCAGATTCTATGCCATAAGTTTCGTACAAATAGCCTAGATAGCCAATCAACTCACCTGAAGGCTTCTCCAATCGATCATGACAAATGCGTAAGGGTTCGATGATTTCTTGGACGATGCCGACGTTTTGCGACTCCACACGCTTCAGGAATTGCAGTGCCTCCTCAAACCGGCCTTCGCGCATTTCCAACTTTGCCATTAACAAGCTTGCCCTCGCGCAGCGGGGATCATCCCGCAAAGCTTCTTCCAACCAATGCCGGGCGGTCCTATCATCGTCAGTGGAAAGGGTTTCCTCGGCCAATTCACAGAGGAAATGTGCAGCCGTTTCCCCCCGTTTAGGTGGTTTGCCCAAATTATGCAATTTACGGGTGCAAACCATCGCCTTGGCCCATTCCTGCTCGTGTTGATAAATATCCAGCAACTGTTGCAAGGCACCTAGGCGGGAGTTTTCATGGTCAACCAAATTTTGGAATATGCTCTCCGCCCGGTCGAACAAGCCCGCCCGCATGTAATCAGTGCCCAATTCAAATTGCGCACTTTCCTGTTGCTGTTGGTTTAAATCGACCCTGCCAATTAGATTC
This sequence comes from uncultured Methylococcaceae bacterium, assembly GCA_903859815.1. Taxonomy (GTDB): domain Bacteria; phylum Pseudomonadota; class Gammaproteobacteria; order Methylococcales; family Methylococcaceae; genus Methylumidiphilus. The sequence goes on along the minus strand of CAIOOA010000299.1, from coordinate 48,495 downwards.
TCATGAATTTCAATGGCTTTTTCGATTTCACCTCGCCGCCGGAACAAATTACCCAAAGCGATGTGAGTTTCCACGGTTTCGAAGTCATTGGTCAATAAATCGACAAATGCCTCAATTGCCTTGTCGGTTTTTTCACTGAGCAGATAATTCAGACCCCGGCAATAGGCTTTCCTGAGTGAATGGGTGTGTTCTATTAGGTATTTCCGAGCATAGTGCCGTTTGGCGGCGAACCATCCGGATGCAGCGGCGACAGGCAGCAACAGAAATAACCAATCCTCCATCAGTCGTCGAAAGCGTTATCGCCTGAAGGATTGACCCTGTCCCTGAGTTCTTTGCCTGGCTTGAAATGAGGCACATATTTGGAAGTCAGTTCCACCGCATCACCCGTTTTGGGGTTGCGCCCAACCCTTGGGGGTCGATAATGCAAGGAAAAACTTCCAAACCCACGTATCTCAATTCTTTCGCCGCCAGAGAGTGCATTGCTCATTTGCTCAAGCACAGATTTGACTGCCGCCTCCACATCACCTTGCGGTAGATAGTGGAACCTTTTTGATAGTATTTCGATTAATTCAGACTTAGTCACCTTTACATCCATCTTAAAAAAAAGCCGGAGGGCGGCGAAGCCCCCCGTCTTAGGCCACACAGAAGTTTATTTCTCCATCTGTTCCTTGAACAGATCACCCAATGTCGGGGTGCTCGGTTGCTGATGGGCATAATCCTTAATTGCCGCATGCTCTTCTTCTTGGTCTTTCGCCTTGATTGAAAGCGAAATGGATTTGCTCTTTTTGTCCACGCCAATGAACTTGGCTTCCACTTCGTCACCAACACTCAATTGAGTGCGGGCATCTTCCAGACGGTCGCGGGAAATTTCCGAAGCCCGCAAATATCCTTCCACGCTGTCGGCAAGCAGAATGACAGCGCCTTTGGCATCGACTTCTTTGACCACGCCCTTGATGATGGCACCCTTGTCGTGTCCTGCCAACCAGTTCTGGAACGGGTCTTGTTCGAGTTGTTTGACCCCCAAGGAAATCCGCTCACGTTCAGGATCAATCGCCAAGATGACGGTTTCGACTTCATCGCCCTTCTTGTAGTTGCGGATTGAATCTTCTCCGGTGGTCGTCCACGAAATGTCGGACAAATGCACCAAGCCGTCAATGCCGCCTTCCAAGCCGATGAAAATGCCGAAATCGGTGATTGATTTGATGTTGCCCGATATTTTATCGCCCTTCTTATGCAAGGAGGCAAATTCTTCCCAAGGATTGGGTTTGCACTGCTTCATGCCCAAGGAGATGCGGCGGCGATCTTCGTCGATGTCCAAAACCATGACTTCGACTTCCTCGCCCAATTGCACGACTTTGGCGGGGTTGACGTTCTTGTTGGTCCAATCCATTTCTGACACATGCACCAAGCCTTCCACGCCTTCTTCGAGTTCTACAAAGCAGCCGTAGTCGGTCAGGTTGCTGACCTTGCCGAACAAACGAGTGTTGGCGGGGTAACGGCGGGCAATGTTCAGCCATGGGTCTTCGCCCAATTGCTTCAGTCCCAATGATACGCGGTTCTTTTCTTGGTCGTATTTGAGAACCTTGACTTGAATTTCTTGACCGATTTGTACCGTTTCAGAAGGATGGCGCACACGCTTCCAAGCCATGTCAGTAATATGCAACAATCCGTCGATGCCGCCCAAATCAATGAATGCGCCGTAATCGGTTAGGTTCTTGACCACGCCCGTCACAATCGCACCTTCTTGCAAACTTTCCAGCAAGGCTTCTTTTTCCGCACTGTATTCAGATTCCACAACGGCACGGCGGGACAAAACGACATTGTTGCGCTTCTGGTCGATCTTGATGACCTTGAATTCAAGATCCCTGTTTTCCAAGAAGGCAGTGTCACGCACTGGACGGACATCCACCAAGGAACCCGGCAGGAACGCACGCAGGGCGCCAATCGAAACGGTAAATCCGCCGCGCACCTTGCCAGTGATGCGTCCAACGACGGTCTCGTTGATCTCGTTGGCTTTTTCCAAATCACCCCAAGCTTTTTGCTTCTTGGCCTTGTCACGGTTGAGCAAGGTGTTGCCCATGCCGTCTTCCAGCATGTCGAGGGTGACTTCCACTTCGTCGCCAATTTGGACTTCCAATTCGCCTTCAGGGCTTAGGAACTGCCATTTCGGAACCACGCCTTCGGATTTAAGCCCGGCGTTGACGACGACATATTCTTGGGTAATTTCCAGTACCGTGGCCGACAATACGCTGCCAGGACGCATTTCGGACTTGGCAAAACTTTCATTTAATAAATCTTCAAAGCTTTCGCTCATGACAATCTTCTTTAACTCCGCACGGAAGGGGGTACATCCGTAAGGATTTGGGTTAGGTTAAACATTTCGCCGTTTAATGACGGCGGCCAAACTGACTTTCAGTCGATTCAGGAATCAAGCAAGGCCAGACAACGACTAATGACTTCCTCGATACTCATATCGGAGGAATCCACCAGCACCGCATCTTCAGCCATTTTCAACGGCGCCACGCTACGTTCGATGTCGCGCCGGTCCCTTTCCTCAATCTCTTTTGCCAGACCAGTAAGGCTAACATCTATCCCTATTTCTTTCAACTGCTTATACCGACGTCTTGCACGTTCTTCTGCGGTGGCGGTCAAAAAGACCTTAAATTGGGCGTCTGCAAACACTACAGTGCCCATATCACGCCCGTCAGCGACCAATCCCGGAGGTTTGCGAAACTCGCGCTGCTTTTGTAGCAAAGCCTGCCGAACAGGCCCATAAGCGGCTATTTTAGAAGTGATATTGCCGCAAATTTCGGTGGTGATGCGCTCACTGATGTTTTTCCCATCCAATATAACGGCTGGCACATCTCCCGCTTCGAAGGACAGATTCATTTGTTTGGCTAATTCAACGATGCCATCAACATCTTCCAATGAAACATTAGCATCTTGTACGGTAACGGCAAGCGCCCGATAAATCGCCCCACTATCGAGATAATGCCAACCCAAGGCTTTGGCAATTGCCCGACTGACAGTTCCCTTGCCGGCACCGGCCGGGCCGTCCAAAGTCATAACTGGAATGTTATCGCCCATTTTTCATCAATCCTCACTAACATTGACATTCAGTCCCAACGCATTGGAAAGTTTCACAAAACTTGGAAATGACGTATTGACATTGGCACAATCGCCTATATAAATCGGCCCACTGGCACGCAAGGCTGCTATCGAAAAGGCCATGGCAATACGGTGATCGCCATGCGAATCCACTTTTCCACCCTTGATGGGCCTAGGCTGAATCACCATGCCATCAGGTGTTGCGATGGCATGGACACCCAAAGCCTGCAAGCCATCAGCCATGACTTGGATACGGTCGCTTTCCTTGACCCTCAATTCTGCAGCGCCACTCAGCCGAGTTTCACCCACTGCACAAGCAGCGGCGATGAATATCACTGGAAATTCGTCGATAGCCAGAGGAACTAGTTTTTCAGGGATTTGCACCCCTCTGAGTCTGCTGGAACGGATGCGTATGTCTGCGACTGGCTCGCCACCGACCATCCGATGATTCCCAATTTCGATGTTAGCGCCCATCAAGCGAAGAATATCAATGACACCGGTGCGGGTTGGGTTGACACCGACATGCTTTAAAGTCACGTCAGAATCCGGCGCAATCGCTGCACCCACCATGAAAAATGCAGCCGACGAAATATCGCTGGGAACATCAATGTCCATGGCGACCAGCCTGCCGCCGGGTCTTATGGCGACGCAATTGCCATCCCTGCAAACAGGGTAGCCGAAACCTTCCAACATGCGTTCAGTGTGGTCGCGGGTCGGTGCGGGTTCGGTGACACTCGTTTCACCATCCGCATAAAGCCCTGCAAGCAATAGACAGGATTTAACTTGCGCACTGGCAATGGGCATATCGTAATGGATGGCTTCCAATGGCCCGCTGCCCCTAATTTTGATCGGTGCAGTGCCAGTCGGCGAGGTTTTGATGACGGCCCCCATTTGTCGCAATGGCTCGGTCACCCTTTTCATGGGGCGGCGGCTCAGCGAAGGGTCGCCAGTCAATACCGTATCGAAGGATTGCCCCGCCAGCAAACCGCTCAGCAATCGCATTGAAGTGCCAGAATTGCCAAGATACAAAGATTCCTGCGGCCCTTTCAAACCGTGCAATCCAACACCCTGCACAGTGACTGCGCCATTTTCCGGCCCTAGGATGTGAACCCCCATGGCGCGAAACGCATTCATGGTGGCCAAGCAATCCTCGGCATCTAAAAAGCCCGTGATATGGGTCACACCCTCGGCAATCGACCCCAACATGATGGAGCGATGGGAGATGGACTTGTCACCTGGGACTCGGGCCACTCCACGCAAGGTTCCGCCTGGAAAGACACGGAAATTAACATTGTTATTTTTCATTAAAAATACCACATATTCGGTTTAGTACCCATTTCATACAATTCTTAACAAGGACTCAGGTGCAATTTTTTTCCAATAGTAATGCCTTTACGTCTTTAATACTATAAGCAGATACCCTAAGATACATATCCTTAACGTGTGGCCCAAGTGCCGTAAGCCCTTTTATATAATCGGCATTACTCGGTATATTTTGTAACCTATAAATCTCAGTCATGATCGATGAGCTTAGCTTGACCCAATGTCGGAAGATGACTGATTAAGAAAACGTTGTCGGGCATCACGGGCCTCGGCGAAGTACAGAAGTAAGTTTTTGGCGGATTCAGCGGTGCTGTTTTCCATAAGACTCGACACTTTTTTTAATTCATCGCCCATGCCACTCAATAACGGGATGATTTGTTCGCCATTCAACAGGCAAATATCCCTCCACATTTCAGGATTGCTAGATGCAATCCGGGTAAAATCACGAAAGCCCGCCCCGGCATATTGGAAAATTTCTTCCTGCTCGTCTTTCCTGCCTAGCATGTGAACTAGGGCGTAAGCCAATACATGCGGCAAGTGGCTGGTCGCGGCGAAAACTTGGTCGTGATGCAGGGGTTCCATCAACGAAACCAAAGCGCCCAGCGATGTCCAGAAACTCTCAACTGCCCGGACAGCATCGGGATGGGTCGTGGCAACAGGTGTCAGAATCACTCTTTTATCCTGATAGAGGTCGGTGCAAGCAGCTTCCACTCCACTACGCTCGGCTCCGGCGATGGGATGGCCAGGTATAAAATTGACTGGAATCTCTCCGAATACACTCTCAGCCGCAGCAATCACTTTTCCCTTGATACTGCCAACATCGGTATAAATCGTATCCTGCGACCAAGCTGGCTGCAAATCTCGGAATATTTTCAGGGATGCACCCGGTGGTGTTGCAATGACCACCCAATCCGCGCCTGTTGCCAGTTTTCCGACTGTGCCGTTTTCCTGAATATCATAGCCTTCGTCAATGACACCCAAGGCCAAAGCCCTTGCCAAATTGTCAGGGTCGGTATCCAAACCAACAATCTCACGGCATAATCCACGACTGCGGGCAGCTTTTGCCATCGAACCGCCAATCAAGCCGACACCAATCACACAAAGCCGTTGGATCATAGACCCAGCACTCGATCCAAAGCGGCAAGGACGGTTTGATTTTGACTTTCTGTCCCGACAGTCACGCGCAGATGGTTGGGAAGGCCATAATTGGCTATCGGCCGAACAATCACACCTTCTCGCAGTAGGGCTTCGTACACGGGGGAAGCATTGCGCCCAACATCAATCGTCAGAAAATTGCCCAAGGAAGGAATATAACCCAAACCGCGTTTTCCCATCGCCTCTTCTAGCATGGCAAGCCCTTTGAGATTAAGTTCGATAGTGCGTTTTAGGTGTTCGTCATCGGACAACGCCTCCGCAGCAGCGACTAGGGCCAAGGAGTTGACATTGAACGGTTGTCGAACCCGATTGAGCAAATCGGCTATACCCGGACTGCTGATTGCGTAACCGACTCGTAAGCCAGCCAATCCATACGCTTTGGAAAACGTCCTAGTCACGATCAGGTTGGGATATTCATCCAGCCATTCAAGCGCATTGGGGTAATTCGGTTCGTTGACATATTCAAAATAGGCTTCGTCGACAACAACCAATGCAGTGTCGGGGACAATTCGAAGAAATCCACCCAATTCTTGCCTAGTTAAAAAAGTTCCCGTAGGGTTATTGGGGTTGGCGATAAATATAACCCTTGTTTTGCCATCAATCAAGCTCGCCATGGCTTCCAAATCATGCCCATAGCGAATTCCTCGCGTTCCGTCATGGGCTTTTGCAACACAGGCGGTGGCACCGATGGCTTGCGTGACAATAGGGTAAACCGCAAAGGCATGTTGGGAAAATAAGGCCGAGGTTTCGACCGACAAAAAAGCACGGGCCACCAATTCCAAAACATCGTTGGAACCGTTCCCCAAGGTGATTTGCCCAACTCCAACATTCAACTTTGCTGCCAAAGCCGCTTTCAAATCGAAACCGCCGCCATCAGGATAAAGCTGCAACTCATTTAAGGCCGACTGTATGGCAGCCAAGGCTTTTGGGCTAGGTCCCAATGGATTCTCATTGGAAGCCAGTTTAACAATATTGGAGATGCCCAATTCCCGTTCCAATTCCCCAATCGGCTTGCCGGGCAAATAAGGGGTGAGCTTGCGAACGCCTTGGGTGGCGAGTTGTTCGGGATTCATGATAATTCTTGTTATTGAGGTAAAGATTAACCCACACCCTTAGGATAAGAACCGAGTAGCTTTAGCATCAGGACGTTTTTTTCCAAAGCGTCGAGAGCATTTGCCAAAGGTTCGTCTTGTTGATGTCCCTCGACATCGATGAAAAACACATAATCCCAAGCACCACGGCGGGATGGGCGGGATTCGATTTTAGTCATACTGATCGAATAGCGGGCGAAAGGTTCCAGCGTATTGTACAAAGCTCCGGGGCAATTGTGGGTGGAAATCAGCAAAGACGTTTTATCAATGCCGGTTGGCCCCACTGCTTGCCGACCTATCACCAAAAAGCGAGTCGTATTGTCTGGCTCGTCTTCTATGTTGCGTTCCAGTAGGTTAAGCCCGTATAACTCCGCAGCCACTTCACCGGCGATGGCCGCACAGCCTTCCTCAGAGTCAGCCAAGCGGGCAGCCTCGGCATTGCTGCTGACACTGATTCGCTCAACTGTTGGTAAAGAAGTGTTCAGCCATTGGCGGCATTGCGCCAACGACTGTTGGTGCGAATACACCCGTTTTATGTCTTCAGTGCGTTGGGCCTTACTCATTAAGTTATGGTGTATGCGCAAAGCCACCTCGCCAGCAATGAGCAGTGGCGAACGCAGAAAACTATCAAGAGTATGGTTTACGACACCCTCCGTTGAATTTTCCACGGGAACCACGCCAAATTGGCAAGCTCCACTCTCCACCGCCCGAAAAATTTCGTCGATGGCAGGGTAGGGGCGCGTCGTTATGGCATGGCCAAAATGCTTATAGGCAGCCTGTTGGGAAAATGTGCCTTCAGGTCCAAGAAAAGCCACTGTAAGCGGTTTTTCCAGCGCAAGGCAAGCCGACATCACCTCGCGAAAAAAACGCACCACATTTTCACTGGCGAACGGGCCGGCATTATTGGCTGCCATTCGGCGCAAAATCTCGGCTTCCCGTTCGGGGCGATAGAACGAATCCAACTCCCCGCGGGCTTGTTTGGTCTCCGCAACCTGTTGCGCACAAACCGCACGTTGGTTGAGAAGTTCTAGAATATGATCGTCGATTGCGTCGATCCGCTTGCGGATTTCCGCAAGTGGATCGGACTGTTGGCTGTGATTGTTTTGCTCCACAATGTAACCCGAGTTTTTCTGTTGGTGTTAAATCACCCGAGCGGCAAGCACGCCATTAATGGCGCTGATCTTTTCCAAGGTCTCCGCGGGAACCTGATTGCTCAGGTCTACCATAGTATAAGCGTAATCACCTCGCGACTTGTTAAGCAAATCGACTATATTCAAATTTGCTTCACCTAAAGCGCTGGAAATTTGACTGACCATGTTAGGTACGTTCTTGTTGGCAACACATAACCGGCAAACCGCTTCTTCCGCGCGGGGAGAAACCACTTCCGGGAAATTAACGGCATTGCGGATATTGCCATTTTCCAAAAAATCACGAATTTGATCAGCCACCATGACCGCGCAATTGTCTTCAGCCTCTTCTGTGGATGCGCCAAGATGTGGCAGCAAAATGACCCCCTTACGCCCTAACAGAGCCGACGAAGGAAAATCACAAACGTAGTTGCGAAGCTTTCCTGCTTCCAAGGCAGCCAAAATTGCCGACTCATCGACTATGCCAGCCCGGGAAAAGTTGAGCAGCACCGCAGTGCTTTTCAATAAGTCGATGCGAGACGGGTTGATCAGATTGCGGGTATGGTCGTTCAGGGGTACGTGCAAACTGACAAAATCAGACTTGCCCACTAAATCATCGACACCCAAAGCCTTTTCCACGGTGGAGGACAACTGCCAAGCGCTATCCACCGTCATGGACGGATCAAAACCGATCACCTTCATCCCCAAGGCAAGCGCGGCATTGGCAACCTTGACCCCAATGGCACCCAAACCGATCACGCCCAAGGTCTTGCCAGCCAGCTCTGTGCCTGCGAAATTTTTCTTGCCCTTTTCCACTGTTTGGTTAATCGCCTCATCATCCGTGCCTTGCAGTTTATTGGCAAAATCCCAAGCTTCGCAAATATGGCGGCTGGCCAACAACATGCCGGCAATAGCCAATTCTTTGACGGCATTGGAATTGGCTCCGGGGGCATTGAACACCGGAATGCCGCGTTGCGAATACTCAGCCACTGGAATATTGTTAACCCCCGCACCAGCCCTACCGACGCATTTGACGGTTTCAGGAATGGCAATACCATGCAGTTTGAATGAACGCAGCATGATGGCATCGGGATGTTGGATTTCCGAGGCAACCTCATACTTGTCACGGGGAAGCCGGTTCAATCCGACAGGGGAAATGTTATTGTAGGTTAAGATTTTATACATATTCGTTGGATTCCTTTGCGCATCTTGCGCAATATGTTTTTTTCATTATCGAGTGATTGAGTGAGTTCGTCCCGGAATCGATTTTGGGCGGGTGAATTATCACTTACCCGCCCAGACGGACATTACTTATCCGTTTTTGCGTTCAAATTCAGCCATGAATTCGATCAGCGCATCCACACCCGCCATAGGCATGGCATTGTAAATGCTGGCGCGCATTCCGCCAACCGAGCGATGTCCTCCCAAAGACACCAGACCCGCCGCTTTGGCTTGCGTGGTGAACTCCTTTTCCAAATCAGGCTTTGCCAAGGTGAACGGCACATTCATCCGCGAGCGGAAAGCCGGTTCCACCGGATTGCCATAAAACGGCGATGCATCAATGGCTGCATAGAGCTTGGCTGCCTTGGCCTTATTATGCGCTTCCATCGCCGTCAAACCGCCTTGCTCCTTCACCCATTCCAACACCAAGCCCAACAAGTACCAATTATACGTCGGCGGGGTGTTGAGCATGGAACCATTTTCGGCCATGACTTTGTAATCGAAAATTGAAGGTGTAATCGGCAAGGCATGACCGATCAAGTCGTCACGCACGATGACAACGGCAATACCCGCTGGACCCATGTTCTTCTGCGCCCCGGCATAGATCAAGCCAAATTGGCTTACGTCCACCGGACGCGACAGGATATTGGACGACATGTCGCACACTAAAGGCAAACCACCTGCATCGGGGATTTCCTGGAACTCCACCCCGTTGATGGTTTCATTGGACGTGTAATGCAGATAAGCGGCTTCCGGGTCGATCTTCCAATCCGCCCGTGCGGGAATGTTCTTGAAGCCATTTTCTTTGGAACTGGCGGCAACCTTTACCTCGCCATATTTTTTGGCTTCGCTGATGGCCTTGCCTGACCAAATGCCGGTGTTGACATAATTGGCAACGGTTTTACCCGCCAACAAATTCATCGGAATCGCGGCAAATTGACCAGTCGCACCACCGGATACAAACAGCACCTTGTAATTTTCCGGCACACCCAAAATTTCCTTGAAATCCGCCTCGGCTTTTTCGGCGATGCTGACATATTCCTTGCCGCGATGGCTCATTTCCATCACCGACATACCCGACTTGCCCCATTCCAGCATTTCGGCTTGGGCGCGTTGCAATACTGCCTCCGGCATCGTCGAAGGACCGGCACTAAAGTTATAGACTCTGGACATATAAACCTCTTAGGTTAGTGTTGATAATATTTTCTTGATACCATGCTGTGCATGGTGTCAAGAAAATATGTGTAAACCATCGCTTCCAGCAATTGCCGATGGGTCAGCTTTGAATTTCAAAAATATAATGACAGATTGCGGTTTTCCACCGAACCTAGCAATGCCTTGATTACGCGGCCCATTTTGGATTTGGTCAGTGTTTCATAGTGAATTATTTTCAAGTAAACCGGAAAAAAAAAGTGGAATCCGGGTTTTCGGGTTAACGCTTCAGGGATTCCGCTCCGCTTCATCAGGTCTAAGCTTGCTGAAATCATCAAGCAATGGCTCATCAAAAATTCAACTCTAAGAATTATTAGACATGTCAATCCTCCGTAGCGCATTTTTAGGCATTTCAGCATATCGGAGGCGGAATCCATAAGATTTTGCAATTTCCTCGGCTGCAAGATGTGTACGTGCAAGATACTCATGAATGGATTTGCTTTCTTCTGATAGCTTCGCTTGAATTCTATCCTTTTCTTTTAAAATTTCTGATTGAATCATGCGTCTTCCTCTTTAAACAGTTCAAGTGGCGTTACGATTTCAGGGGTTGACAAGCCAAGGCGACCATTGATTACCCGAATATGCTTGCGTTTGTTGGCATTTGCCAGATGGTTGCAATTCCAAGTAAGAAGATATTGTATATCATAGTAACTTGCATAGGCCAAATGCACTGCATCGCCGACAAGTGACCTAGGCATGACATAGTTGGCTATATAAAATTCGACAACTTGTTCTAAATCAGGAATTAGTGGTAGCAAAGGGATTGTCGAAACTAATTCTATGATTTCATTCTTGCGTGGATAGTTCCCGCTATTTAATTCTTGTAGTACAGCATCAGATAGGTATAGTTCATAGTCGTCTGTCATTTCTTCCCACCATCTTCTGGTTATCTCGGCAAAGGCATTGAGTGATTCACGCTGATCGAAGTAATAACTAGGTATAGTAGAGTCGAGATAAACTTTCTCTTTCATGGTATATAATTTATAAGAACGATCCGTACAATAAAATATAGGCGGAATCCGCTCATGGTTCAGCCCAAAACGGGATGGGACTAATTAGCAAGCTTTCATAAGGAATCCGTGGGATGTGCTTTACCTTGAGCAATGTCTTTTATAGCTTGTCTCACCATTGCAGTCAACTTAGATTCAGATGATTTAAAAAGTCCATCCCAACGAATATCATCTTGTATTTCAGCAATGTAATTCCTTAAATGCTCTGCAACTTCATTTTGTGCAGAATCGGGTAAGGACTCCAACATTTTAATAACAGTGGCTATGGTTTGAGATGACATCAATATATCCTCATAGACAAATATTTTTCAATTTTGGTGCGATTTGCCTGTCCCAATATTCCTAATCCATTCTTTGAGTTTTAAGAATTCTTGTATTTGCAGGGAGGCTATTTCGGTTTAATTGGGTTATTGGTTAATCTAAACTTGAGTCATTTTCTGTGCTTTCTTTGCTTGGAGGTTTGCGAATTAAGGGGGCTTCGTAAGTTCAGCCCATCCTGTGGCTCTTAGGAAAGGAAGGCTGTCTTCAGTTGGGGCTATTCAGCAAACTTTCATAAGGAATTCGCAATCCGTCGTGCAAACGTTTAACCATCGTAAGACTCAAAGGACGCTTACGGTTCAGTACGTCGGAAACTCGCCTACTGCTACCGATATAAGCCTCCAAGTCGCGGATGGTTAAACCCTGTTGTTCCATCCTAAACTTAATGGCTTCTATGGGGTCGGGTGGGGCAATCGCATAATGGATATTTTCATAAGCCTCAATTAATGTCACGATAATATCTCTCTCATCGGATTCAGGAGTTCCTGCCTCGGATTGAAATACGGCTTCAAGTTGACTGAAGGCGGCGGCTAAATCATCATCATTTCGGATAGGTTTAATATTCATTGACATTCTCCACATCTATTTTATCATACTGTTTATGAGTTCCGATGAACTTCACCCAAGCTATGCTGGCTTGATATTGCATTTCAACCACCAGTCGGTATTTATTTCCACCGATATTAAACACTACTCGATTATTTCCACAGATGCTTGCGTTACGGTATTGTGCTTTTATCGCTTGCGGAGATTTCCAATCGGCTTTAAGTGTTTCTTCATACCAACTTTCAAGCGGGCCTTGGGCATCTCGATAATCGGCTTGAGTCCAGAACTTCTTCAATGTGCTTTTTGCGATGACCCGCATGTTATTATTGCCGTATTTTTACAATATAGCGCATGGACGAATGATTAAGCCGTTTACCCACTCTACCGTACCATCTTGGTATCTATGCGGTGTTTCATAGTGGTTTATTGTAGGGCGGATACAGAGATGTGATCCGCCGAAAAGTGGACGCATCTGCCCAGCTTGACGAAATTCATACATATTTCCCATTCAGCAGAACCCATCCATGGTTTCGCCTTACGGCCTTAAACTATTCCGTCAATAGTTTGATTGTTTCTTCAATATCAGTAGAACTTATTATAAGCTCCGAAGCATTTTCAAAATGATAAGAAATATACCTTGCACCATTTTTTTCAATTTTATTAAAAAAATAAAATGCATTTTTTACAGTTGAAGGAGAACTGCCTAATTTCAAAAATGGTAATAACTTAAGCGCAGACCTTGAATTTTTGCCGACAATATAAAGCTCTTCCACATCTAAACAATCATCCATTGTTTTGCTAGAATTAATAAATGTACTATTACTTCCGTTTAGGATATCAACATCATTATGGTAATCATGTTTTTTCTTTTGAGATCCTTTGCATTGTATTAATTCAAACTTTTCCCATATATCTTCAAATTCGGTACGTAATTCTTGTAATTTTAGATTTAACTGTTGATTTCTGTTTATTACTTCTTCATCCCCTACTACACCACCATGTCCAGTCCAGTCATTCCGCATTTTATTAGTAGCTGATAATATATCGGTTATTTTTGTGTGACTTAAAACTTTGGCCAATTTAATGTCTGAAAATAGAACTCTAAGAGTTTCCTTGTCTCGATCGATTTTTGCTTGATCTTTACCATTTTCTGAAAGTAAAATCCGAGTTTGTTTTCCAAAATATTCAACTACGCATTTCCATGTACCAAATGTCGCCCTCTCGAATACAAGATTCTGGTTTTTCATGGCATTTTTTAGTCCTTTTTTACAATCGTCAAAACGATCAAAATTACTGTATGCACTCAAGAAAATTACCCCTATAAACTCAGCAGTGGCTTCAAAAAAATGAAGTAAATGGTCATGCCTATTTTTTAAGTCTTTTTCATTTGTAGCAAACCATTTTCGAAGAATTGATGCAAGCGGAAAAGGTAAACGTTCAATCCATTTCTCAATTGACTCATCACTGTGTTTGGTATTTGAATTTAATTCTAGATCATCTAATTTTTTTGCTTCATCTAGTATTGTCGAAGGTTCGGCCCAAACTTTTCGACGCATTTCCTCTAGCTCATTTAAAATTACGAGTAGATTTGTTTTTTTTTCAGAAATATTTGTATCAATACCCAATAATAATTTCTGATCAACCAATGATGGAATAGATATGGGTATTTCTGATAAGTCTTTAATATTAGGTTTGCTATTGATTACTCCGTCCTTGTATGAGTAACGTAACTTTTTACCATAATCTGAGTTTAAAAAATTGGCTACAAAACCGGCAAACGACAGATTATTAATGATAGCTTGGGCATAGTTATCATGCTCAACCATATCATTTTGACACGTTAATACATGACTGTAACCAGCCAACGGAATATAAATTGCATTTTCACACAAATCAAATTTAGTACCTTTATTAACAATTTTTATTACCGCCAATTCATTTAACTTTATCATTTGTGAATATAATTCATCTACAGATGGTTCAATTATTGCTTTTCCCATAACAAATCTCCAAAAAATGTCTAATATTCTGTATCAAAATTATCTTTCTAGACTAAAAAGGTTTTATTATATTTAGCAAGTACCTCGAATAAAACAAAGTAGAATCCGGGGTTGGTGTTACTCTTATCCGATTGAGCCTTAGACTACGCTGGCTACGCCGCCCTATCCCTTGGAAAAACCTCATGTTCAATGGTAGACGATATTTGTTGCCGGGTTTTGCGTAAGTCATAGGATGTCTGCAAATCCATCCAAAGCTCAGGACTTGAGCCAAAATATCGGGCAAGACGTAATGCAAGATCTGGTAAGATTGGGCATGTCTCGCTTATGATGCCGTCCACTGATGACACAGGAATTTTCAAAGATTTGGCCAAGTTTTCGGAACTCACGGTAAGAGGTATCAAAAATTCTTCTCTTAAAATTTCTCCGGGATGGATAGGACGCATATTATTGTTGGGCACGACTTTCTAACCACCTAGCCAGCGACCTCTGACTCTCCCCCGATGCTCGACTCAATAACAAGCCTTCAACACTAATATCCTCATCAACATCTTCCCAATGGATGCCTATCCCTTTACCAATCAAACGCCAGTTATTTCGCTCAACAGACGAAGCATGAGCAAGGCGGGGATACCAGATAAGGGGAACAGAAATAGTGCGACCGTCACTCAAATCCACTGATAAGGTGTCATCGGTCACAATAATATTTTCGGCATTTGGGATTTCTAGTTCAATCGGTGAAGTACGCATTCCACGCCTCGAATAATTCTGCTTGAAGTTCATCCCGCGCAGGGCAAAATAGCGATTTAGCGTATTCCAACGAATTATTCCATTCATTACGCATCAAATTTTATGTGCCCTCTGGCTCATCTCTGCCGCATTTCTTCCGCTAGGGATTATAACCTTATTGGATAATGAAGATGTGGTTGAGTAGGGTACATTAGGTTAGTCACCCAACTCTGCACAGGTTTGTAGGTAGTCATCAACCGCTTCTCGAAATGCAACTTCCAGTTTTTTTGGAGTTTCGGCAACGTAGGTGACAATATCATTAATAAATAATAATTTACCATATAGAATATTGTCTACGAGATTGACTTCTGCCGACCCGAAATAACCTTTATACTGAAAATGAATATTCATTTCGCGCATTTTAAATGGATTAGTCAGAATGCCTTCCCCAACCCCGCCTGCTTCAAAACCGCATTAGCGGTATTACGGGATTTGATGGTATTGTCCACCACAAACGGAATGCCATTGATTGGGCTAAACCATATCGAATGGTCTAACTTCCCGACGCAAATGAAATGGCAACCCGATCTTCTCAAAATCGCCTTGAGTTCGTGTGTGAAACTCTTCACTTCAGACTGGCCCCGTTACAACAACGCAATCGGTATGCAGGTGAAAGCGTATCTCTGACTGTGTTTTATACCCACTTAGCAGCAATAACTCCGGGATCATGATACGAAGTTTACCCAATAATAATTCCACTGTTTTTGCTTCCGTGGCAAGCTCCGGCACATCATCGCTAGTGGCAGCCCAAACCTTGGCTTCTTCGTCCCAAACGGCAAAAACATGATATTCGTTCATGGAGCCTAATCATTATTCTAGTGCAGATATTTCCAGCCGGCGTTCTATCTTGTCTATGCGTTCTTTGAGCCTGTCAATACTGGATTGCTGCCGTGCAATATCTTCGCTAGTTCCTGCTTCATCACGCCGAATCCCGGCTACTGCGGATTCTAAACGGTTAATCCGGTGTTTGACATCACTGAACTCGTTGCGCATTTCCGTCTGCAATCCTTCGATTTGATTTCGCATCGCTCGAAATTGTTCAAGTATCAAATATTCTATGTTATCTGCCATGGCGGATACCCATATAGTTAATGTTTCAGAGGCGCAGACTTCTTAGACCTAGGTTGCCAATCAAGAGTTTGGGAACCAGCAAAAACTATTCTCCGTCAGTAGGCGGTTCATCAATTTCAACGCTGGAAGATTCATCTGTCTCAACACTTTCTTCTTCTCCCTCTGGCAAATTGGCAATCCTGTCTACGCCGACGACTTTTTCACCTTGGTTCAGTTTGATGACGGTCACGCCTTGGGTATTTCTCCCCACAACCGATATTTCATCGACTCGAGTGCGTACCAGCGTACCTGCATCGGTGATAATCATGATTTCATCGGTGTCTTCAACCAAGGTCGCACCGACGAGTGCGCCATTACGGGCGGAGGTTTGAATCGAAATAACGCCTTGGCCTCCGCGATTGTGACGGGGGAATTCTTCCAAAGCCGTGCGCTTGCCATAGCCATTTTCGGTGATGTTCAGCACCGTGCCACTGGTGGAAATAATCAGAGCGATGACTTTTTGGCCTTCCTTCAAAGTCATGCCGCGCACACCCGTGGCTGTGCGACCCATGGAACGGACATCGGTTTCTTTAAAGCAAACCACTTTGCCGTCACTGCTGAATAGCAACACATCTTGCTCGCCGTTGGTGATGGCGACATTGACCAGATGATCGTCTTCGCGCAGTTCGATGGCTATCTTGCCGGTCTGTCTCTGCCGTTCGAATTCATTGAGTGGTACTTTCTTGACCGTGGCCGAAGTCGTCGCCATGAAGATGTAATGTTTGTCGTCAAACTCGCGCACCGGCAATATGGCGTTGATGCGCTCGCCTTCCGCCAACGGCAGCAAATTGACAAACGGCCTACCCCGTGCGGTGCGGCTGGCAACCGGCAAATCATAGACCTTGAGCCAGTATACTTTGCCGGTGCTGGAGAAGCATAGAATCGTGTCATGGGTGTTGGCAACGATCAGCTTTTCAATATAATCTTCTTCTTTGGTTGGTGCGGCTTGCTTGCCACGCCCGCCACGACGCTGCGAGCGGTAGTCGGTCAATGGTTGCGACTTGACGTATCCTTCGTGTGAGACTGTTACCACCATGTCTTCTTCGGTGATGAGATCGGCAGCAGACAAGTCCAAACGGTCTTGTACAATCTCAGTGCGGCGTTTGTCGCCAAACTGGTCGCGTACTGCTTCCAATTCTTCGCGTATCACTTCCATCAGCCTATTGTCATCGCCCAGAATCCGCAACAATTCGTCGATTTGCCCGAGCAAGACCTTGTATTCATCAATGATCTTGTCCTGCTCCAAGCCGGTCAGACGATGCAAGCGCAGGTCAAGAATGGCTTGGGCTTGTACCGGCGAAAGCCGATAGCTGCCCTCGTTCAGCCCAAAGATGGCATCTAAATTCTCAGGACGGGAACGCGAAGCTTCATCGGCCCGTTCCAATAATTCCGATACGACTCCCGGCTGCCAAACCCGTGCCAACATCCGTTCCTTAGCTTCCGCCGGGGTCGGCGAGGATTTGATGAGTTCGATGATTTCATCAATGTTGGCCAGCGCCACCGCTTGGCCTTCCAAGATATGGGCGCGATCCCTTGCCTTGCGCAATTCAAATACGGTGCGGCGGGTGACCACTTCGCGGCGATGATCGATGAAGGCTTCCAATAATTCCTTCAGATTCATGCATCGCGGACGGCCATCCAGCAAAGCCACCATGTTGATGCCGAACACCGTCCCCATTTGGGTTTGCTGGAACAAATTGTTCAGCACCACTTCAGGCACTTCGTTACGGCGTAACTCGATCACCATCCTCATGCCGTCCTTGTCTGACTCGTCACGCAATCCTGAAATTCCTTCTAGTTTGCCGTCTTTCACCAATTCGGCAATTTTTTCCAACAAACGGGCTTTGTTGACCTGATAAGGCAATTCGTTGACGATGATGCTCTGCCTACCGCCTTCCTCGCCTTCAAACTGGCAACGGGCTCTTAAATAAATGCGACCACGTCCAGTGAGGTAAGCCTCGCGTATGCCGCTGGCCCCGTTGATGACGCCATAAGTGGGGAAGTCCGGGCCGGGAATATGTTTCATCAGATCATGGATGCTGACTTCGGGGTCTTCAATCAGCGCCAGACAGGCTCCAATCACTTCGGTCAGATTGTGCGGCGGTATATTAGTCGCCATGCCGACCGCGATACCGGCCGAGCCATTAATCAGCAAATTCGGAATCCTTGTGGGCAGCACCGAAGGTTCCCGCTCGGATTCATCGTAGTTGGGAACAAAATCAACGGTTTCCTTGTCAAGGTCTGCCAGCAAGTCATGGGCAATGCGAGACATGCGCACTTCGGTGTAACGCATGGCGGCTGGCGGGTCGCCATCCACCGAACCAAAGTTGCCTTGCCCGTCCACTAGCATGTAACGCAAGGAAAAGGGTTGGGCCATGCGGACTATGGTGTCGTAAACCGCAGAGTCGCCGTGGGGATGGTATTTACCGATCACATCACCGACGACGCGGGCGGATTTTTTATAGGGCTTGTTCCAGTCGTTTCCCAACTCTTGCATGGCGAATAGAACCCGACGATGCACCGGCTTCAAGCCGTCGCGGGCATCGGGAAGGGCACGCCCTACGATTACACTCATGGCGTAATCCAAGTAGGACTGCTTCATTTCATCTTCTAAATTTACCGGGATGATTTCTTTGGCGAATGAGGACATCAGGTCTGTTACTTTGCGATTCAGAGCAATAAAGCGGTGGTAACGCTTTCCTTTTTTGGCGGAGTGGCTGTTTTTTCCATAACCCTCCATGGCGCAAGCGCCAACTCCACTAATTATATCAAATGCAAACAGCCGACGGCGATTTTAGCAACTCAATTCTCAAAAGATCATCTAAATGGTTGCCTGTTGCTTTTCGCTTTAGTTTGCCTCCATGCCCCAACCTGCCCATGGAAGGCTTGTCGCATTCAACATTAGGAGTATCATTTGGCGCTCGCTCTTCATCAAAATCGGCTTCAGAATGGCTAATTATCGCAATTTCCAAAAAACTTGGCTTATTGTCATTACGCTTGCAGTGGCGAGCCTGTTTGCACCCACATCGGCAACTTCGGCAGACACGCTGCGCACACAACTGGAAAACCTTGCCAAGGAAAACAGATTTCACATTGATGGACTCGAACAACTCGGCAGTGAACCCTCCAAGCAAACTGAAGGAGACATTCGGCAGCAAATCAGTTCATTGCTTGCTGATTACAATTTTATGATTGTGGGCGGCGGTGTCAAAATCGAGCGCGTGTCAATCACCAGCCAGAAAAACGTTGCCCCTAAACCTAAAAGCAGCGGTGCGGTGAAAACCCGACGCATGGGAGCCCATCACCAGGTTAGAGCCTTACTTTACGGTCCTAACGATGTTGAAATCAGCACTAACCTGATGGTTGACACCGGGGCATCAACCTTGGTTCTGCCAGAGTCAATGATCCAAAGCTTGGGGTTTAGTTTGGAAAATCTGCGAAACAGCGTCAGTCAAACCGCTGCCGGTCAAGTCCCAGTCAAAACTGGAGTCCTCAAATCGGTGCGCATCGGTGATATTTCGGCGGAAAATGTCACTGTCAGTTTTATCAACGACCAAAAACTCAATGGCACACGATTGTTGGGCATGAGCTTTCTGAATCGATTTCGCTTCTCTTTGGATGACGAAAACAACGAGTTGCAACTGATGTCAAAATAGTTTCGAGTGGGCTGGACAGGCCAAGATACTATTAATCAATAGCCTAATTTCTTTTATATCGATTGTTTCGATTAAACCGCTACCGTATAGTGTAAGTCTTACTTTTGGAGAATTTCCATGAAAACCCTGAATTCCCTAGTCGCCGCCGTGGTATTTATGTCTTTTGCCGGGAACTCTATGGCGGAACGCTATACCATAGACTCCAAGCATACGTTTCCCAGTTTTGAAATTAGCCACATTGGGTTTTCCACCCAACGTGGACGATTTGACCTAACCAATGGAATCATCAATTTAGATGCGAAAAACGAAACCGGTTCCATCCAAATCACTATTGATGCGAATTCCATTGACACCGGATTGCCCGAACTGGAGGAAAAACTCCGTGGGGCCGAGTTCTTCAATACCGCCAAATTCCCTACCATTACATTCAATTCCAACAAAATCAAATTCGGCGGTGATGAACCCATTGCCGCTGAAGGCAGCCTGACTCTTCTCGGCACGAGCAAAACAGTACTGTTGACCATCGAACATTTCAATTGCGGGGTTCATCCGATCAGTAAGCGCCAAGTCTGTGGTGCTGATGCCTCCACCCAGATCAAACGCAGTGATTTTGGCATGACCGCCCTTCTGCCGATGATTGGTAACGATGTTAAGATAAAAATTCAGGTTGAAGCCTTTCTGGATTGAATGATTACCCAAGTTTAAGAAACCAACCCCTCCGATGGCAGTTAGCATGAATCCATCAAGCCGCCCTTTACCCTATTTTGATGTGTTGTTGAGCCTATTGGACCAACATCCCGTGCTTGAACAAACTTTTGGACGGCATGTGCATTGGGGATACTGGGAAACTCCTCCAAGCAAATGCCCTACCCCGCATCAATTTGCCGAAGCTGCGGAAGAATTGACGCAGCTAGTCTATCAAGCGGCCAAAGTGGGCGATGGGCAAAGGGTGCTGGATGTGGGTTGTGGATTTGGCGGAACCATTGCCAGTCTCAACGAGCACTTCATCAATATGGATTTGCAGGGACTGAACATCGAACTGCGACAACTGCATAGGGCAAAGCGCCTAGTAGCGCCGCTTGCCAGCAATCAAGTGGGGTGGGTCAATGCCAATGCCTGTTCCCTGCCTTTCGCCGATGCCTCGTTTGACTCGGTGTTGGCGGTGGAATGTATCTTTCATTTCCCCTACCGTCTTGACTTTTTTCGTGAAGCGTTCCGTGTCTTGAAACCGGGAGGAAAACTAGCGCTTTCCGATTTTATCAGCACTCCGCTGTTGCGACCTGCCGCTCGGTTAATCAAAGCTTGGCCCGCCTCGATTGGATTTTACGGAGAGTGCGACGTACAGTTCACTTTTCAACAGTATCGAGACTTGGCCTCTGAAACTGGATTTTCCATTTGCCTAGAACGTGACATCACCCGTAATACTTTGCCGACTTATGATTTTATTCACGATCTGCAACGTCAAATTCCGTTTCGCAGCCTTTCAGCCATCGTGCAGACCTTGTTTATTGAATGCGCCAGCAGGGCAGGGGTCATCAAGTATGGCATTTTGGGATTTGAAAAACCGCTTTGATTGAACCCTCTCATTTCCGTTGCGTTTTAATGATCGTGCAAGCTTAAACTTATAGGTCATTTAGGGAAATATTCACATATCGCGAAGAGTTTACTTGCCGCTGATACTGTATTGTTGGTAAAGTGCGCGCTTTGCAACCCCTAGCCTTTCCGTCAGCGCAGAAAATAACCCATGAACCAAACCAAGACACGCTTCGCACCCAGCCCCACTGGCCTACTGCACCTAGGTAACGCCCGCACGGCGCTCTTTAGCGCATTGTTCGGTGAGTGTTTCCTGCTGCGGATTGAGGACACCGACCAAGAGCGCAGCCGCCAGGAATTCGTTGTCGATTTGATGGAAGACATGCGCTGGATGAGGTTGAACTGGGATGAAGGGCCGCAAACAGCATTAGCCACTCCAGATTACTTCCAATCCCAGCGTGGCGGAATCTATGCCCGTTACTATGACCAATTGGAGCGCGAAGGTTTGGCTTATCCTTGCTTTTGCACTGCCACTGAATTGGAGGTCTCGCGTAAGGTCCAGCTTAGTTCCGGTCAACCGCCGCGCTACAGCGGAAAATGTGGACGCCTGAACCCTGAGGATATCGAACGCCGACTGCAAAAAGGTTTGCAAGCCACCCTACGCTTTCGCGTACCCCGCAACGAGACGGTTGAATTTAACGACCTAGTTCGTGGGCCGCAAAAGTTCAATACCGACGACATTGGCGATTTCATCATCCGCCGCGCCGACAATTCGCCGGCATTTTTCTTCTGCAATGCCATTGACGACTCACTGATGGGTGTGACCCATGTCGTGAGGGGCGAGGATCATCTCAGCAACACCCCTCGGCAGTTATTGATACTAAAGGCACTGGGCTTGCCCCCGCCCGAATACGCCCACATCTCACTGGTGTTGGGTGATGATGGCGCACCCTTGTCCAAGCGCAATGGCAGCCGCAGTTTGAACCAACTACGGGAGGAAGGTTATTTTCCTTTGGCCCTGCTAAACATGCTCTCGCGGGTCGGTCATCATTACGAGAATGAGGGCTTGATGAATTGGGAAGCACTCAAGCAGCATTTCGATATCAGTCATCTGGGTAAATCCCCTTCACGTTTCGATATCGAGCATTTGCAGCATTGGCAGGAAGAAGTGGTGCGATCTGCCGATGAAGAAACCTTATGGAACTGGTTAAACAAAGAAACCCGTGCCTTGGTGCCGATGCAAAAAAAAGAACTATTCATTGATATTGTCAGAAGCAACTGTGTATTCCCCAGCCATGCGGAGGAATGGGCCAAAATTTTATTCGCCGACGAGTTGACATTATCGACTGAATTGGCAGACATGGCAAAACAGGCGGGTGAGCCTTTCTTTCTCGCTGCATTGGATGCAGCCATTGCCGCAGGGCAGGATTTCAATGCCTTCATGTCCCAGTTGAAAACTACGTCCGGGGCTAAAGGCAAAGCCTTGTTCATGCCTCTTCGCGCTGCTTTGAGTGGACGGACTGACGGTCCGGAACTGGTGAAACTCTACCAAGCCTTAGAATCTTCCATATTGCGCAAGCGCTTGGCGGAATATGCCGGGGTGGCGGAGTAGTTGGATTTATTGGCTATGGGTAGCAAGGACATCATTTCGAAGAGTATTTTTCAGCGTTTAGTGCGCGATTTCGCGATTTATTTATTCGATTTACCTATAGAAGAGGTGGAGTTGCTGGATACAGAAAAGCAGAGAATCGAAGACCGCCGTGCCGATCTTGTGGCACGGGTCAAAGACACTTCAGGTCAGATATTCATTTTGCATATCGAAATCCAAAACGCTAATGATCCACTAATGCCAAAGCGCATGTTGCGCTATCTTGCCGACTTGCTTTTGGCCTACCTCGACATGCCGGTTCGGCAATACTTGGTGTATATTGGTAAGGACGGATTGCGTATGCCAAGTGGTTTAAACTTGTTGCAATTGTCCTATCATTACCAGACCATCGACATGCATACCGTCGATGCTCAAACATTATTGAGCCAAGACTCCCCGGATGCATGGGTTTTGGCTGTTTTGGGGGATTTCAAGGATAGTCCGGCGGATGAGTTTGTCAATCAGATATTAGCGAGGCTGGTCCAACGACTGAATGAGGAACCACCGCGATTGCGTGAGTATGTAAGCATGTTGGAAATATTGGCGACTAACCGCGATTTTAGTGTAAATATTCGGGAGCAACTAGATATGTTAACGATTGATTTTGAAAAACTGCCGACTTACCAAATGGGCATGGAGAAAGGCATCGAGAGAGGCATCGAGAGAGGCATCGAGAGAGGCATCGAGAGAGGCATCGAAAAAGGTATTGAGAAAGGCAAGCAAGAAGGTAAGCAAGAAGGCAAGCTGGAAGGCGCACATGCCCAAGCTGTGGAGATAGCCAAGCGCCTGCTGGACAAGGGCATGGAGATTAGCCAAGTGGCTGCACTGACTGACTTGACGGTGGCAGAAGTTCAAACCTTAACAACCCCGCCGAATGCTTGAAACTTCCGGCAGGGTTAAAAAACCCAAACCAAACCGGCTCGGTTTTGAAAACCGAGTCGGTTTGTTGCAGTATTGAAGCTACTGGGATTTAGCGGTTTTGCGCGGTTTGGCAAACCCGATGGCGCTGCCCAACAGCAATAACGACAGCGTACCCGGCTCAGGGATCGAGGAGGTCGAACCCGCGCCCACAATCACATCCGTCACAGTATTGTAGCGGAGGGGGTCTCCTCCACCGCTTACAGTCACCGAGGTGATGGGCGTGGTCGATATCCAGCCAAAAAAATTCGTGGCGGAATTCACCGCCGACAGTGACGAGTTAGGGTCGATGCCATTGGCGGCAACGGCAGAAATGTTGAGACCGGGAAAGTCTTCATAATTTCCAAAATCATTTGACAGATAGAAGTGGCCGCCGACCGCATAGCTGTTCGCGCTCAAGGACGCAATCAAATTAGAGGAGGCGGCATTGTTCGACATTGCGGCATCCACCGAATACACTTCATCAGGTGATGCGGTATACGTCACGGAATAGCCATTGCCGGAGAGCGGGTGGCGGAAGCACCTGAAATGTCTCCAAAGGCAACACCGGCGAACGTATCCTCGAAATAGCCCGGTTGCAACTGGCTGATGAAAGCGGCGCGGTTAGTGTAAGTGATGATGGATGCTTGGGTAGTGCCGGTCGAGAACACCGCCATCAAGCCGAGTAATGCAAAGAACATGTGTTGATTAAGCTTCATTGAATGATCTTCCCAGTGAAAGATGAAAAATAGGGTTGGGGTTCTTTCCCGCCAAATTCAGCTAATAACAACGGAAAAAAACGTAATTATTCTACCCCCCCCCCCCCGAAACTGTCCATACTTTTTAAGATTGAAAATCCTCGTTAGCAGCCAACTATCATGACCAATTTCCCCCGCCCCGCCATTGGCGTCAGTGCCATCATCTTTGACCAACACGAGCGTGTATTACTGATTCAACGCGGCAAACCCCCGGCGGTGGGGTATTGGCATGTCCCTGGCGGCAAGTTGGAAGCTGGGGAAAGTTTAGTGGAAGGCGTCAGGCGTGAAGTGAAAGAGGAAACCGGCTTGGACGTGGCTATAGGCCCGATCATGGCGGTGGTCGAGCGCAGGCAGGAGGGTTTCCATTATGTCATCATTGATTTTATAGCCTACCTAATCGAATCTACTAATACCAATATAACACCTGCCGACGATGCCAGCGCCGCTGCTTGGGTGGCTGAAAATGAGTTGAGCCATTACCATATTGCCGAAGGATTGTTGCCGATATTAGCAAGGGCGCGTTTGGCTTATCGTGGGGAAAAGCTTGGCTTGGCTGATATTGAGGGATTGGCGACGGATTTCATACCCAATGTAGTTTGATCTATTGGATTATCGCAGGAGCGTCAAAGCTTGCTTTGCCTGTCAAAGCAAGCTTTGACGCTCCACACCTAAACGCTCCACAAGATCATTCATCAAACAAATCCATCTGTCGATTTTCCGGCTTTGGCGGTCTGAACAGGCTTGTGTCCAGTGGAAAATAATCCACAAAATCCAATCGCTTATGCGCTCTATTAAATCGCTGTTTAATCAAATCGGCAAACACGCCTTCGCCTTCCATGCGCTCGCCGAAATTCGACACATTCTCCCGCCCGCCGCGTGACTGGCGGATCAAACTCATCACATGCTTGGCACGGTCGGGGTAATGGTTTTCCAACCATTCCACAAACACTTCTTTGACCGTCAGCGGCAAGCGCAGAAATATATAGGATGCCATGCATGCCCCCGATTGCTTGGCAAGTTGCATTATCTTTTCAAGGTCTTGGTTGGTTAATGCCGGGATGATGGGCGCGACGATCACCCCAACCGGTATGCCCGCCTCGCTGAGTTGGCGGATGATGGTCAAGCGTCGGTGGGGCGCGGCCGCTTTTGGCTCCATGCGTCGGGCGATTTCCGGTTCCAGTGTGCCTATCGAAATCATTACGCTCACTAGGTTCTTCGCCGCCATGGAGTCTAGCAAGTCAATATCGCGTGCAATCAATGATCCTTTGGTCGTAATCATGACCGGGTGATTGAACTCGGCCAGCACTTCCAAGACTTGCCGGGTGACAAGTTGTGTTTTCTCAAGAGGTTGATAAGGGTCGGTGTTCGCGCCCAAGGCCAAGGGCGCGGGTCGATAATTTGGCTTGGACAATTCATGGCGAAGCAACTCGACGGCATTTTCCTTGACCACAATCTTGGTCTCAAAATCCAAACCGGCGGAAAGTCCCAGATATTCATGGGTCGGACGGGCATAGCAATAACTGCACCCATGCTGGCAGCCGCGATAGGCATTGACCGAACGGTCAAAGGGAATGTCCGGTGATTGGTTATAGCTGATGATGGTTTTTGCCCGTTCATAAGTCACTTCCGTCTTGAGAGTGGTCTCTTCATTTTCCCAAGCCCAGTCTTCCGCCGATTCATCGGCAGAGCGGGTTTGCTTCAGAAATCTAGAATCGGGATTGGAGATGGCTCCATGGCTAGATAACGGGGTTTTGCTAGATAGGCGCATTGCTTAAGCTTATAAAATTGTCTGAGTCAAATCATACCGGCAAAATCGCTTAAATGTTAAACTGTCAACCATAATCCCCCTTTGCAAATTCGGACTATGTTGAAAATTTACAACACCCTCACCCGCCAAAAAGAAGAATTCTTACCCTTGGAACCCGGCAAAGTCCGCCTCTACGTCTGTGGCATGACAGTTTATGACTACTGCCATCTAGGCCATGCACGGGTCATGGTCGCTTTCGACACCGTGGTGCGTTATCTGCGGCATTCGGGTTATGACGTGACTTATGTGCGCAACATTACCGATATAGACGACAAGATCATCAAACGGGCCAATGACAACGGCGAATCCACAGCAAGCTTGACCAACCGCTTCATTGATGCCATGCATGAAGACGAACAAGCCTTGGGAGTGTTGCCACCGGATCACGAACCCCGCGCCACCGCCAACATTGCCGAAATCATCCACATGATTGAAACTTTGATCGAACGCGGCTATGCCTACATCGGCGGCAATGGCGACGTGTTTTATGCCGTCGGTAAATTTGTCGGTTATGGTCAGTTGTCCGGCAAAAACATAGACGAACTTCGCTCAGGCGAACGGGTGGACGTGGACGAGGCCAAGCGTGACCCGCTGGATTTTGTGTTGTGGAAAATGGTAAAACCCGGTGAACCATTCTGGCCTTCCCCTTGGGGAAACGGTCGCCCCGGCTGGCATATCGAATGCTCGGCTATGTCCACTGGCTGCCTAGGCAATCATTTCGACATTCATGGCGGTGGCATGGATTTGCAATTCCCCCATCATGAAAATGAAATAGCCCAATCCGAAGGGGCCACGGGCGAGAAATTTGTCAATTTGTGGATGCACAATGGCTTTGTCCGCGTCAACGAGGAAAAAATGTCCAAGTCATTGGGCAATTTCTTCACCGTTCGCGAAATCCTTGCCCGATACCGTCCCGAAGCTGTGCGCTTTTTCATCCTCAACAGCCATTATCGCAGTCCGTTGAATTATTGCGACGAGAATTTGGACGAAGCCCATGCGGCATTGACGAGACTTTATACGGCATTGAGGGGTTTGGACATTTCTAATGTGCTTCCTGTAGAGTCGGGTTCAGAACCCGCCCTTACCCATGTGGCGAAAGGTTTTCAATCCCGATTTGAAGAAGCCATGCAAGACGACTTCAATACCCCGCAAGCCATTTCGGTATTGTTTGACTTAGCTCGTGAAATCAACCGCCAAAAAACCACCGATGAAGCGGCTGCTTTGGATTTGGCAAGATTGTTAAAATCATTGGCATCGGTGATTGGCCTGTTGGAAGAAAACCCAGAAGATTTTCTACGTGGGTCCACTGATGACGGATTGAGCGCAGAAGCCATTGAAGCCTTGATTCAACAAAGACTGGAAGCCCGAAAAGCGAAAAACTGGGCCGAATCTGACCGGATACGCGACGAATTAAAATCAAATGGCATAATCTTGGAAGATTCCAAGCAAGGGACGACTTGGCGGAGGGATTAAGTAGGCAAGGTCGGCAAACACTTAACATTTTGCAAACTATAGATTCCTTGAGAATAGTGATGAACGCTGATGAAAATGATTTTTCGCCCAATACCTACGGGTCGAATAAAGACAATGAACAAGCTTCAGTACTTGTCGGCAAGCCAATTAACTTGCCTTACCCGTCTTTGGGCGAGACTTTCAAAGAGCCGGAAATATTCTGTGACATGGTCGATTACTATTTCCAGCAGACCTTAGGGGAACCGCCCGCTCCCTGCACCCGCCTTACCGTTTTTGGGGGAAGGGGGATAGGAAAAACGCGGGCGGTTGTTGAGTATGCTTGGAGTAGGGCCGACCGCTACACCGCCTTGCTTTTCGTCACCGCGGAATCTGTGTGGGGTTTTATTGACAAAATGGCCTATCTTTGTCCTCTGCTCGGCATAACCCCGGAATCAACCGATGAATACTCCCGCTTCCAACAGGTATTGCGTTGGTTGGTTGATCCGGCTCACGCTGGCTGGCTATTGATTGTCGATGGCTCGGACTGTGATGAATCCAAGAAAATTGTCAAGGAATGCCTGACCAGCCTGTGGGGCGGCCACATGATCGTCACCACTTATGATTACGATTGGCGAGACAAATTTTTCAGTTTCGCCCGTATACAGCAGCCCGAAATCGCTCAGGCCGTGGACTATCTGATGGAACGCACGGAAGGAAAACGCAAAACCTATGCCGATGACATTGAAAAAGCAGAGATACTAGCCAAAGCGACAAACACCATCCCCTTGGCGCTAGAATTGGCGACGGCTTGCATAGGCATCCACGGTTTGTCGTTCGGCGAATATATAGACCGATGGCAGAGGGAGGAGCCAGAGGTGGCGGATTGGGTCGACGGTTATGATTTGGAATACTACCGCCAAGTGGCCGTCGCTTGGAAACTGAGTTTTGACATCTTAACGCCAGCCGCCCAAGCATTGCTTTACATGCTTTCCTGGTTGGATGTAGATCCCTTTCCCCGTTTTCTATTCAACAGGCAAGCGGGAACCGAGATGTTGCAGCGCAACACCGCCGATTTCCCCACTCCGAATGAAATTCTTCAGCTATTGTCCGGCGACGGGCAGGCGGACATGGGCATGGCCCTTGCCGAATTGCGTGGCTATGGTTTGCTGCAACCCGCAGGGGAAAGCCTGTTTCCGAATGAAGGCAAGCTACACCCGTCGGTGTTATTAATCACCCGGCAGCGGCAACCTTTGGAAAGCCGTTTAGATAGCTTGCAGGCTGCTTTGGATTTGGTGTATGGCGCAACCTTCGTCAATCCACAGATCCAACAATCCTGGTCGATTTGGGAACCTATGGTAGACCACGCCACCCAAATCCTAGGATATGCCTGGTATGCTGAGATTGCCAATCCCACTGCGCATTTATCGAATAATGTAGGTCAATTGATGCTGGTCAAAGGGGAGTTGGTCGGAGCCGAAGGTATTATGAACAGGGCATTGAAGATCACCGAAAAAGACCTAGGGCCAGACCATCCAGAATTAGCCCCCCGCCTGTATAATCTTGCCAATGTCATGATAGTTGCCGGCAAGGGAGCCGAAGCGGAACCCTTGCTATGGCGATTGCTCGGCATCGTTGAAGGCCAAGATGGAAAACATCGTCGATTTTTATTCCACGGGCTGAGTCTGCTGGGCAAGTTGATTTACGAACTCGGACGCAGGGAAGAAGGCGAAGCCTTAGTAAAAAGGGCACTGGCGGTTGCCGGGGAAATTTTGCCACCGAATGACCCTCTATTGGCCCCTGTCTTGACCGACCTTGTCGCCATGTTGTTCAATGTACCTAGGCTCGCTGAAGCTGAGCCATTATTGCGCACGTTAATCAGCATCGAGGAATCCTATCATGGGCTGGAACATCCCAAAGTTTCCGACCACCTGAACAACCTCGCCATTTTATTGCAGAACACTAACCGGCCCGCCGAAGCCGAAATGGTCATGCGTCGCGCATTGTACATTGACGAGAAAACCCTAGGCCCGGAACATCCGAATGTGGCGCGTGACCTGCACAGCGTCGCTTATTATTATCAATCCGATAAGCGTTTTGCAGAAGCGGAGCCTTTGATGTGGCGGGCATTGGCTATTGAGGAAAAATGCTTCGGGCCAGATGACGGAAAAATCGCCATTGCGCTTAACAATCTCGCCCTTGTGCTGGCCGACACCAACCGGCTGGAAGAGGCGGAACCCTTGATGCGACGGGCCTTGGCCATCAACGAACACAATTTGGGTCCCGACTCTGAAGAAGTCGCTGTCGTGCTGAACAACCTGTCCCAATTAGTGGAAAGCCTAAAGCGGCAGGACGAGGCTATCGCACTCATGCGCCGCCAACTGGTCATCTTCCTCAAGCTTACCCGCGAGTCCGGGCATGACCATCCCACCCTGAAACTCGCCATTGGCAATTATCTGAATATGTTGAAAACTATCCCCATGGGCAAACACCAATACGACCAGCTTCTTGCGGATTTGGGCCCTGAGGCGGGTTTTGACCAACTTAGCTTCCGCCGCTTGCGCAAGCGGGTTGGGCTGTGAAAGCAGTGACCAAGCTGGATGTAAAAACACACATTCTTGATATCCGTTGCAACCCTTGACCGGGCAGTTTCAAGTGACACCAATACGGCAAAAGCTAGGGTTTCATGATGTAAGTGTCTGTCATGCTTCCAATATCCAAAAATGTTCACGCCATTCCCTCGCCCCATTGAATTTTCGTGCATCTTCCCAAGCACTGGCATAAGCTGGGCTGGCCAGTTCTGCGAAGCGTTGCTCCGAGGGACGGTTGGTTTGAGAAAGGAC
This sequence comes from uncultured Methylococcaceae bacterium, assembly GCA_903859815.1. Taxonomy (GTDB): domain Bacteria; phylum Pseudomonadota; class Gammaproteobacteria; order Methylococcales; family Methylococcaceae; genus Methylumidiphilus. The sequence continues at coordinate 17,897 of CAIOOA010000299.1, read as the reverse complement.
TTGGGCAATTTGTGGTTGTTTGAAAAAGCCGGGGGCAATTTCCCAACGCAAGCGGACAAACAGGCGCATCATTTGGGCGTCGTCAATGTTGAAGGGTCGGGCAAGTTCTATGCTGTCATTGATAAGCCAACGCAGATAAGACCGGGAATAAAGGGGCAAGATATCAGGGCGAAACTCGGCAAGATGCCTTTCGATTTCATGGATCAGCAACTTGCGATTGTCCAGAACCATAGAATGCCGTTTAGCTTTGGGTATGATTAGCATTGGAGGACTCTGAAATGGGCTGAAAAATAACCTTTTAACTTTTTGGTTTAATTATGAATCTCATCTATACTGATGTCAGACATTTTTAGAATGTCAAAGCTGGCTTGGCAAGTCAAGGGGTGTGATGAAAAGAAACGCATACGAACTCTTAATAGATTTGAAATTATGTCGGGTGTGTAAGCTTGCCTGAACATGCCCTTGCAAGGCAAGCCTTGCACTCCAAAGCCACTTTATATCGCATCGAGACAAGGTAAACCTTGACATTCCAAACTAAGGCCAAAGATTCGGCAAACTGTTTCAAGCTTGTTTGCTGTTCCAATGCATTGTTGGCTTATCGCTTCATATTCGCAAAAAACTCTGCATTGGATTTGCTGTCCTTTAGTTTACCCAAAAGAAATTCGCTCGCTGCCACTTCGTCCATGGGTTGCAGTATGCGCCGTAGTATCCAGGACATTTGCAATTCTTCCTTGGGCACGATGTATTCTTCGCGGCGCGTGCCTGAGCGGTTAATGTTGATGGCAGGGTAAACCCGGCGTTCGGCAATCTTTCTCTCCAGATGCAATTCCATGTTACCAGTTCCTTTGAATTCTTCATAAATCACTTCGTCCATGCGCGAACCCGTGTCGACGAGTGCCGTCGCGAGGATGGTCAGGCTGCCACCTTCTTCAATGTTGCGGGCCGCCCCGAAGAATCGTTTCGGGCGTTCCAGTGCATTCGCATCGACACCGCCGGTCAATATCTTGCCGGAAGACGGAACGATAGTGTTATAAGCACGGGCTAGGCGGGTGATCGAATCTAGCAATACGACGACATCATGTTTATGTTCAACCAAATGCTTGGCTTTTTCTATCGCCATTTCTGCCACTTGCACATGGCGGGTTGGCGGTTCGTCGAAGGTGCTGGACACCACCTCCCCTTTCACGCTGCGTTGCATTTCAGTGACTTCTTCGGGCCGTTCGTCGATCAGCAGCACAATCAGATAACATTCGGGGTATTTTTCCGAAATGCAATGGGCGATATTTTGCAAGATCATAGTCTTGCCCGCTTTCGGCGGGGATACGATCAAGCCACGCTGGCCTTTGCCGATGGGGGCGACCAGATCGATCATGCGCCCGGTCAAATCTTCCGTCGTACCGTTACTCAGCTCAAGCACAAAACGCTCATGCGGAAATAAGGGGGTCAGGTTGGAAAAAAGTATTTTGTGCTTGGAATTCTCGGGAGGTTCGTAATTGATTTGCTCAACCTTGAGCAGGGAAAAATAGCGGTCCCCTTCCTTCGGCGGACTGATTTTGCCCGAGATGGTGTCGCCGGAATGTAAACTAAACCGGCGTATCTGGCTGGGCGATACATAAATGTCGTCAGGTCCAGCCAAATAAGACCAGTCAGCCGAGCGTAAAAATCCAAAGCCATCCGGCAGAATTTCCAACACCCCATCGCCAAAAATGTCTTCGCCACTTTTTGCCTGTTTTTTGAGGATGGAAAAAATCAATTCTTGCTTGCGGCTACGAGCCACGCCCTCGATTTTTAAGGATTCGGCAATGTCGACGAGCTCGGAAACGGGTTTGCGCTTGAGATCGGTAAGATTCATATTATTTTGGGAGGTATGCGTAGGATGCGCCTTTCACCAATTGCAGGTGGTGGCTTGAGGGTGAGTGGGTGATGGTTGGTTGTATTTAATGACATCGCCCTTAGATTTTGTCTGCCAGCCAGTTTAAGGTATTGCCTTGGAAACTCTTTATAGGCAAAAAACATTCCAAGGCATCCCGAAAACTTGCTAGCATCACTTCCGTATTCATAGATTCCGTTTCATGGTGGGAATGGAGTCTGAATTAACGGCGACCACGCCCATTTTTGCTGCTGCCTTTGTCCAAAGCAACATAAATCGTGTTGCCTTGAAAATCACTGCCATCCAAGCCAGAGATTGCAGAACGGGCCTCATGACCCTCCATATTGACAGTGGCAATGCCACGCGCCTTGCCGGTGAATAGATCCCGGCTTAACTTAAGATCAAAAACTTTACCATAGCCGCCAAACAACTCGTTTAGACTAGCTTCGGTTGTGCTTGGGGGCAAACCACGAACAAAAAGCGTCAACATAGGTTGGCACTCCTTAAAAGATAGTGACTGGGTTGGTGAGAATGATGCGCCGAGGCGCACTGGACGAAGGGTTAAGCCAAGCCGTTTGGACGGCTTGGCTTAAATTACGCACGCAGACCTGCTTGGATCACAGGATAACGACGTTTTCCGCCTGAGGACCTTTTTGACCACTCACTTCGTTAAAGCTTACCGCTTGTCCTTCAGCCAAGGTCTTGAATCCTTTACCTTGAATGGAGCGAAAATGCACAAACAAATCGCTGCCATTATCCCGCTGAATAAAACCAAATCCTTTGCTCTCGTTGAACCATTTTACGGTTCCTTTTTGTACCTGTGACGACATATTGAATCTCTAAAAAAAGTACGCGCTATGCGCTAAACAATCCAACTCGCCTACGAAATAAACGGTTGGAGTAACATGGAGTATCGAATGGAAAGCGGGCAGTTGGAGCAAGAATGTTTCAAATGATAAACAGAAACCACACTGGCATGCTTGGCGCGGACATCTATACACCGATACAAACACTACAGGAAAAATGATGAATACACAAGTAAAATCTTTGCAAAATGCAACTGAACGAAGTACTATAAATCTGCCAAGGGCTGTCATATCCATGCTCTGGGCACATTGTTCAGCACTGGGATGCAAACCACTATTTTTTACCTGCATTGCCCTCCTTGACGCAATACACCATGACCTCCACATAGCCAGCTTATGTTGACCCGCACCTCTGAGCCAAACCCATGACTTCATCCGCAGAAAAGCTGAGGAGACTGTTGGCGCAACCTGGCATTTTACTGATGGCTGGATGTCATGACGCGATTTCAGCGAAGCAAGCCGAATGGATGGGCTTTGCATCCACATTCATGAGCGGTTTTGCCGTTTCAGCCGCCCGCTTGGGATTGCCCGACACGGGTTTGATTTCTTATGGGGAATTGGTCGAGCAGGGGCGCAACATTTGCCAAGCTGTGAATATCCCGGTGTTTGGCGACGGCGACACTGGCTTCGGCAATGCCATTAATGTCAGGCGCACCGTCCAAGGCTATGCCCAAGCCGGGTTTGCCTGCATTATGATTGAAGACCAAATTAGCCCGAAGCGTTGCGGCCATACTCAAGGCAAAGCTGTGGTCGGGCGCGACGAAGCAATCACCCGCATTCAGTCCGCCGTCGATGCCCGTAATGCCGGTGTCGACATTCTGATTATGGCCCGCACGGATGCCCGCGCCACCCATGGTTTACAAGAAGCCATCGAGCGCTGCCAGCTTTTCCGCGACATCGGTGCGGACATCAGTTTTTTAGAGGCCCCGTTGAGCCTAGCTGAAATGCGATTGTACTGCCAGTCGGTCAAAGGACCCAAAATGGCGAATTTGATTGAACACGGTAAGACGCCATTGCTGCCAATCCCAGAACTGGAGGCGATGGGATATAAAATAGCGGTCTACCCCCTGACCTTGCTCAGCGCATCCATTCATGCCATGCGGGAAGCGTTGAGCGACTTGAAAAACGGGCTGCAACCCCGCCATGGGCTTGACTTTGAAGAATTGAAGGCGGCTGTGGGGTTTCCCGAATATTATGCAGAAGAAAAGCGTTATACAATGGAATAATCGCAATTTAAGCAAGCATCAATCCTATGACACTCACAACCCTCGAATTATTGAGCGAGCCGGGCATCATTATTGCCGTCGTCGGAGCATCCGATAACCCAGAGAAATTTGGCCATGATATTTTCCGTGACTTGAAACGGAAGGGTTATCGTGTTTTTCCCGTCAATCCCAACAGAAAAACCATTGATGGCGACCCGTCCTACCCCAATCTCCAATCCCTTCCAGAAACCCCTGACATTGTCAATCTGGTCGTGCCCCCTGAAGTGACATTAACCGTGGCTCTGGAATGCCTTAAACTTGGCATCACGCATCTTTGGCTACAACCCGGCGCGGAAAGCCCTGAAGTATTGGAGTTCCTGCAAGACAATGGTCTCAACTATGTTGCCGGGGCTTGCGTCATGGTAAAGACACGCAGGGCAAAGTAAGGAAAAGCCCTGTGGGCGATAGTTATAAGCAATAGCCTTGCCGAATTTTCCACCTTCTTAGGGAATGTGTCATATGACTCTTAAAGCTTTGTCATATCACACACATTTAACAAATAACTTTGGCTCCACACCTTCTAATTTGGGGATATCATCCCCTTACACTCTGATTTTTCACTCTTGGCACGAATTTTGACGTAAAGGATCATTCGGGCAAACTACCCACTGTCCGACAAGGTCACTGAACTGTTGATGGTTCAGTTATTGTCACTCACAGTGACAACTTAAATCAAAACTTAGGAAAAAGAGAGAAATAATGAAAAAACGAAGTTTCTGGCGAAACCCCCACTTGTTGGTGCTATCCATGCTATTGAGCCAGGGGGCGGCCTTTGAGACATTCGCTCATGAGGGCGAAACACATACGGATCTGTCGGGAACTCCGATACCCAACCCTCCAAGTTGCCTCATCCTGACCGCTGCAAGATTATTCGACGGTATCAACTTTCCCCAAGAGAACTTGGCCGTATTGATCGAAGGCAACAAAATTAGCAAAGTTGACTCGCCCGCTAATCTGAGCCTTCTCTGCGGTAATCGTTACGATTTGGGTGAAGCGACCCTAATGCCTGGATTTATCGAATCGCATGCTCATGTCACATTCCAAAACGTCCGCAAGGACAAAGTACTTGAGCATGGCATCACAACCGTACAAGACACTGGCGGTCCGTTGATGGAAGTGGAAGGAGGCCAAGGCACTTTGCGATTATTGAGTGCGGGACCGATTATCCAAGCCCCCGGCGGATACCCGCTTAACGTGTTTGGCGGAGGAGTCGGCGGGTACGATAAGATTGGCATTCCGGTTTCCTCAGCCGCAGAGGCGGAAAAAGTTGTGAGTGACATAGTCCAGGGCGGGGCGACGGCCATCAAGATTGCATTGGAACCTGGCGGCGAACCGGGCGCACCATGGATGCAACCGCATGGCGACCAACCCGTTCCAGCAGCACCGTGGAAATTGCTGCCTCAGGACATAGTGAACGCGATTGTGACCAAAGCCCATTCCCTTGGCAAGCGGGTCATCGCTCATGTCGGCGAGAATGAAGGCTTTAAACGCGCTTTGGCTGGGGGCATTGATGAATTCGCCCATATGCCTTGCGCAGCCATTGACGATTCTTTATTGCAGCAAGCGGTTCAGCAAGGGGTCACTTTCGTAACGACGATTGATACGCTTGGCTCTTGCGTCAATGGAAACGGATTGGGCATCCATTCCAACACCCATAAGCTGACAGAAATAATGGCGCAAAACCCCAATTCAAAATCACAATTCATCTATGGCTCTGAAATAGGCCACGACAATGTGCCTTGGGGAATAAACGGCGAGGAATTGCATATGATACTGCATTTGACTAGCGGGGCTTCCATCGATTTTAACGACGTTGTCAACGTCATTAAATCGGCAACATCCAAGGCTGGCGAGCGACTAGGCATTACTGGCCTAGGTACTTTGACACCTGGCGCACCGGCAGACATAATCGCCGTGCGGGGTAATCCTTTTGAGAAATTCAAACTGTTAGAATATCCCGATTTGGTGATTTCGGGAGGACGGACCATTGTCAACAACTTCAAAAACTACCCCAATACTGAATGCCTCTTCAATTGGGCTGAAGGAAATTACTCCAAGGCTTTCGCCCCAGTCGGATCTTTCACGAAAGTGGGTGCTGGCTTTACCTATCGTTTCTATCCTTCAACAAAAAGTTATTTGGGCGTGTCCATGTCGGATCATCATATCTACTCCATGAGTTCTGACGGGATATTGCAAGATCAGGGCACGTTTGCCAATTGGCTAACCAAGTCAGGATGCCAATAAACGACCGAAGGTTGCGCATTTAAGTAACTGATATGGCTGAGGTGACGGTGAGCGAGCGCAACCCCGTTACCTCATTCCATTGCAAAGCTCCCTGACTATTGCGCCGTCCAGTTCACCAAACCCGAATAAGCGGTTATTAATACGAGAATACCGAAGACTATTCGATAATAGGCAAAAAATGTGAAGTCATGGCTGGCAATATAACGCAACAAACCTTTAACTGCGATTAAAGCACTCACGAAAGCCGCCAGAAAGCCCACCGCTATCATCCCCAAGTCATTGGAGGAAAGCATATCACGGTGTTTATATAAATCATAAAAAGTGGCCGCGAACAAGGTGGGGATGGCAAGGAAAAACGAAAACTCGGTCGCTGCTTTGCGGGACAATCCAAAAAACAAACCGCCAATAATAGTGGCACCGGAGCGCGATGTCCCGGGAATAAGAGCGAAGGCTTGCGCAAACCCTAACTTCAGTGCATCTTGCCAAGTGAGATCATCCACATCATGAATGCGGACGACGTGATCACGCCTTTCCGCCCAGATAATGAAGAAGGCACCCACAATGAAGGCCAACGCCACTGGGATGGGAGCGAATAAATGAGCCTTCAGTATCTTACCAAAAATCAACCCCAAGACGGCTAGAGGGGCAAACGCAATCAACAAATTAATTGCAAACCGCTGAGCCTTTTTTTCTCTGGGCAACCCAGACAACACGCTCATAATTTTGGCCCTATATTCCCAGCATATTGCCAAAATAGCACCCGACTGGATGACTATCTCAAACAACTTGCCTTTTTCGCTGTTAAACCCAAGCAAATCACCCACCAAGATCAAGTGGCCTGTGCTTGAAACAGGGAGAAATTCAGTAAGCCCCTCGACAATGCCAAGGATGAGCGCATCTAAAAAAGTGTGATCCATAAAGTTTTCCGAAAAGACATTCAAGTGAAAATACGGGTGACATTATCAAATTTTAACGTCAACCCCGTGTTTAGTTTGTTTTTACATCTAAGTCATGGTGCATTTCAACCACTTGCTGTGGTTCCAATCAACCTTCTTCCTTGAGCTGACGGAAGCTCAAATTAAGCCAAGTCGTACAAAGAAATTTTATTCTTATATTTCATAATGCTATGCGGTTTTAAAGCAAAGCCATAATGTGTTTGATGTGGCATGTGCATTGCTTGTAAAGACCACTCAATCAAGATCAGATAAGTAAATGCAACACTGAACAAACAGCTAATTGTCGCCAGCATAAAAAGCAATCTTTGGCCAAAGCTTCACTTAGTTATCATATCACTGAAATAAAATAATGTATCTTACTTTCATTAGTATGTCTATATGATTGGATTTTGTCAATATCACAATCGAGAAACAAACTAGTAATTAAGCTGGCTTGCATGTTGGTTCACATATTATAAGCTAAGGACATATTAAAACCAGTATTAATGTTTGCAAAGATGCCAAACTCTAGGATTTTATGCGTTTTTTGCTATTCATTACTTTATTTATCACCTCGATCGCATCATTCAACCTGAATGCCAACGTGGCAGAATCTGCCCCACGAGAAGAAGACGAAAGCGATGTCATGAATTGGCTCGCTCACCAAGGCTTGCACGACCTAAAAGAAGAATTTTGGAATGCTTATGGACACTACTTATATTGCTAGCTGGAAAGAAACCTTTCCTGTTTTATATACTAATTTGAATGGGAGTACTAATTCATTATTGCCATTGGCTGAGCGTAGTTATACGGGAACCGTCACTTTATTTTTGGCAGTTAAACCTTGGCATGGCACTGAAATTTATGTGGTTCCTGAACTCATAGCTGCAGAACCTCTATCAGGTTTATTAGGTTTAGGCGGGGCCATACAAAATTTTGAATTACAGAAAAATGGGTCAAAAGACCCTCGTGTCTATTTTTCAAGGGCGTATATTAGACAGATATTCTGATAATCCACTTAAGCCAATTCCAGAAAACTTACAAAGATGATGAAAGTTAAAGCTATTTGCTTGAGTATGGCGCTCCTGAGCTTTACTGCATTGGCTCAACCACTCAATACAGATGCTATAAACTTAACTGAGGAGCAAGCCATTGCACTGTTTTTCCAACGTAACCTTGGCTTGATCGCGGCTAAGTTTAATGTGGATCAGTCACGCGCTGAAGAAATCATTGCATCGGCAATTCCGAATCCGGTGTTTAGCTTATCTGTTTACGAGCTTAGCAATCAGATGAGCAAAAACGGAAACACCCGTTTTCTTCCTGCATTTTCTCCGATGATTCAACAGTTGATTGAAACCGCCGGTAAACGAGGATTGCGCATGGAGGGCGCAGAACTGGGCACGGAAGCCTCGGAGTTCGACTTGCTGGATGTCACTCGCACATTATCCAATGCTGTCAGACATGCCTTTTATGGGTTATTGTTGACGCAAAAAACTTTAGAGGTGGCTAAGGACAACCTAGAACGATACGATCAAATCAAGGATGCCAACGCCATCCGCCTCCGAGTGGGGGATATTTCTGAAACTGATTTCACCCGAATTGAAGTGGAAAGCTTGAAGGCCCAAGCCGACTTGGACCGTGCCGAAACCGCGATGAAACAAGCCCGCACCGACTTGTTGCTATTGCTGGGCTGGCCTGAGAATAGTTATACATTGACTGCGGTCGATGCATGGCCTAAGGCAAATCTAAACGATGAATCTTCAAAAGAAGAAAGCTTGACACAAAAGGCATTGGAAAACCGACCCGATTTCCGAGCCGCAAAAATACGCATCGATCAAGCCGGTAAATTCTTAGAATTGGCTCGTCGATTGGTTTATCCCGATGTGACAGTCAATGCAGCTTTTCTCCGCGACCCGGGAAACTATTTTAGCAATACAGGCCAAATTGGTTTTAGCGTACCCTTGCCCATCTTTTATCGACAAGAGGGCGAAATAGCCAAGGCCAATGTCACTTTGAATAACGCTGAGATAAATCTACGCCAGACCGAACAAAACATCAGGGCCGATATCACCAAAGCCCTTTCGTCTTGGAAAAGTGCCGATGCTATTGCCAGGCGTTTTGAACAATCAGTATTGGAGCGCATCGAGAAAATGCGCAGTGCCCAAGAGTTTGCCTATCAGAAAGGGGCAGTCGGCTTACTCGACTTGATTGATGCCGAGCGCAATTACAAAGCAATGATGCTTGACTATTACACAGCCTTAGCCAATCGCAGCAATGCTTGGGCGGATTTGCTCATGGCACTGGGAGAAGAAAAATAATGTTGTTCGCTAACCCCCATACTAAGCACCTAGCCATGGTATTGGTTTGTCTGATGATGTTGGCTTGCCAGCAGCAAACAGAGGAAAAAAAACCTACCCATCCCTCCATTCCAAAAGATGAAGTGTTGCTCAGCCCCAATTCACCCAAACGTAGTTACATACAGGAGGCTATAGTCGAGTTGAGCGTCAGGCCATTGCTGGACCCAGTGACGGGTAATGTCGTCTATGACGAAACTCGAACGGTCAGAGTATCCTCGCCGATTAGTGGTCGCGTAACCGGACAAATTGCGCGCCTAGGCTCTTATTACAAAGCCGGACAAGCCTTGGCAATACTGGATAGCCCCGACTTGGGCCAGGCACAATCGGACTATGTTAAAGCATTAGCCGACCAGAATTTAGCCGAACGCACTTTCAAACGCCAACAAGAACTGTTTGAACACGGGGTGGCTGCCCGCAAAGACTTCGACCAAGCCCAAGATGATTTGCAACGGGCCAAAGGCGAGACCGAGCGCGCACGTTTAAAACTCGCCAACCTTGGAGTGAAGGGGATAAATTCGGGTAACCAATTTGCCTTACTGGCACCCATTTCAGGTGAAGTGACCGAACGCAATATCAATCCCGGCATGGAGGTGCGTCCCGACCTGCCTGCCCCTTTGTTTGTATTGTCCGATCTCAGCCATCTGTGGGTATTGATGGATATTTTCGAGAAAGACATTGGGCTGATTCGCTTGGGCCAACAAGTCTCGGTCAAGGTTCAAGCCTATCCCGATCAAAACTTTCCGGGAACCGTCGATTTCATAAGCAGGGTTGTCGACGAAAATACACGCACAGTAAAAGTGAGGTGTGTATTGCCCAATCCGCAAAAAAAGTTATTGCCTGCAATGTACGCCATGGTGGAAATTCTGAGTGGCCCTAAGGATCAAGGCATCGTCATTCCCTTGAATTCGCTGTTCACCGAGGGGGAGTCAGATTGGGTTTTCGTCGCCCTTGACGACTATCACTATCTAAAAAGGCCGGTTAAAGTTGGCCTGCGCCTGAAAGACAAAGCCGTCATTACCGATGGGTTGAAGCCCGGCGAACGCCTAGTTGTGCATGGGGCCTTGCTTTTGCGTACTGAGGAAGACGCCGAACAAGATGGCAATGGAGAGACTAATCAATGATTCATCGAATCATTGCCTTCTGTCTTCAACAAAGATTGTTAATCATGGGTGCGGCGGTGTTCCTCGCCGTGGCGGGCATAGTTTCATTCGAGCGTATGCCCGTTCAGGCATTTCCCGATGTGCAAAATGTCTTCGTGCAAGTAGTCACCCAGTTCCCTGGACAAGCCCCGGAGGAGGTTGAGAAGCTGGTCACCCTTCCCATTGAAAAGGAAATGAATGGCTTGCCACATTTAACCAACATGCGATCCGTGTCTATTTTTGGGCTGTCTGTGGTTACCCTGATTTTTGACGACGATGCCGAAGATTATTTTTCCCGTCAACAGGTGTTGGAGCGCTTACGTGCCGTCAGCCTCCCATCAGACACAGACCCGGTTCTAGGCCCATTGTCCACGGGTGTCGGTGAAATTTACCGCTATCGTATCGAAGCGCCAACAATGCCACTGGTCGAACAGCGCGCCTTGCAGGACTGGGTGGTGGAACGCCGCCTACGCTCGGTCCAAGGTGTGGCCGATGTGGTGGCATTTGGAGGTGGGGTCAAACAATATCAAGTCAAGATAGACCCGAACAAACTAAAAAATTACAGACTCAGTTTGCAAGATGTGTATCAAGCCATCGCAAACAATAACGCTAATATTGGCGGGGGTTACATCGAACATGGTTATGAAGCGCTGGTGGTGCGTGGTGCGGGACTGCTTAAAACCGCCGATGAAATTGGCGACATCATCGTTGCCAGTCGCAACGGAACCCCAGTGTTCGTCAAAAATATTGCCGATATTGGCGTGGGCCCGCAACCACGCAGTGGCATCGTCGGTTTCAATCAAATGGATGATGTGGTTGAAGGCGTGGTGCTGCTCGTTAAAGGGCGCGATGCCTTGCAAGTCTTGGGAGGTGTTAAAGAAAAAATCAAGGATTTGAATTCTTTTGGACTACCTCCTGGCGTGAAAATTGTGCCTATTTATGACCGGACGGAGTTGGTGAATCACACGGTCAAAACCGTCATGCATAACATGCTTGAAGGGGCTGGCCTGATTCTGTTGATATTGATGATATTTCTGCGCCGGGCGTGGGCATCGTTAGTCGTCATTCTCGTCATCCCTTTGTCGTTGCTTTTTGCTTTCATATTGATCGACATACAGCATATCTCTGCCAATTTGATTTCCCTAGGCGCAATAGACTTTGGCATCATTGTCGATAGTGCCGTCGTACTAGTCGAGGCAATCATGGTCAAGGTGACTTTGGATATGAGCCAGCAGGCCAGTATCCCTCACATGCGGCAATCCATGCTGATTACCGCGTCTGAGCTTGGCCGTCCTATTCTGTTTTCCAAGGCGATTATCATCACCGCCTTTTTGCCGATTTTTACTTTCCAACGGGTGGAGGCCAAAATTTTTTCCCCAATGGCTTACACACTAAGCTTCGCATTGTTAGGCTCGCTAATTCTTAGCCTTACTTTAGTGCCTGTTTTATTGAGCTATATGCTTGGACCGAAGCTGACCGAGGCACACAATCCCTTGGTGCATTGGATGGAAAAGGTCTACAAGTCGGTTTTGGTAGTCATCTTAAGAAACCCAATGAAAATGTTTGCTGGCGCGGTCGCTGCCTTGGCGCTATCGATTGGCTCGGCCCACTTCATCGGCACCGAATTCATGCCCAAGTTGGACGAAGGCAATATTTGGCTCACCATTACGTTACCCACGCCGGTATCACTCACTAAAGCCAAGGAACTTGAACGCGATATCCGGGGTAGGCTGACCAAATTCCCAGAAGCCAAGTCGGTTTTGACTCAATTAGGGCGACCGGAAGATGGCACCGATCCCAAAGGCTTCAACAACTTGGAAGTATTGATTGACCTGAAGGACAAAAGCACTTGGCGCTATCCCAGCAAAGATAAAATGGTCGAAGCCATGCAAGAAAAGTTGGCCGTTTTCCCCGGTTTGCAATTCAACTTTTCCCAAGTCATCCAAGACAACGTTGAGGAAGCCATTTCAGGTGTAAAAGGTGAAATCGCAATAAAAATCTTTGGCGAAGACTTGAAAGTGCTGCAAGAAAAAGCCAATCAAATCACCCGCATCTTAAAGAATACCCGGGGAGCCACCGACGTGGCGGCCGAACAGCAGTCCGGCTTAGCCCAAGTGGTGATCGACATTGACCGGGCGAGGATTGCTCGTCACGGCATCAACGTAAAGGATGTGGAAGATATTATCGAAACTGCGATTGGCGGCAAGCCAGCCTCACACATGCTGGAAGGTGAACGGCGGTTTGACATCAATGTACGGCTTAGGGAGGATGCCCGTGATTCCTTGGGCGTGATTGAGGACCTGTTGGTTCCTGCCCCCGATGGTAGCCGAATTCCCTTGGCACAACTGGCGGAGATCAAGGTAGATCAGGGTGCTTCTCGCATTAGCCGTGAAGACAATATGCGAAGAATCGCCATTAAGTGCAACTTGATAGACCGTGACCAAGGCAGCTTTGTCGCAGAAGCCCAAGAAAAAGTGGCCAGTCAAGTGGTTTTGCCTCCTGGCTATCGCATTTTTTGGAGTGGTCAATTTGAAAATCAGCAACGCGCCATGAAACGGCTTTTTGTCATCGTGCCTATCAGTTTGGCATTAATCTTTGTGCTATTGTTTTGGGCTTTCCATTCCATGAAAAACGCCACGCTGATTGTCATGAACGTTCCGTTTGCCTTGATTGGCGGTTTAGTGGCATTGCTGGTGACCGGAATCCATCTTAGCGTTTCCGCCGCCGTTGGTTTTATTGCACTTTTCGGCATAGCGGTGCAGAATGGTGTTATCTTGATATCGCAGATCAATCAGTTTCGCCGCGAAGGGCAAACCCTTAATGCGGCTATTATCAATGGCTCAGTGAGTCGACTACGCCCAGTGGTCATGACGGCATTGATGGCCATGCTGGGTTTGATCCCGGCGGCTGTTTCCACCAGTGTCGGATCGGAAACCGCCAAACCCTTTGCGGTGGTCATTATAGGGGGTCTAATCAGCGCCACCCTGCTGACCTTGACCATGCTGCCAGCTTTGTACAGGAACTTTGAGGACAACCCAACTGCTTAGGTGCAACCATGAAAGAAATTCGCGCATACATCCAACCGTTCATGCTGCCTAAGCTCACGCAGGCGCTGTTGGAGATACCTAACTTCCCCGGTATGAGCGTTTCGAATTGCGAAGGGTTTGGACGTGAGAAAGTGACAGGAAACCAAGATTACACCCCTTTCTTGGCGAAAAAGAGGGTCGAGATTTTTGCTACAGATGCCATGGTTGAAGTGATATTCGACACAGTCATGAAACATGCTTGCACTCACCAACACGGCGCTGGCAAGGTCTACGTGATTGAAGTTTTGGAAGGTGGTCGAATCAACACAGGCGAAAGGGGGCCACAAATTGCTTGACACACCTGCTAAAAAACTGACCAATTTAGTCCATAGATCACCTACGAATTAGGAGCTTGGGATTCAGTGAAATAAGCTAGATGAATTTACTTGGTTTTAATAGTAAGTTTTTATTTTAATCAATAGCATACCCTATATAATATTGTTTAATAAGTGCGGAAAATTATATTTTGTTGACAATTCATGGAAACCGGGTCTACAGTTTGAGCCTAAAGCCAAACCCGTTCGTAAGGCGGGGACGGAAAGTCACGGGTCCCTGAGCAGGCCAGATTAGACCAAGGGAAAGCCGGATTGCCAAGAGTGCCTCTGTTGCAGGGGTAACTTATGTCAATCCGGTTTTTTTTGGCCTAGAGGAATCACTTGCAGGGGTGTTCGCTATGTACCGTTATTTAGTAACTCGGAATTTCGCATTATTAGCTGCTTCTACTCATAAAGCTGTCTTTTGTCTAACCAGCGCCTTATTGCTGCTATTTCTAAGCATTCCTTACGCTCAAGCCGAATCCCAGTTTTTTGAAGATTTTACCGGCAGTTCGGTTGATGAAACAATATGGGCTTATCCAATCGGTGACGCTTCCTTTAATGGCCGAACTCAAATGAGGGCGGGTTACCCTAACGTATCCAACGGATTGCTTCATCTGCAATTGGACACTTACAATCCGACGGGCAACCCGGTTGGTCAATCATTTTATGGGTCGGAAATTCACACGCGAGGCGCTGCCGAGCATGGGACTGGCTTGATCGCGGAAATACGAGCGCGTATGGTCGCTCCCGTCAAGGGCTTAGTGGGCGGGGCCTTTCTTTATAGTTTTTTCCCGGCTACGCAAACCCATAGCGAAATCGATTTCGAACTGCTTAGCAATTTGCCTAATAAGGTTCAAACCAACATTTATCATCTCGAACCATTGGGCGAGGGGCATCCTGAGTTTGGCAGCCTTTCCCCGTTTGATGTGACACAGTTTAACAATTATCGAATTGAATGGTGGCCTGATCGGGTGCGTTGGTATGTCAACAACCAACTGATACGGGAAAATACGACATTCATTCCACAACAAGCTTTGGCACTTTATCTCAATTTTTATGCCCCCTCTTGTGATTGGGTCAGTGCCTGTGATGCCAATTTACTGCCAGCGTCCAAAGCGGAAGATAACCAGTCTTATACCTTCGATGTAGACTGGGTTCGCGCCATATTTGACGTGTCGCCCCAAACCACCTGTTTTTTCGATTGGGCGGAAAAAAGCTACGGTTTCTTCTTTAGCCCGGCAAACTCCCCTACATTGGTATGGTCGGTATATACCTATCGATATTATGCAAAGACTAACACCTATTTGGGGGTTTCATCGGCTGACAACCATGTCTATTACATAGGCCCTGACGGGGCTATGCAAGATGCCGGTGCTTTGTCAACCTGGTTGCCGGTGACGGGTTGCTCGGGGGCCGATTCAGCCTCCCTGCAATTTACCTCAGTGCCGGCTTATGGTTCCACCAATCCTTTGGTCGGTAAAGTGGCTAACGTATCCACTAATGCTTATCATGTCGCCCTCTATATTAAAGTGGGGGCGGGGTGGTGGACCAAACCGACCTTTGCCTCGCCATTAACCTCGATCAAATCCGACGGTACATTTTCGGCCAACATCACGACAGGCGGCTCCGATGCATCGGCAACGGAAATAGCGGCCTATTTAGTGCCTGCCGGTTACGGTGTACCGTTGATGAGCGGGGGAAATTCCCTGCCCTCAATATTGGACGTATTTCCAAAAGTGTCGGTCACGCGCAGTCCACAATAGTTTTGAAATTGTCTCTTAGCGGGTTCCCAAACTTAAGTTTGGGAACCTTTGTTAAGTTATAATCCAGCTTGACTAAAACCTGGGTTGTCAATTCATCGCCCACCATTCTGCTTGTCAAAAAACAACAGCTTAACCAGAGAAACCCTATGCAGTTGATCTTAAATTATCCCGAAAAACTCCCAGATGCCCTGCAACAATCACCAGAGCAATTTGAGCGTGAGGCAGTCATGGCGATGGCAGTGAAACTGTATGAGATGAAACGGATTTCCAGCGGCACGGCTGCGGCTTTAGTTGGTGTCGAACGGGTCGAATTTCTGCTCGATCTGCATCGCTATGGCGTCGCGGCGATTGACTTGACCGCCGAGGAATTGCTGGCTGATTTAAACAATGCCTAATAGTAAGGAATTGGTTATCAACACCACGCCGATTCTCGCGTTGATCGCAGCGGTGGGTTCATTGGATATCCTACCGATCTTGTACTGCCGCGTTTGGGTGCCGTGGGAAGTTTGCCGGGAAATCCACGCGGGCGGCTCTGATGGTTTTGCCATCCCGGAGTTTGAGCGTGCGGGCTGGCTGCATAAGCAAACCCATCCTGTCACTCTTTCTTCGCTGTTGCAGAATTCCCTTGATCTTGGCGAAGCCGCCGTGATCCAGTTGGCTTTGCAGCAGGGTCTCCCCTTGGTGGCTATCGACGAAACCGTTGGACGGCGCTTTGCGCGTTTGTCCGGTCTGACGGTCACGGGTTCAATCGGCATACTGTTACGTGCCAAGACCCTGGGCTATCCCTTGTCCATTACGGAAGCTATCCGGCGAATGCGGCAGCGCGGCATCTGGCTTAGCGCCAAAGTGGTCGAATTCGCCTTGCGTGAGGCAGGTGAGTAAGCCCAAAATATATTTTTGATGGGGTTCGCACCTCACCGCACCCTACGGCACTGTAAAGCGGTGATTTCCAAAGTTGAGAGATTACGACATGAATATTCAAGTTAATTTACAACTCCCTGATACTGTTTTCTCCGCGTTGCGCAAAACCCCTGACGAATTTGTTTCTGAAATGCGGGTCACGGCAGCGGTAAAATGGTATGAAATGCAATTGATTTCCCAAGCCAAGGCTGCTGAAATTGCTGGTTTGAGCCGTCATGACTTTTTGTTGGCGTTAAGTCGGTTCAATGCCTCGCCATTTCAAACCACACCGGAGGAATTGCAAAAGGAAATCGAGCGTGACTAAAACCTGGGTCGTCAATTCATCGCCCACTATTCTGCTTGGTAAAATTCAGCAGCTTAATTTACTTTCGGCTTTGTGTACGCAGCTCGTGATTCCCCAATCCGTTGCCGCCGAAATTAAGGATGGCCCTGCCCATGATCCTGCAAAGCTTTGGCTGGCTTCAGCGGGGCGGGATTTTATCCGCCTAGATGTTCCAACAGCGAATATTATCTCTGCATGGGATTTAGGCGCGGGGGAAACCCAAGTTCTTTCTTGGTGCTTGTCGAACCCCGGCTTTGAAGCCATATTAGACGATGGTGCGGCACGAAGATGTGCACAAACGCTTGGCATCCCGATGACAGGTACGCTCGGCATACTCATGCGAGCAAAGAAACATAACCAAATTACCTTGCTTGCGCCACTGGTCGAACAATTGGTGCAAAATGGCTTTCGCATTGATCCGCAAACTTTAGAATATGTGCTTGAGTGGGCCAACGAGGGCGGTTAAGCGAGCGAATTGTAAGCTGATTCCAAAGCTTTGGTTTGTATGAAGGATGAAACATTATGATACATAAAAAAATTAATATTAAAGTTTGGTTAGCCTTTATATGGTTAGTCACACTTTCGATGATCGAATGGAATGTTCAAGCTGGGATAAATGACGGCCTTGTTGCTTATTATTGCTTTGAAGATGCAAACAATCTTGGAAAGGATTCCTGTATCCGTGCCGCACTTTATGTAGCTTATTGATATAATAGCGTAAATCTTCATATTCCGTTCACCCAACCCGCCATGCCCCGATTTGAACTGAAGCAATCGACGCGCCACATCACTTCCCACGCTGGCCTGATCCT
>CAIOOA010000298.1 GCA_903859815.1 uncultured Methylococcaceae bacterium | reverse complement strand
GAAGTTGACCGGTACTGCATGACCGCATTGAATGCCGTGCAGACGCGCATTTTAGGGTTGATCGGATTCCCGCCGACAATCTACCAAGGGATTGAAATGCAATCCGGGAAACTGGCCGTTAAAATGGGCGAACCGTGAGCAATAATAAAGCCGTTGCCCGACATACCCAGCTAGACGACTTCCTAAATCGTGGCTGTTTGGGTTGTTTGACTGTTCCTGCCAGTCCTAGGCAACGCTGAACTCGTCCAAAGACCTCCCCTGTTCGATTAACTCGCGCAGCCAATTAGGTTGCACACCCCGCCCCGACCATTGATGCTTTGGATTCTCCGGGTCGCGGTATTTCACTGGAACCTTGGTGCCTTTTCTGGTGCTTCCTGCGGCGTTTTCAGGAGATATTTCGGTCAACTCCACGCTGTACCCAATCGACGCAGCCAATTGCTTAATCTCGGCGACGACTTCCTTGCGCTTATCGAGTTGCCTATCGCGAAGGGTTTTCTGTGCGCTGCCAATTAGTTTTGCCAGTTCGGCTTCGGATAATTCGTGTAGGTTTTCGCTCACCGTGTCACCCCGTTCATGTTTTGCGTTAAGGACATAAAATGACTTATTATACAAAACTATGCTTTTTCATTGTTGAGTTACTGGAAAAGTTTCAAAAAGGTCTCAGGCTAATCCCGCGCAATTGCGCTTTTAACGGGTAATGAAAGATTGAAGCGCACAGCCTAGGATGCGGCAATTTTGATTTGAATCTGGCTGTTTTTACCCAACGCCAAGAATATGTTGTGCCTCGTATATTTGGTGGATTTGGTCTCAGTGGCAAAACTGCCGGATATTCAAATCTGCGGTTTCCATTTCGTAATTTAGGGCGTTTGTTCTCCAATATTTGCACTTCCTTTCCCGTTCCTGTATTTCCATTACTCGTCGATGATTGTCCTCGGCGTTCAATCGCATGGCTACGCTGTTGCTGTGTGCGATGATTTGAGGCTGTATAGTGTAATTTCTTACTGGTTCGACCCGTCTGGGTGAGGCTGTTTGTGCAGGTGATCGCTGCGCTAACGGTTCTGGTTTGCTTGGGATGATTGCCAGTGTGCCAATTTGGGTGAACGATTGGATTTTTTCAGCGTATTGTGTCAAATCCACGTCCCCATTTAGCCAGAAGCCGATAATGACGAACGCCAGCGAAACCCATGCAAGCCCGCCCATTGAATCCAAAGTTTCCTTTTTATTTCTGCTTGGCTGGATTGCTGGCCTGATGAATTGCCTATTTTGTTCGTCTAGGAATTTTCGGTAAGTTTCCCGGTTATCAAGTCCCATTGCCCTGTCCTCATTGTGTAATTGTCATATATTTGGCTTCTGTGCGCTGATTTGGACGAGGTTGCCTTTGCTTATGAGACCGATGAATTAAACCCCAACACTGTCACCGACTCATTCCAATAGTGGTTGATGACCCTCACCGCCACGCAAATGAAGTAGCTTTCACAATTTAGTATAGTCGTTTCTACGGGGAACAAGGGAACAAGCCTTGATGTATGTTGCTTCATCAGGAGAGGGAACGGCTTTGATGCTCGATAAACCCTGTGAGGGTTTTTATTGTGCAAATGTACCCCATTCCAATCATGGACGATCATGATGACTTCTGGCGCACCGTCCAGCAAAGCACCAAGGCATTGGGCTATGTTCACTGCCAAGCGTTCGGCGACGGCACTGTATGGCAGTGGGCCGTTTGCCGTTCGTCTTTTGATTCTGTGCCTGTTGAAAATATTTGCGCTTGATTGGCAACCCTCGGATTTTCGCGACCGGAATGGGCCATTGGCATTAGGGAAATCTGTCAACTAAGGCTGTGCCACACTGTTTTATGCGACAATGCCTAATTTGCCGAAAAAATGCGCCGAAATGCATTGGAATTGACGATTAAAGTGAAAATAGCTTCAGCGGGATATAGGATTGTCTCGGCGAAGAAGCTAAGGGCTTAACAGAAATATGACATATAGTAATGAAGCATTTTCCCGCGTCATTATAGATGCGCAGCTTAAAGACCAAGGCTGGAATATCAACGATCAGAATAGCGTTCGCTTTGAGTATATCTTCAAGATTGGACGCGCTGATTATGTTCTTTGTGACCGGCATGGGCGCATTCTCGCTATCATTGAGGCCAAGCGGTTTTCAACCAATCCCATTGAGGCGAGAGAGCAAGCCATAGCCTACGCCAGAGAACTGAATGTCCCCTATATCTTTCTTGCCAACGGCAAGGAAATCCTGTTTTGGGAATGGGAGCGCGAAGCCTTCCCTCGCCCGGTAAAGACTTTCTTCAAGCAGGAAGACCTTGAGCGGCGTTATGCCACGCGCCAAGTGCGGCAAGACCCGTTGTCCGTGCCGATTGATACCCGTATAGCCGGGGGAAAGTATCTCTACCAAACCGACTGCATTGAAACCCTGTCCCGCGAAATCATCCAAGGGCGGCGCAAGCTGCTGGTCGAAATGGCGACAGGAACTGGCAAAACCCGCACGGCGATTGCCCTCATCAAGCGGCTATTTCAGGCAAACGCCATTACCCGTGTGCTATTCTTGGTGGATCGCATTCCACTGGCAAGACAAGCCGAAGATGCCTTTTCCGAACATCTGCCGGATTATCCGGCTTATGTGCTTCGCGCCGGTCGTCGTTTTCAGGACGAAAAACAGATTACCATCACCACATTGCAAAGCATGATAAACATCTACGGCGAATATTCGTCAGGGTATTTCGATTTGATTATCAGCGATGAATGCCACCGTAGCATTTACGGCAAATGGAGCGGGGTACTCAAACATTTTGACGGCATACAAATAGGTCTAACCGCCACGCCCTGCACCTCGGGCGCAGAACTCGACGACGAAGAGGACACGCTTTTCGTGCGTGACACCTTGCGGTTTTTCGAGTTGGACAAGCCAACCTTCAGCTACAAACTAAAACAGGCAATCCGTGACGGGTTTCTAGTGCCTTACCATATTTACAAGGCGTTGACCGTCAAGACTGCCGCCGAAGGCGGCTTTGAGGTCAAACGCGACGAATTGGATTGGTCGGCCATGGATGCCGAAACCAAGATAGAATTTGCCAAGCTGTTCGGAAACAACGACACCATCACCGTAGACCCATCCGCCTTGGAACGGCGATTCACCATCCCAGAACGCAACCGCGCCATTGTGCGCGAGTTCCGCCAAGTGCTGGATCAAGGCTTCATGGATGGGAAGGGCGTTCTGCGCAAGCCGCTCATTGGCAAAACCATTGTGTTTGCCGTCAACAAACGCCATGCCGAAACGCTGGCAAAAATGTTTGATGATGCCTTTGCCGACAGGAAGGAATCGCCGGAAGTGCCCTATGCCGATTATGTCGTTTCCGACATGGGCAGCGATGACACGACCGACGGCCTGAGCATGATTAAGCGTTTCAAGAAAGAGCCGTACCCCAAGATTCTCGTCTCGGTGAACATGCTCGATACAGGCTTCGATCACCCTCCCGTGGTCAATCTGGTGTTTACCCGCTTCACCCGTTCCAGCATCCTCTATCAACAAATGCGTGGACGCGGTACGCGCAAGTTCACCGGCAAACCCTGCTTTACGATGTTCGATTTCGTCGGCGTGTGCGACTACCACGGCGACCAGGACGAACTGGCGGAGGGCGGCTTGGTGATGGCGACGCCAAAGAAAAAGAAATATGAAACCCGCCGTCTGCTGGCCCTCGATATTGACGACCATATCGACCCGACCACGCGGGAGTGGATCACCCTAGACGAAAATGGCAACATGGTTTTCCCCGAAGTCTCCGAACAAAAAGCTGCCGAATTGGGCGCACGTTTCGAGGCTTGGCTGCTCTCGCGGGACGACCTCACACCCAACGAAGAAAGTTGGTTGCGCGTCGTCGGCAACCAACTTCGCGCCAACGCCGACACTTGGGACGAATTCACCGCCGGCCATTTCGCCTTCCATCCCTTCACCCTCATGGGCGGTTACACGCAAGCGGTGCGCGTCTTCGGCGGCGAAGACCGGCTTTATAGTTTGCTGATTGATTTGAATGAAACGGTCTTTCCGAAACCAAACGCTTCGCCCAAGGCCAACCAACAAGCCAGTACGGGCGACCGGCCTCCGCTGCATTAACCCAAATTAGGATTCTTTCATGCCCTTAACCCCGGACATGCGCCGGTCGATTGACCAGATACGCGATTATCTTTATGGTGGCGGTTATCCCGACCCCGTGACCAATGCGGAACAGCTTTCGTTCCTGTTCTTCTTTTATCTGGTCGAGGGCATCGACGCGGAAAACATCATCAAAGCCCCAGTGCTGAAACAGCACTATGCCAGCCTATTCGCGGGGGAGTGGACGCTCAAGAATCCTCTGAACGCCCCAAGCCAAGGGCAAATGACCATCCCGCGTGACCGCTTCCGCTGGTCGGTGTGGGCGAAAGGGCTGTCCGGCGAAAGCCTCGTCCGTTTCCTGCGGGATGAAGTGTTCGCCTTCTTCGGTGAATTGGGCGACCAGTCCGCCCATAACTTCATGCACGGGGCGCGTCTGACCATCGACGAGCCAACCGTATTAACCCAAGTCATCAATCTGGTGGATAACCTTCGGCTGGATCAGTCCGATTCCGATACCAAGGGTGATTTGTTCGAGCATGTCTTAAAGCAAATCAAACAGGCTGGTGAACTCGGTCAGTTCCGCACACCACGCCATATCATCCGCACCATTGTCGAAATCATTGACCCGAAAATAGGCGAAACCGTCTATGACCCTGCCGCTGGCACGGCGGGCTTTTTGGTCGCGGCGTATAACCATATTCGGCTGACCAATTCCTCGCCCACGGCGATTCAGGAGGTTGACATAGACGGCAAGGTGCAACGGCGAGGTTTAGGCGACAACCTGTCATCGGCGCAAGTGTCCGCGCTGCACACAACCACTTTTTTCGGAAACGATGTCGATCCGAAGATGATTCGCCTTGCCACGATGAACCTGACCCTGCGCGGTTTGCCCAATGTCCGCATTCTACTCCGCAATGTACTGACGACCACGCTAGACCCCGAACGCCGCGCCGAATTGTCGCTTCCTGCCGAGGGTCATCATGTCGTTTTGGCTAATCCGCCCTTTTCGGGGCGGGTGGACAAGGATCGCATCGTCGATGATGTGAAAGTAGGCACGTCCACGGCAACCGAATTGCTGTTCTTGAAGTACATGATGGACTCGCTGAAATCTCCTTCTCCATCAATAAAAGAAGGTGGCGGACGTTGCGGCGTGATTGTGCCGGAAGGCGTACTCTTTGGCTCCACGACCGCCCATAAGGAACTGCGCCGTCAACTGATCGAAAACAACCGCGTCGAAGCGGTGCTGTCCCTGCCTGGGGGCGTATTCCAACCTTATTCCGGCGTGAAAACCTCCGTGCTGTTTTTCAGGAAAGGCGGCAATACCGAACGGGTGCTGTTCCTCCATGCGGACAATGACGGCTACAAGCTCGATGCCAACCATGACACACCGATAGAGCAAGACGACCTACCTGAATTAGTTGCGGCCTATCGCTACCAAAGTGAACGCTGGCTAGACTGGATGGCACGGAATGCTGCGCAAATCTGGCCGCAAAAGTGGTGGTTTGCGGATGCGGCCACACTCCGCGCCAATGACTTCAACCTCTCGGCGGGGCGGTATCGCCCTATCAATCAAGCCGCCGTCGAACACCGCAACCCGCGAGAACTGTTGGACGAATTGGCGGCGATTGAGGCGGAGATTGTGGAAGAGGTGGAGGCATTGCGAGCCGTGCTGGCAACTGGATAAACTGAATGCAACCCAACATGATAGATTCATCTGAAGGAGATACGAACCATGAGTGCCATTGAAGCCAAAGTGCATATGCTAGAGTCTGTAGCCCCGGACCTTACCCTTGTCTCTAGGACGCTGGACAAGCTGATAGCCACCATCGCCGACGATTACCGGCGCAAGCTGGCCGATTACGAAAAGGTTCTGGCGGAATTTGAAAAGCAGCACAACATGACCACCGCCGAATTTCAGCGTGGTTTCGATTCCGGGGAACTCGGCGATGCGCCGGAATGGTTCGATTGGGACGGTTACGCGGCCTTGGCAGCAGAGGCCCGTAAAAAGTTAGTGGAAGTCGAACATGCTATGTCATGAACAAGTGGCAGAGCGTTTGATGGCTGTGCGCATTGCCTTGTTGACCTCGCCTGTCGTCACTGATATGCGCGTGATTCAAGAGCAAGCCTTGGGCGATGTTGGCTATTTCAGGATTCGCTGCAAACTTGCGAATACAGACGAGGTTTTGTTCATGGAACGGTTTCGTTGGAAAAATGGTGCGATTGCCGTGGAAAAATATAGCTTCCATTGGCAAAATGCCGAAGCCAAATTGATTCGCCGTTGGGACAACGCCCCGCATCATCCTGAAATCAACGGCTTTCCCCACCATTTGCACGATGCCGACGAGTCCAATATCCAACCCCATGGGCCTGTCGATGTATTCGAGATATTACGCATCATCGGGGAGGCTTTGTCTTGAGTCTCGCTAAACTGATTGGAAATGACCTAATCCTACTGGTTGAGATTGAGGGAGAGATGGATGCATCGCGGACGATTCTTCTGAACGAGAATCTATGATGACAGAACTACTCCGCCTTGCAGAAGTCGCCATAGTTTTTAACGGGAAAACACCATCTAAGGCTGAACAACGAGAAACTGGCTTTCCACTTACCGTTCGCTCAATTTTACCCCCAGTTCATTAAATTGTGGCTAAATGTGTCCATTTGCCATGGAAACACCAATCAACATAACGAGAACCGAACGGGTGGACGACATTCCGCTGCTATTGGCGCAGATGGAGAAGAT
>CAIOOA010000297.1 GCA_903859815.1 uncultured Methylococcaceae bacterium | reverse complement strand
CGCTTCCATAGCACCTCCTGGTATCGGGTGGCCGAGTTCAAACCGCAATTGGCCGAACAAGTCAGCATCAACCGGCACCGCTACCGGGGGGCCGTATGGTATGTGATCGACGACCGCAGTTCGGGGCGGGTACACCGGTTCACCCCGGCGGCCTATCTGCTGATACGGCTGATGGACGGGCAGCGCACCGTCGGCGAAATCTGGGACGAGGCAACGGCCTTGATGGGTTCGGAGGCCCCCGGCCAAGAGGATGTCATCCAATTGCTGGGGCAATTGCACTCCAATGACCTGTTGCGCGGCGACATCGTGCCGGATTCGGCGGAATTGTTCATCCGCTACGGCAAGCAAGCGCAAAGCCTCTGGCTGTCCAACTTGAAAAACCCCCTGTCGATTCGCATTCCGCTATGGGATCCGGATGATTTCCTCAAGCGCACCCTGCCTGCATTGCGTCCGTTTTTCGGCTGGGCCGGTCTGTTGCTGTGGATCGCCGTGGTCTCCACAGGTATCGTATTGGCGGCCAGCCACTGGGACGAGTTGAACGAGAACTGGTCGGACCGGATCATGGCGGGGCAAAACCTCTTCATCATCTGGCTGGCGTTCCCCTTCGTCAAAATCCTGCACGAGATGGGCCACGGCTACGCCGCCAAGGCGCAAGGCGGGGAAGTGCATGAGATGGGCATCATGCTGCTGGCGTTGATGGCGGTGCCTTATGTGGACGCCTCCAGCGCATCCGGGTTCCGCAGCAAATGGAAGCGCGCACTGGTGGGTGCCGCCGGGATGATGGCCGAACTGTTCGTTGCCAGCATCGCCATGGTGTTGTGGTTGCAGGTGGAGCCGGGAAATTTCCGCGCCGTGCTGTACGACATCATGCTGATTGCCAGCGTCTCGACGCTGATCTTCAACGGCAACCCCCTGTTGCGCTATGACGGCTATTACATCTTGGCCGACCTGATTGAAATCCCCAATCTGTTCCAACGGGCCAACCAATACTGGCAACGGCTGGCAGACCGTTACCTACTTGGGGTCAAGGATCAAACCCCGCTGGAGGCCACCCCCGGCGAACGGCGATGGTTTTTGGCCTATGCGCCCGCCGCCTTGGCTTACCGGTTCCTCATCATGTTCGGCATCGCGGTGTTTCTGGTCAACAATTTTTTCATCTTCGGTGTCCTGATGGCGGTTTGGACGGCGGCCAGCATGATCGTCATTCCCTTCGCGAAGGGAATCCTCTATGTGTTTCGCGACCCCAAGCTGCGCAACAGCCGCCGCCGGGCGATAGCCGCCACGATGGGGCTCGCCGTGGGAATCGCAGGCTTCATGGCCTGGGTTCCGATGCCCCTGAGGACGCAGACAGAAGGCGTGGTCTGGTTGCCCGAACAGGCCGAGGTGCGCGTCGGCGAGGCAGGCTTTGTGCGCCGGGTGCTGGTGAAATCCGGCGCACAGGTGGCGGCGGGCGAGGCGCTGGTGGAATGCGAAGACCCGGTGTTGCAGGCGGAAATCCGCGTATCCCAGGCCAAGGTGGACGAAATCGGCGCGCGCCGTGCCGCCGAATGGGTGGAGGATCGCGTCAAGGCCGAGATCACCCGCGAAGAATGGGAAAGGGAGAAGGCCAACCTTGCCCGCGCCCGGGAACGGGTAGGCAAATTGACCGTCAGAAGTCGGGCGGACGGGGTGTTTGTGTTGGTCAAGGAAGACGACCTACCCGGCAAATTCCTCAAGCAGGGCGAACTGGTGGGGTTTGTGGTCAACGGGGCCGCCGACATTGTCCGCGTCGTGGTCGACCAGGACGACATCGACATTGTGCGCAGAAGCACCAAAAACGTCACGATTCGTTTTGCCTCAAGCTTGGAGAAAACCTGGCCCGCCGTCTTGGTCCGCGAAGCCCCTGCGGCCAAGGCACAACTGCCCAGCCTCGCCTTGAGCACGGAAGGCGGCGGACAAACCCCCATGGACCCGCGCGACCCGGAAAAGAGCAAGGCGCTGAACAGCATGTTCCAATTCGACTTGGCCTTGCCCCCCGACCATGAACCCGTCTACCCCGGCATACCGACACCCTACGGCAGCCGGGTCCATGTCCGCTTCGAGCATCAGCCGGAGCCGTTGGCGAAGCAAGCCTGGCGCAGGCTGCGGCAACTGTTTTTAAGCCGGATGAATGTTTAATTCCTTCACCCCGCAATTCCCGCCGCGCTGGGCCAACGGCCCTTACGCCGAGCGGGCCGATGCCAACGAGACCCCCGCCGACCGCTGGCTGGCCGCCGCCTATTCGCGCTGGCTGATGCCGTCCCGCCTGTTCAAGCGGCAAGCGGGCCGCTTTGCCGACCGGGTGGATTCTTTGGAAAGGGAATTCAAGCGTAAAAGCGATGCCGGACTTGCGCTAGACGTGGCTATCCTGAGCGCCCGGTTGCGCCGCCATGGCTTGCAGGAACAGCCCGTGGCCGAAGCTTTCGCGCTGGCCCGCGAACTGTCGGCACGGCTGTTGGGCAAGCGGCATTACCGCGTCCAAGTCATCGGCGGCTGGGCGATGATCCAAGGCCGGGTGGCGGAAATGGACACCGGCGAAGGCAAGACCTTGGCCGCAACGCTACCGGCGGCGGTGGCCGCCATGGCGGGCATCCCCACCCATATCCTGACCGTCAACGATTATCTGGCGAAGCGCGATGCCGAAGAGATGGCCCCGCTGTATCACGCGATGGGATGCAGTGTCGGGGTGATCCACGCGGACCTGACACCCGAACAGCGGCGCTTGGCCTATGCGGCGGACATCACCTATTGCACCAACAAGGACATAGGCTTTGATTATCTGCGCGACCGGATCAGTCTAAAGGATTGGCCGAGCGAATCGCGCATGACCGTCTCGAGCATGGTGAACGGCCTTGACCAGACTCAAGGCTTGGTGTTGCGCGGCCTTTACTTCGGCATTGTCGACGAGGCGGACAGCATCTTGATCGACGAGGCGCGAACCCCGCTCATCATTTCGGCGACCTCTACTGGTGGGGAAAACCAAGGTGTTTACCTCCAAGCTTTGGCCATCGGCAGGCAATTGCAGATGGGCGAGGATTTTGAAATACTGCCTGAAGACCGTTCGGTGCGGCTGACCGGCAGGGGCAAGGCCAGAGTTGCCTCGATGCTGCATCAATTCTCCGAACAGGCTGGTCCGGCGGTTGCCCGTATGGACAAGGTCGTCCAAGCCTTGTCGGCCTTGCATCTGTATGAAAAGGACAAACAATACATCGTCGTGGACGGAACCGTCCAGATTGTGGACGAATTCACCGGGCGGGTCATGCCGGACCGCTCGTGGGAACAAGGTTTGCACCAGTTGATTGAAGCCAAGGAAGGCTGCGAATTGACCGGGCAGCGCAAGACACTGGCCCGCATCACCTACCAGCGCCTGTTTTGCCGCTACCTGAGGCTGGCGGGCATGACCGGAACCGCGAGCGAGGTGGCGGACGAGCTGTGGGCGGTTTATCGCCTGAAAGTCTCCCACATACCGCCGCACCGCCCCCGGCAACGAAAAAAACTGCCGACCCGACGCTTGCGCAACCGATCCGAAAAATGGCAGGCGGTGGTCGAGTCCGTATGCGAGCAAGCCATGCAGAAAGGCCGCCCGGTGTTGGTGGGCACTCGCTCGGTCGAAGCCTCGGAGGAATTGTCGCAACGCCTGACTCAAGCGGGCATTGAACACCAAGTGCTGAACGCCCGCCAAGACTCCGAAGAAGCCAGCCTGATAGCGCAGGCCGGCCAACGCGGCATCGTGACGGTGGCGACCAACATGGCGGGGCGCGGCACCGACATCAAGCTCGGCGAGGGGGTCGCCGAGCTCGGCGGCCTGCATGTGATCCTGACCGAATTCCACGAGTCGGGCCGCATCGACCGGCAGCTTTTCGGGCGCAGCGGTCGGCAAGGCGACCCCGGCAGCCACCAGAGCATCGTGGCGGAGGATGACGAACTGTTCAAGGTTTTCCTGCCGTCTTGGGCGCGCCACCTTCCTATGCCCCGCCGACAATCGGCTTGGGCCAACTGGCTGTGGCGGGTGCTGGCCCAGTCGCGGGCGGAAAGCCACCACGCCGGCATTCGCAAGCAAACCCTGGACATGGACCAGCGCATCGACCACATGCTATCGTTTGCAGGGAAGGAATGAAAAATGGCTCGGAGCGTCAAAGCTTGCTTTGACTGGCAAGGCAAGCCTGGTACACCCCGGCATCGGTTTACTTTTTCTGTATTGGATCATCGGAACCCATTTATGACGACTTCGCGCAGTTTTCTCCCCATCCCGCTTCTGTTTTCAATACTGCTGTTTTCCCATGGCATCCATGCCAAGGACTTCGAATGCCTGCTTGAACCGAGACAGGTGGTGGAGTTGCGGGTGCCGGTGGAAGGGCTGATCGAGAAGATCCATGTGGACCGGGGAGACCCGGTCAAGAAGGGCCAGACCTTGATCGAACTGGACACCGGGCTGGACCGTGCAAAGCTCGAACTGTCAAAATACAAGGCGAGTGTCGAAGGCCCGCTACGGGCCGCGCAGCACCGGCTGGAATTTTCCAGCAGCAAATCGAAGCGGCAGGAGGAGCTTTACCAAGACAAGTTCACCTCCGCCAACGACTACGAGGAGGCCAAGACCGGTGCGCACCTAGCCGAGGCCGAACTGACCGAGGCCCGCGACAACAAGCGGCTCGCGCAATTGGAGGTTCACGAATCCGAGGAAATCCTCAAGCTCAAAACCATCCAAAGCCCCTTCAACGGACTGGTCACGGAACGGCTCCACCACCCCGGCGAAGTGGCCCAGCCCGACGACCGCCTGCCCATCCTCAAGCTGGCCGAGATCGACCCGCTGTACGTCGAGGCCGTGTTGCCGGTCACCGCCATCGGCAAGGTTCGCATCAACGAAACCGTGGAGGTGTTCATGGATGCACTAGGCAAAACCCCCTTCAACGCCCGCGTCAAAGTAGTCGACCAAGTGGTTGACGCGGCCAGCAGCACGTTCGGGGTTCGCTTGGAACTGCCCAACCCGGAGCGGAAGATACCCGCCGGCATCCGCTGCCAGGCGCGTTTCAAATTCGAATGATACCCGGTTGAAAAAGAATGACACTTTGGTAAGTTGATCTACAACAAAGAACATCCCGCAAAGCATGGATCAATTTGAGCGGTCAGCCCAACCAGCCTTTGCCTGAACCATCCACCGCATTATTGATGCTCCCCGGCTTGGCGATGGTCAGAAAGTGGGGACGCGGGCGAGTCCAGACAAGGAAATCCTGAACGTCACGAAAACTATAAATCAAGTACGCTTGCATTGCGGAATACCAGCTTGTTAATCAATCCTCCAACCCAAAATTACCCAATATCGATTGAAACGAAAAAATATTCCATAGTTTTTCACTATGGCATAATGATGATTGACAAAACCTGGCAATGAGGGTAATTTTTGCTAAAAAGCTAACCCTGTCGTAAGGCAGATTCGGAAAGTCGCGGATACTGAACATGCAGGAAAGCCGGATTGACGTTGTCAACGCGGACATCCGATTTTTTTTATCGCCCGCCATCCAAGTGAGCGGTCATAATGATTTAATGATTACATTTTAAATGGATTACAAATTATGAATGGCTATTTATTTTATAGGTGGTTTTTGACTTTTTGGTTATTATTTGTCTCTCAAGCAGTAAACTCAGGCGATTGGAATAAGATGCACCCATTGTCGCCAGAACTGATTACAGCCGCTGACTTGGATGGGAACGGGAGTGGTGACTTGGCTATTGCATTTGGGTTGCAGTATGGTATGTGGATACATAAGGACAGTGGAGCGTGGATTCAACTACACCCGTTGTCACCTAAATTGATCACAGCAGCAGACTTGGACGGGAATGGACGTAGCGATTTGGCAGTTGCATTCGGGCCGCAGTATGGCATGTGGATTTATAAGGACAATGGAGAGTGGATTAAATTTCATCCCTTATCGCCAGAACTGATTACAGCAGTTGACTTGGAAGGGAACGGGCGTAACGATTTGGCAATCGCATTCGGGCCGCAGAATGGCATGTGGATTTACAGGGACAATGGAGAGTGGATTAAACTGCATCCGTTGTCCCCTAAACTGATTACTGGAGCAGACTTGGATGGCAATGGGCGTAGCGATTTGGCAATCGCATTCGGGCCGCAGAATGGCATGTGGATTTACAGGGACAATGGAGAGTGGATTAAACTGCATCCGTTGTCGCCTAAATTGATTACGGCAGCAGACTTGGATGGCAATGGGCGTAGCGATTTGGTAGTCGCATTCGGGCCGCAATATGGTATGTGGATATACAGGGATAGTGGAGAGTGGATTAAACTGCACCCGTTATCGCCAGAACTGATCACAGCATCTGACTTGGATGGAAACGGGCGCAGTGATTTAGCAATCGCATTCGGACCGCAGAATGGCATGTGGATTTACAGGGACAACGGAGAGTGGATTAAACTGCATCCATTGTCTCCAGAACTCATTACGTCAGCAGATCAAGATGGGGACGGTCGCTACGACTTAACAATAGATTTTGGTGTCCAAGGAATTTGGAAATATAGGGTTGGTTTAGGCGGATTTTAGCCTTGAAACATCGGCCATATTCAAAGCCAAATGAACCAACCATTAAAATAAACTTTTGAGTTAGAAAATCCTTTTTTAATGGGCATCTCAAATTTGGCTTCACTAAGAATGCCATCATAAAATTTTATAATTAGAAACTTGCAATTCAAAATTTATGGGTTTAAATTATATTTTGATGGGTCTAAGAAAACAAAAAATGCATAAAACACTAAGATAAAGCCACACTCGCTGCGATGCGAGGCCGGAAAGCCACGGGTCTTCAGAAAATCAGGGCCGTTCTGATGAAGATAGCCGGGTTGCCATGACGAAATGTAAGGGGTGAGTTATGGCGAGCGATAAAAAAAAGTGCACTGCTATCAGCGCAAGTGGTTCATATGGTCTGGCTTCTGACAACGCATTTGGAGTAGGCGGTAAGATTAGGAGGCTGCCGCTATGAGTGCAAAATCGAAACCACCTAAACAGTCCAAGCCACACCTTGTTTCACCCTCTAGGATTGCCGAGGCTTTTCGAGGCATCCTGCGAACTACACTTCCAAGAGATCGTATTTCCGAAGATATTTCATCTCAAGTCAGCCCTAAATCTTCCATAAGGTTTGAAACCTTAGAACCGCGCCTATTGCTTTCATCCGACCTAGCACCCCAAGCATCGAGTATGGTTGGTGCAGAATTGCAAACCCCAGTTGAAATCAAACTTGTTTCCGACCAACCGCCTATCCCTGTCATATCGCTTTCGCCGAATACTCAGACAGTTGATGCACCCAACAATAATGGTGGCATCTCATCGACTAGTGCCGATTCAAACAATGCCCTTATAACAACCCAAACCACTATTGAGGTTCCGCCACCTAATCCCACTGAAGGCATTCAATCCATACAAACTAATATGGATTCAAGCCCAGTCTTGGGTACAACCTCCGCTACACAAAGCCAAGTTTCGATTAAGGCTGTCGCCAACCAACTATCGACAGGATTGGATAAAATTTATGAGAATTTCGTCAATTTTTTTGAAAAGGACAACTTAATAAATAGACCCTTGCCACTTTTGATAAAGGACAATACGTTAGGTATCGATCCAAAAATCGTGGCTACCAACCTAAACGAAATGCTCAGGATTCCGGTAGATATTAATAACGACGGACAAATAACGGGTACGGTTGAGGAAAAGCTTCGTTCATTGGATAAGTCAGGAGACAAGCAAGTCGTTTTCAATGAAATTTTCAAAGGAAACCTCATCGGAAAGATTCAAGAAAAACTTGGCAATTCGGAAGTGACAACGGGTGATTTGAACATGGATGAGACATTTTCATCATCTGATGGTTCTATCAATGCCCACTTTTTGGTCGCAGACAAAAGTAACTCTAACGCCATTCAGTTTGGAGCGTCGTTATCCGTCACATTTACTAAATCCAAAAATATTGATTTTGGTTCAGAAAGCGATGATATTGGTTTGGATGTCCAGCAATCTGCTATTGACGTAGAAACAAACATTATTTTTAAGTTTGATTTTGGTATTTTAAGTTCTGGCGAAGCACCTACCCCGCAAGATTTCTTTTTCGACCCAAAATCGCTTAACTTGGCAGTATGCGCAAACAACTCGATCAATGCCAAACTCAACATCGGTTTCTTGGGAGCCAAGATTGAGAACGGCACTATCAACATCAATGGGCAATTGAGCACCGCATTTGCCGACCCCACCAATGTGGAAGTTCTGGGATTTGGGAACTTTAAAACGGGTAGTAATGGCATTATCATTGCCGATAACCCTCTCACTCAAAATACATTAGACCACGACAGTTCATTCATCCTGCGCATAGGGGACACGGACTCGCGGGAAGTGACCATCACCAAAAATGCCACGCAAGGCAACACCAGCCTCGCCGACTTAGTGGCCGATGTGAACTCGGCACTGGCACAGCAGTTTGGCAACTTGGTCAACGCCGATACGACTGCCGATGGCAAATTGAAGCTTGCTGCAACCATTGGCAATGCTGCCAGCTTAGGCTTTGTGGGAAGCAACCCATCAGGAACAAAGTCACTG
>CAIOOA010000296.1 GCA_903859815.1 uncultured Methylococcaceae bacterium | reverse complement strand
TGCAAGTGCCAGCCGTGATGCCAGTTACCACGTTGCCGTCAATCGAGCAGATGCCAAGTGTGGTCGAAGCGAACCTTACCGGGTTTCCGGTCACGCCGCCTGTCGCGGACACCGTGCCGGTTCCGCCGACAGTCACAAAGGATGCCGCGCCAAAGCTGATTGCTTGATGGGCCGGGCTGACATTGAAGCTCAGCAGGGCTTGGGGTGCTGCGTTGAAGTTGGCATTACCGGCTTGGTCGGCGGCGATGGTGCAAGTGCCGACCGTAATGCCAGTGACCATGCTGCCGCTGACGGTGCAGACACCTGCGGTAGTTGAAGTGAACCTCACCGGGTTGCCCGAACCGCCACCCGTCGCGGACGCCGTGCCGGTTCCGCCGAAATTCAAAGTCGGTGCAGCGCCAAAGCTAATCGTTTGGTTGCCCTTGCCGATGCTGACAGTCTGCTTGGCTTGGGGGGCCGCGTCGTAGTTGGCATTGCCGACTTGGTCGGCGGCGATGATGCATCTGCCAGGCGTAATGCCTGTTACCAAGTTGCCGTCAATCGAGCAGATGCCAGTGGTGGTCGAAGTAAACGTTACCGGGTTGCCCGAACCGCCACCGGTCGCGGACACCGTGCCGATTCCGCCGACAATTACAGAGGAGGCCGCGCCAAAACGGATAGTCTGATCGGTGCTGGTGGTGTAGGTGAACGTGTACAAACCAACATCGGTGCCGACATAGAGTGTGTGAGGATTGGATGGATTGATGTCAATGGACTGGATTCTTGCCTCAACAGGCAGGCCAGTGCCGCTTATTGCATTCCAATTGTCCCCACTATTGGTGCTTTTGAACACCTCTCCATTGATAATGACATAGAGGATGCTCGGGTTGGACGGGTCCATGCCAAGTCTCGATAGACCCTGAGTATAGCTAATTGGCAAACCCGCACTCGACGTATTCCACGTTACGCCACCGTCGATACTCTTGTACACTTCACCCAGATTGTAGGTAAGAACAGGATCAATTTGGCGGTGTATAACTACATATAGAATATTTGAATGCGATGGGTCGATGGTAAAGTCGAAAGTGTTCATCCGATACACATTTTGGAAAATATTACTAAATGTTGAACCGCCATTGGTACTCCTGTATATGCACACCTTGAAAGGTCTTTCAAAGATTCTATAAATTATATCCGAATTTGAAGGATCGACAAGCATGTCATAAAAAACGGCAGAAGAAGAAAGTGAACATTTATCATATTTAAAACTGACCTGAAACCAATTGTCACCCCCATCTTGGCTTTTATATAAGTAAATTTGTGGAATCGGATAATCACGAGCTATAAATGTAACTAAGGTATATCGGATGGCTGGATTAGATGGGGCGATTACAGGTACGCCGATATAAGAATTAATTGTGTGAGATGAACTGGCACCCGGTGGTGGAAAAACTTGATATGGTGGTAGGCCGATGCCACGCCCCACGACTGTTCCAGCAGGGTCACCGATTAGACCAGTCTTAATATCATACCAAATTGCCCCGCCATCCATGCTTTCGAAAATCGTGCCATATTTATTCGTCGTATAGAGTGTGATTGGATTCAATGGATCAATATTCTGTTTTACCGGCAGAGTAGAATTGACAACATTGTTCCAACTCTCTCCATCATCAATGCTTTTGTAGATAACGTATTGCTTATTTTCAGTCACGGTTACATACAATGTAGCCGAATTGTAGGGGTCCAAAGCCAAGTTCGAGTACCCAAAAGTGGCAATGCGCGTCCATTGCCCGTATTCATCCCCGGCGACTGGGGCAATGGATGTGAGAAAGGCGAATAGCCCGATTAAAAGAGATTCTAAAATTTGCCGTTTCATGAGTGTGATTCCTTGCAATCAAAAAAATAAATCCACAATCTAGTTAAGACTCTAGCACTTTTTTTGTTTGCTTTTTTGCGTCAGATCAAATAAAACTGTTGAAAATCATGAAAATCTGTTAATCGCTAGGGCAAAGCGTAGCGAAAGCGTCAATGCCGTCAGTTCCGTATCCTTAGAAAATCATCCACGACCGTTACCCAAACAATACCGTCCCCGGTTCTGCCGGTATGGGCCACTTCATGAATGATGCGCACGATTTCATCCACAATCTCATCGGGCGCGACGATTTCGAGGCGGATTTTAGGCGAGAATTCGATCAATTCCTCGCGTAAGTTCAATGGACGGTCCTTACGGTCTTTAGTGCCACTACACCCTTCAACATGGCTGACGCTCATGCCGGGGAATTCCGGGAGTGCGACCAATGCCTCGCGGACTGCATGTAACTTAACGGGTTGAATGATGGCTTTGATTTCTTTCATGGCATTACCTTTTCAGTCAGGCTTCAACCCGCTTTTCTTCAAACCAGCGATAAAGGCTAGGCAGCATGACGAGGGTTAGCAGGGTCGAGGTAATCAAGCCTCCGATGACCACGATAGCCAGCGGGCGTTGCACTTCCGAGCCGGGTCCGGTGGCGAACAAAAACGGCACCAAACCGAGTAGGGCAACGGTGGCGGTCATCATCACCGGACGGAAGCGCTGTTCGCAGCCCCGGCGGATGGCATCGGCTTGCTTCATGCCGTCATCGCGCAAAGTACGGATGTAAGAGACCAGCACCACGCCATTTAACACCGCGATGCCCCACAGCGCGATAAAGCCCACGGAAGCGGGTACTGACAGATATTCGCCCGTCAAATACAGCGCCACCACCCCGCCGATGGAAGCAAACGGCAAAACCAGAATAATCAGGGCGGCAAAGCGTATGGAGTTGAACAGCATGAACAACAGAAAGAAAATGGCAGCGATGGTGATGGGTATGATGATTTTCAAATGTCCCATGGCCCGCTCCATGTTTTGAAACTGCCCGCCCCATTCCAAGTAATAGGCTTCCGGGAGTTTCACCTTGTCCGCCACGGCCTTCTGCATTTCGGCGACGAAGCCGCCCAAGTCACGGTCTCTGACATTGACACCAATGACAATCCGGCGCTTTGCCATTTCCCGGCTGATCTGGGCCGGCCCATCAACCAATTCAATCTTGGAAACATCGCCTAACGGAACCCTCGCACCGTTCGGCGAAGTGAGCATAATCGAATCAATTTTTTCGATGCTGTTGCGGAAATCTTCCGGCAGACGGACGGCGGCGGAAAAACGCCGTTCACCCTCAAATATTTCGGTGGCGATTTTGCCGCCGATGGCGGTTTCGATGACATCATGCACATCCGACGCATTAAGACCGTAGCGGGACAATGCTTGGCGGTCTATTGAAATATTCAGATATTCCTGGCCGGTCACCCGTTCCACGCGGATGTCTTGCGATCCTTTGACCTCACCCGCCACCTTGGCGATTTCGTTCGCGGTTTGTTTGAGCGCCTCCATGTCGTCGCCGAATACTTTGATCGCCAAGTCCGAGCGCACCCCGGTCAGCAGTTCATCGACCCGGTCGGAAATCGGCTGGGCCATCACTAATTGCACCCCAGGCAGGTTTGTGTACAGCTTGTCGCGCATGGCATCGGCAATGTTGTCTTGGGACCAGCCCTTAGGCCATTCGTCTCGGGGTTTCAAGGTGGCGATGGGGGTGGATTCATTTTGACCTTGGGTGTCTGCCGGACTTTCACCACGTCCAATGTTGGTGACCACCATGCGAACCCCCGGTATTTCCTTTACTAAGCGCATCGCCTCCATTTCCATCTTGATGCCTTCATCCAGTGAGATATTGGGCATGCGGTTGATGGCAGGCACGATGGACCCTTCCTTCATTTCCGGTATGAACGAGGTGCCGAGTAGGGGTAACAGGGCAATCGTCCCGCCAAACAACCCTATCGCCGCCAATACGACAATCTTGCCATTCGCCATGGACCAGTCCAGTAATTTCATGTAAGGGTGTTTTAACAGAGCCACGAGACGGGTGTCGTGTTCGCCTTCATGGCCGACCAAGGCGTAAGAACACAGCACCGGGGTCAAGGTCAGCGATAGGAATAATGAGATCAGCAAGGCTATCGCGATGGTGTAAGCCAAGGGGGCGAACATCTTGCCTTCCATCCCTTGCAGCGTCATCAGCGGCAAAAACACTAAGATAATGATGCCCACGCCAAATAACACGGGAGTGGCAACTTCCAAGGTGGCGTTTAAGACCACCCGCAGGCGGGGAATGCGCTTACTCTTTTGTTCGCTGAGCAAGCGGAAGGCATTCTCGACCACCACCACCGAGCCGTCGACAATCAGGCCAATGGCAATGGCTAGGCCACCTAATGACATTAGGTTGGCGGACAGTCCCACTTGGTTCATGACGATGAATGTGACCAGCGGTGTGATAATCAAGGAACTGACCACAATCAGGCTGGAACGGACATCGCCCAGAAACAAAAACAAGATGACGACGACCAAGATCACGCCCTCAATGAGTACCTTGGTCACGGTGTACAGGGCCGCATCGACCAATTCACTGCGGTCGTAATAA
Organism: uncultured Methylococcaceae bacterium; assembly: GCA_903859815.1. GTDB lineage: Bacteria > Pseudomonadota > Gammaproteobacteria > Methylococcales > Methylococcaceae > Methylumidiphilus. The sequence continues at coordinate 17,088 of CAIOOA010000296.1, read as the reverse complement.
GGGACGATTTTCAGCCCGTCCGGCAGCATGTTCTTATCGTTGATTTCATTGACTCGGTCTTTGATCCGGCTGACGACTTGCTTGGCGTTGCCGCCGCGCAACATCATGACAATCCCGCCCACCGATTCGGTGTACCCATTTTTGATGACTGCGCCCACCCGCACCTCATGACCGATTTTGACCTCGGCCAAATCGTGAATATGCACCGGGACGCTATTTTCTTCCTTTAGGACGATATTGCCGATGTCATCGACATTCCGAATCAAGCCGACACCGCGAATGATGTATTGCTCGGCATAGTGGGTCAATACGCCCCCGCCACTGTTGGCGTTGTTGTTGACCAAAGCATTGTAAATATCGGTGAGTGCAATCCGATAGTGGCGCATTCGGTCTGGGTTGACCAGCACTTGGTATTGCTTGACATAACCCCCTTGGGAGTTGATTTCGGCCACGCCGGGGATTCCTCGCAGCAGTGGGCGGACCACCCAATCCTGAGCCTCGCGTCGGCGCATGAGTTCGTCACGGGTCAATGCCCGTTGCCCGTCGTCGGGGCGATCCAGGGTGTATTGATAAACCTCGCCCAAGCCAGTGGAAACGGGTCCTAAGATGGGCATGACACCTTCTGGCATGCGCTCACGAACCTCCATCAAACGCTCCATCACCAATTGCCGTGCAAAATACACATCGGTCTGGTCGGTGAACACCAAGGTGATGATGGAAAGCCCGTTTTTATTCAGGGAGCGCATTTCGGTCAGGCCGGGAAGTCCGGTCATCGCAATTTCCAGCGGCACGGTGATGAAGCGCTCGACTTCCTCAGGTGAACGGCCTTGGGCCTCGGTGGCGACTTGAACTTGGACGTTGGTCACGTCGGGAAAGGCATCGACGGACAGGGATTTCAGTGCGCGTATGCCAAACAGTGCCAACCCCAAGGCAATGACGATGATGATGATGCGGTTGTTAAGCCCACCCCGGATCAATCCTTCAACCATGGCTTACTCCAATTCCTTGCGTAGTCGTTCATTATTCAAGTGGAAGCCCCCGTCGGTCACCACCTGCTCGCCCTGTTTTAATCCGCTGATCACAGGCCGGACACCACCTTCGTCCTCGCCCAGTTGCACCGGCCGCAACTCAAACTTTGTCGGCGCGATTTGCACAAAAACGTGGTCTCGGTTTTCGTCGCGTATCACCGCAGAGTCAGGCACGACTAGGTAATCGGTGCCCTGTTTGCGAATCAACATTGTCGCCAGCATTTGTGGTTTCAATAATCGCTGGGGATTGGGCATGTCCATACGCACAGTGACGGTTCGTGTTGCCGGATTGACCAAATCGGCGACATAAATCAATTTGCCACTGAGGTTGTCATTCGGCAGGGCGGCAATATCGGCGTAGGCTTCATCCCCCTGCCTCGCCCATCGGGCTTGCTGTTCCGGCAGTTCGGCCACCAGCCAGACATGCGAAAGATCGGCGATGGTAAATAGCGCATCAGCGGGTTGAACCACTTGTCCCACCGTCACATTGCGCTCGATCACCACACCGCTGAGGCTGGCAACAATGGGTGTGAACGAATGGATGGATTTGTCGTGTGCCAACCGAGTAAGGTCCACCTCATTCATGCCCATGACCCGCAACTGGTCAGTGGCGGCGCGTAAATCCACTTCGGCCTCACGCAGCATCCCTTCCCTTTCCAATAGTTCGGCGGCGGCAATCACATCAGACTCCAACAATCGGCGGGCTCGGCTGACCGCCAGTTCACGAAGGCTGACTTGCGATGCCGCTTTTAGATAAGCCGCTTGGGCCATGCCAAGTTCCGTGCTGTTGAGGATGGCGAGAGTTTCCCCTTTGCGAACTGACTGACCGATCCAAGCTTTAGTTTCCACGATGCGGCCCGTGACCGTTGCCCCGATGCGCGCCAATCGGTGTTGATCCAAATCAACCCTGGCGGGAACTCTCAGTGAATCCCGCAATTCGGCATGACCGACAGCAATGATTTTCAACTGTTTGAGCAAGGTCGGGGGAGCAATGACCGAGCGCGGCGGGGCTTCGGCTAAAGCCGGTAAATTCGCCAACAAAACGAATAAAACATACCCAATGGAAATCAACAGTCGTTTCATGGCAATTTTTCCGATAATTCGGATGCGCGAAGACGCTCTAAGTCAATCAATGCCGACTGACGGTCAAAGCGAGCATTAAGATAATCATTACTCACGCTACGGTATACCCGCTGGGCATCAAGATAGTCGAGAATCCCACGTTCGCCAAGCCGGTAGGCAGCCTCCGCCACCTTCAGCGAATTCTCAGCCTGTTTCAACAAACCTGATTCAAAAGTTTCCACTTGGCGATGGGCAATCCGATAACGGTTCCAAGCATTTTCCAATTCTCGCAGCACCGTCAGTTCTTGTTGTTGGGCGGCGGATTCTGCTTGGCTTAAATCGGCTTGGGCTTCCTTGATTTGGCCTTGCCTTTGGTTCCACAGGGGCAGAGGCACGGAAACCCCCACCTGCCAGCGATCCAAGCCGGGGTCGCGTTCCATGTAGCCAACCAAGGAAACTTGCGGGTAGCGCAAGTCTTGTTCATAGCCAAGCCTGGCGCGGTTTCGTTCCACCTCGGCGCGGTATTGATGCAGTAAGGGTTGGTTGGCCAGCACTTCTTCGCGCAACTGTTCTATCGGCGGTAATTGTTTAGTTATCGACGGCAATTCCCCTTCAACGTCAAACGGATAAGGCAAAGCATTGCCAAATAATGCGTGAAGCGCTGATTTTGCGTCCTCCACCCGCACTTGGGCAGTTTCTTTAAGCTTAACGGCATTCAACCATTCCGCCATGGCTTTGACTTCTTCATATTTGGGTGCTTCGCCGACTTCCACTTTTAATTGCACTTTTTCGCGTATCTGCTGGAGCAGCCGTTCATTGGCTTCGGCGATGTCCAGTTCCGCCCGACGCCGCAATATCTCATAAAACGTTTGCCGTGTCGTCGTGCGCACCGAAAGCCAAACGTTACGACTGGCCTCGTCCGCAGAGGCTATGCCGGCCTCTGCGACTTTGCGCCTGGCTTCGCGGATAAATGGATAATCCAGCGGCTGGGTGAGCATCCCTAGGCCACTCGTGCCGGTTTTCGAAACTTCGTTGCGTTCTTTCCCCACCCCCACCCCGCCTTCAAACGTGGGGTTTGGAAATTGCTGGGCGGTTACCAATGCGCCTTGGGCTGATTCTCGCCGGGCCTGGGCGGCAGCCAGACTGGGATTGTAGGGTTCCAACAATTTTAGCAAATGAGGCAAGGTTAGCGCCGTATCTGAAAAAGCACTAAACGACCAAGTCATCAATAACACGAACACCCATGGTCTTTCTGCAAAACCTGCCGTGACTGTTTGTTTTCGCTTGCAATGCATAGAAGAAAAATCTCAAATTCAAATTAAGTTTGGGCAAACTTTTTTTTAAGCGTCCAAAACACTAGGCTAGTCACCAATACTATTACACAACACCCACTAACTAGGATTAGCCCCAGCATTAATAGTTTCTTGAATGCATAATCAACAATTTTCTGGCTGCTGGTCTCGGCTTGTTGGGTCAGCGTACTCATCCTTGCGGATACGAGGTCAAGCCGTTCCGGGCTAATGGTCTGGTTAAATGCCTCCAACAGGGTGGACAATTGTTCAGCCGCCTTTTTGATCTGCTCGGCTGCTGCGGCATATTCCTCAATCTTGAAAGGTTCCGATTGAGGGTCGGATGGACGGCTATCCAATTGCTTGACCAAGTCTTGGAATGTTTTCAAGGTATTAGTGGTGGCTTCGGACATTTGCTTGCCTGCCCCCAAGGTTTTTTCCGATTGGGCGGCGAGGCTAATCAGTCCGGGTCGCTGCACGTCTAGCGCTTGCAGTATCTTTTCACGCTCGCTGCTAAAGACTCCGGGCAGGCGTTCGCTGACTTGGCTGATACGATCCATTGATGCTGTAAATTGTGTGGTGGCATTCAACAGTTGCCCCACTTGCGGCATTTCCGCCGTCTGTAAGGCCAACAGTTCAGCTTCCCAGCGGATCAGCGTCGGCATATGCCGGGCTAAAAACAAACCTCGTTCAGCGAACAATCGCGTATTCGCCAATTCGCTGGTGGCCGGGTCCAAACCCGCAAACGGATCAATGATAAGAAGGTTGAACACGCTGGACTTGTCGGGCCGGTTGACAGCTTGCATCTTGGCGATTTCCCCGGCAAAACTCAGCGCACCAATCTCGCGCGGGGTTCGCCCATCGGGATGTTGTTGCCGCCATAATTCTATGCCATTGCGCAATTCATCAAGCTGTTCTTGGTTCAAAACCGTCGCGGCAATCCGCCAAATCTCCTTTTCCGAGTCTTGGGCGGCGGACAGCAAGGGTTTGGCTGATTCGCCAAAGCGTTTCGGCATCCAATAATTCTCCACATTGATACGGTTCAATGTGACGAGGATAATCAAATCCAGTAGGTTAGCATAGGCATTGGAACCGGTGGCGATGGCTAAAATATCATCCGCCATGCTTATTTTGCGTTTTAGCACTGCACCTCGGTTGAGGCGCTCGTCCTCGCCAATCCGCAATTTATTCACGGCTGAGTTGACACTATCCATGTAATAATCTGAAAAACGGATCAACTGTGACTGCAATTCCACCGGATCGACCGTTATACCCTCACGGTTCAATGACAAAATGGCTTGAATGCCACGGTCTGGCAGTTCCAAAGCGCCTCTTAGCAAAGTGCAACTGGAACAAGATAAGCCCAGCACAAGCATCAGTAGCGGAATAAGTTTCGGCGTTTTGACCATCGCCAGCGATTGCTTGAGCATGGCCTTGGTTTCGGTCAGGCAATGCTGATCAGTTGAGTCAGTTTTGTCAGTACACATCAATGGTCAGTTCAGATTGATATGAATAGTCTGACAAGTATGTACTGACAATCACTCAAAGGCAATTGCTTTATGGTATTCAAACCAATTGGTTTTGGATGGCATAACGTGCCAGTTCCGAATTGTTCTCCATGCCCATTTTCTCGAGTATGCGCTTGCGTAAGGTGCTGATGGTGTTCGGGCTGCGATCCAGATCCTCGGCAATTTGGCTGACTGACTTGCCAAAAGCCAGTAGGCACAGCACTTGGTACTCACGGTCGGACAAGCGTTCGTGAGGCATTTTTTTATTCTCTTTGTTAACTCCACGGGCGAGGATTTCCGCCATCGAGTCAGTCACATAGACCCCACCGTCGGCAATCTTGCGCAGAGCCTTGACGAGTTCCTCCGAGGAGCTTTCCTTGCACAAATAGCCTTGTGCACCCGCTTGCATGGCCCGCATGGCAAAAATCTCTTCCGGGTGGAAAGTCAAAAACAAGACCGGGAGTTCGGGAAGTTCGCGCCTGATATCTTTCAGTAAGTCGAACCCATTCTGATCGGGTAGGTTGATGTCCAAAATGGCGATATCCGGTTTTAGGCTAGTGATCATGGTAAATGCCGCTTGGGCGCAAGCGGCCTCGCCGATGACTTCCATGTCTGCCTCAGATTCTATGATCTTTCTGATGCCTTGGCGCATGATCCCGTGGTCATCGGCGATGACTAATTTTAATTTCATTGACTTGGCTCTTTACATTTATCGCATTTGTTGCAGTTGGAAAAATTTGCACCCACTGAACAAGGTACCCGCACTCGAATACAGGTTCCCCTTAGCTTAGGTGTGCTGATGATGTCAATCTCCCCGCCCAATTCATTGACCCGCTCGCGCATGCCCAGCAAGCCTAGGGATTGTGAACCAGGTTTAGTGTCGCCCATGCCGATGCCATCATCCTTGACTGCCAGTAGTAATCGTCCGCTTTTATCAAATTTAAGCGTCAACTCCACGTGGCTCGCCCGCGAATGGCGGATGACATTGGTCAGCAATTCCTGACAGATGCGGAAAATTTGGGTGGCACGGTCGTTATCCAAATGAACGTGTTTCGCTCTTAAATTCAGATGGCAACGAATGCCTGCCCGGCGTTGGAAGTCTTTGCCCAGCCATTCGATGGCCGCAGGCAAGCCTAGTGTATCCAGTACCCCTGGACGTAGCGCCCATGAAATGTCATGAACCGATTGAATGATCTGAGCTATCATCTGCTCCATCTCGGCGATGCCTGCCAGATTTTCCTCCACGCTTGCGGGGGAAAGTTGCTTTTTCAACCAGACCGTTTTCATCTTCAATGCCGTCATGGATTGGCCCAAATCATCATGGATGTCGCGGGCGATGCGCGAGCGCTCCTCTTCGCGTACTGACTGCAAACGCGATGCCAGTGCACGAAAATTTTTAGTTGCGCGGTTGCGCTCTGACACGTCAATGACAACACCGATCGTGGCAGGTTGGCCGGCATATTCAATGGGGCGGCTGCGCACCTCAACGTCCACGGTTCCCCCGTCCGTCCGTAGTAGCCCAATTGAGAAGGTCGACTCTTCGTCCAGACCACGCGAAATACGCCGAATGCGCTTGAGTACCGAAAACCGATTGGGTGGGGCGATTATATTAATGGTCGGTACGCTGCCAACCAACGCCTCTGCCGAGGCATAGCCTAGCATCTGGCACAGCGTTTGATTGGCATAGCGGATAAAGTAGTCTTGATAAATATAGATGCCCACCAATGACTGTTCCACCAGTGCGCGAAACTTGGATTCTGACTGGCTTAGCGCGGCGGTGCGCACCTCAATCAATTCTTCCAAATGCCCGCGGTAGCCTTCCAATTCATGTTCATATTTTTCTCGCCGGACGATGTCTTCTTCCAAATTCAGTTGTGCCGCATGGTAGTCATATTCCAGCCGTTGCGCATTCATCATGATCCTGCCCAAGGCTATCATCAAGGCCAACACCATGACGAAAATCGCATAAATGGATGTTAACGGATGCGCGGCTATGGCATGAGCGACCGGCGGGGAAAACAGCCCGACGTAAATCCCCCGAGTCAGGTCCAGCAGGGTCCAAACCACTAGGCTGGTCGTCAGCAAGACATCACCGGACCCCGCATAAGCCGGACGCCGGGTCAGCAGGATAAAAGCACCCCATCCGTAATATCCGCAATGATAAAGGCTGTACAGCATGACGCGATTATTGATCTGCTGCATATAGGTAAAATAGACGAATAAGCTTGTCCATAACATCGCCAGCAAGATTTCCCACCGATAGTGGGCCTGATGGCGACCCCTGAACACCAGCAAGCCTCGGTTGTTGACGATCAGGTTGGCGGAGTCGAAACAAGTGCCTAGGATAATCAACGGCGAGTGACCCGGTGCGGTGGCATAAAACAGAAACCCCAAGGTTCGACAAAACTCACCTACGGTCCAATAGGCAAAACCTGGATAGGTCTTGCGTGTCCATTGGGTAATTGCCATGCCGATGCTCGTTGCGAAAGTGACGACCATGCCACAGAAAACCAGGGAGGTGTTATCCAACGAAGGCATGGGAATACCTAGGGCAATCGTATGAAGGCTAGAACCTCGTCATTCCTGCATGGATCGCCGGAATCCAGATGGCAAGGACGCTTCGTAACCCAAGCATTCATGGAGCCTAGGTTCTGGCGATCCCTGACGGAATGACAACTTTTCTGATTTGGCTGAAACATCATTTTGATCAGGTAGGAATAGGTGCTTAAGAGTCTAGTCTTCGAAAAATAAAGGGTTGAAGGATTTGCCCGACCAGTCTCGGTGACATGGCCCCGTCGATGCCATATTTCTGCGGCCACTGCTTGGGCAAATAGAACGTGCCGAACAACTTGTCCACCCAAGGGACCATTGCCGAGTAGTTCTTGTTGATAACCGCCAACCCGTCGTTGGTGTGATGCCAATGATGGAACGCCGGCGTGGCGACCAGCCATTCCAGCCAGCCAAAGCGCCATTTCAAATTGGAATGAATGAAAAACCCCCACACCGTGCCGGTCAGGATGAACAGCAATGGCAGGATGTCCATCGTTTTGCCGCTTGGCTGGGCCAAACCGACAATATACAAGGGGATGAAGCCACACAGCCGGGTGAAAATCATATCCACTGGGTGAGCGCGGGTGTTCACCAGCCAATCGAGTTCCGCCGCGCTGTGGTGGACGGCATGGAAGCGCCACAGCAGAGGAATCTCATGCATCAGCCGATGCCCCCAATAAAAGCCGAATTCGCCGACCACCAAGGACGCCGCAAAACGCGCACCGAAAGGCAGCCCCGCCGTCAATTGATGCAGGCTGCCCGGCACCACATAATGCAGCCCCCAGGCAATAAACGCCATCGGCAAAGCCAAGAGATGCGTCGGTATCAGGCTACTGATGAAGTAATAGCCCAGATCGGTGGCAAACCCCTTGCGAAAGATCTTCTGCGGATGCTGGGTAAACAGCCTTTCCAAAGGCACAAAAACGATCATGAGCAAAACCAGCCAGATACACAGCCGGATAATATCCACCGCAAACGGGGGAAGCTGATACAGCAATTGTAGAAAGTCAGTCATGGTAAGAAGCCAACTAAGTGGAAAAATTGGGTGTGATAGGGTCAAGAAAATCCGAGTAGGGAATGAATATCTTATCCCATTCACTCTGTCTTGTCTTACTGCGGAAAGGCTTGATTTGTAATTTGTTCTTATATAACTGATGTTACGCAAAGCCAAAGATTGGAACGTCAAAGCTTGCTTTGACTCAGCCAAAGATTGGAACGTCAAAGCTTGCTTTGACTCAGCCAAAGATTGGAGCGTCAAAGCTTGCTTTGACCTGAGTTTGTATAAGCGAAGCTTGCTTCGCTTGTCAAAGCAAGCTTTGACGCTCCGTTTTCACATCCATGCGTAACATCAGTTAAATAAAAGCGATTAAAAAATCTATCAGGTGAGAGCCTAAACTAAACGGCAATATACAGCGCATGACAATCCCAATAGGTTTCCGGTAAAGTCGATTAACGTTCAGGAGATTGCCAATCCCGAACGTCTTCATAAAAAAAGGGGATGTCATCAGGTTCACGACATCCCCTGTTAAAACGGGTGTTCAGCCCGATCTTGGAGACACTAAACTAAAAACTAAAAGCAAAAACTTAAGCTGCCACTTTCGCCTGCTTGCGGCGGACTTGGAAGCTGACCAAACCGGCGCCGACCAGCATCATCGCCCATTCCTCGGGTTCCGGGACGGGGGCGGTGACAGGAGTCAGCGAGATGCCGTCCAACATAGCCATCGGGGGGACAGCGTGGGGGGCGTTGGTCGCCAGGAAGCTCAACACTTGGCTCGTGCTGGTGGCGGTGAAAGTGTAAGACTCTTGCTGCCAGCCGGTGAAGCCCTTGTTAGGGTACGACAATGTAGGGGTCTCTCGGACTTGGTCGCCAAAGCTATATTTCCAAGCATTGGTGAGGTTGACAGGGCTGGTGTAGCCATACCACTGCCCCGCCGCATAGTTGAAGCTAAGCGTATACTGGTTACCGACCTTCAGGCCATTGATGGTCTGGCTCAGCAAGGGGGTGACATCCTGATTGTTAAAGCCATAGGTAGTGTCGGTGACCAGAAAATTACCACCGTTCGGACTGCTGTCGGGAATTACATTCAGCCCACCATTGTGCGAACCCCAGAGGCTGAAGGTTTGACCAAAATTGGTGGGTGCTGAACCTGTCGTATCAGCGGTTCCAGGGGCCAACAGGCTCATAAGACCGGGTCCGGTCGCTGTCCAGCCAACGGCTTCTGAGGTTCCCCAAATACCTATCGTAGCAGGGCCGTTGGTGGTTTGCTCAAACCCCCCATTAGTGACCAGATTCGTTAATTGAGCGTGTGCAGACGATGCGACGAGCATCAAGGCAACGGCTTTGGCGACAGCGATTGCAGTTTTGGTGTTGATCATGGTGTATATCCTCTAAAGATGTAAAAAATCGAAAAAATTAAGCGTCAAGCTTCTTCTGCTCAAGCGTCGCTTGTTTGCGGCGAACCTGATAACTCACCAAACCGGCCCCGACCAGCATCATCGCCCATTCTTCGGGTTCCGGGACGGCCGCAACCAGCGACACGCCGTCCAGCAAGGTAACCGGGGGAAGTCCATTGGGTCCGCCATAGGCTAGAAAGCTCAAGGTTTCGGTGGCAGCGGTGGCTTGAAACGTATAATTGAACTGTTTCCAACCCGAAAACCCATGGTTGGGCATCTGGGTCGGAACGCCTGGCGTGGCCCAGGCTAACTGCTGCTGGCTTCCGAGAGATACCATCATCCAATCCCAAGTGTTACCGTTTTGTCCCCACTGCTGCCCGAGTGCCGAGTAAAAGGACAACTTGTAGCTATCCCCCACTTTCAGCCCCGATATGTTTTGCGAAACCGCCCCATGCAGGGTCATGTCACCATCCATAAACAGAAAATTCCCACCGTCAGGGCTGGCGGTGACAAGCGAGGGCCCGCCGTTTTGGGTAGTCCATAAAAAAGTAGGAATATCTGACGGCTTAACGGCCCAAGACCATTGGTTGGCGGTCGACCAACCGGCAGCGCCAGAAACCGGATCATTGGGGAGCAACCGGACACTCCCTTGACTGTTTCCGTACTGTGTTGGACCTCTTGTCAGTTGCTCAAACCCCCCGTTCGTGACCAGATTGGTTACTTGGGCCTGTGCAGACGATGCGACGAGCATCAAGGCAACGGCTTTGGCAACAGCGATTGCTGTTTTGTTTCTGGTCATGCTATTTATCCTCTTAAGGTATATTGAGTAAAGTGGTTGGATGTCGATTCAACTTCGCCCTTAGGTTTTAATCCACATTATGAAAACCGGTGGGTTAGGTTGCTGTCTTATACAATGCACTTTCGATGCCAACTCAAATTGAAGCAACTGAAATTAAACGTAATTACAGTTTATGTTATTGATATGTAACGATATTCTAATGACATAAATAGATTCGAATGTGTTATCCATTACCCGTTTATATCGCCTGAACAATTGCAGTACAGATAAGGTATAATTCTCATCTTGCGTTGCATTTTGCAAAGAAAAATTGCATTTTAAAAAGGTGTAGATATAACTATCAGATGACTGTAGTTGAAAGTGTCTTGGAAGTGTAGTGATAATTGTGATTAGTCTGTAGTTACTATCACTACATACTTGTAACCGTTATCACTACAGCGTGTAGTGCAAACGGTTACAAACACCGCTGGCAAGCTGAATCGGGCGGTAATTCACATTTTGGCGTGGAAGCCGTCATTACTGCCGGGAAGCAGGAATGACGGGATATACATCAACGCTTTACCTCATAATGAGAATTGCTGGCATCTTCAACAGAAATTTGACAACCCGCTTGCCATCTAGCAGAATGCTTTGCTTGGTTAGTGTCGTGGACGACCAATCACCTCGGAGACCGGACAATCTGGCAAGTTGGGGTAAGCAACTCAGAACAAACATCCCTTGCGAACGCCGAATGTTCGGCTTAAATTATAATAACTTGTGGAGCGTTTTTATGAGATCGTTGCAACTTGCTTTCCGTTTCCTTCCTTTACTGGCTTTGTCAATCGGTGCCTTGCCCACTTCCGCGCAAGCTTTGTCCATGGTATTTACCTCCATCGACTATCCCTCGGCCACACAAACCCATGCCCATGCCATCAACAATAGCAGCTTGATTGTTGGCCAAATCGTCATGGGAGGGGTAGAACATGGGTTCACCCGAGACAATAGCGGCAATTACTCCAGCTATGATGCCCCTTCCCCAGGAGCGGGAAGAAATGTGACGGCCACAACCCTAAGTGGGGTCAATTCCAATGGGGAAACTGTCGGCTACTACAAAGTGACCTCCCCAAACCAGACTTTTGGATTGTGGAACGGGGCAGGATTTACTTCATTACAATATCCCAGTATCAACGATACCCGCGCTTTTGGCATCAACGACAGCCAAGTCATTGTCGGGAAGTATAAAGACTCAGGCGGGGTGGAACATGGCTACACCTATTCCAATAGCAGCTTTACCAACATTGATGCTCAGATTACCTATCCGAATGCGACGAATATCAAGGCCAATGGCATTAATAACAGCGGTCTTATAGTAGGCGAGTTTGCGGATTCCGGCGGTGCATTGCATGGATTCTTGTTGAGCGGAGGCAATTTCACGCTGATTGATGTGAACTTGCCAGGCGCCGTAAACACTTCGCCGACCGGCATTAATAATATGGGCTGGATTGTCGGCTCTTATTTCATTGGCTCAGTCGAACACTCCTTCGTAAACATTGGCGGTGTTTTCACATCATTTGATTACACCGGAAGCATCAGCAGTTCCGCCAAGGGTCTGAATGACCTCGGACAGATTGTAGGCGAATATACCGATGTCAATGGAGTGGCACATGGTTATCTTGCCCAAATCCCCGCACCGGATACCTTATGGCTTTTCAGTATTGGGCTGATCGGTTTGGTCGCCTACAGTAAGCGTGTGGCAAGAGCCTAGTCAATCGGCTGGCAACCTTCCCCCTGTGGCCTTTTAGCAATGGCTTGTTTGACACGAAGACAGACAATCTAAGCCCGATTTTGAAGTAGAGGGGGGCACTGCCATTCAGTTAAGCCGTTCGTGGTGAGCCTGTCGAACGCTCTCCTGAGCGAAGTCGAAGGGCATGAGCGGCTTAACATCTAACAAGTTGGGATTTTCCGTTCACCCGCATCCCCCAGGCTGCGGCAGGCTCAGGGCGAACGGAAACCTCCTTTGTTTTTTCGGCCTGAAAGCAATCCTCTTGCACCTAATTGCCAACACCGTCTCTGCCAGCCACCGTTCGGGCCTTTACGACTGGCTGAAGAATCTTACTATTCAGGAAGTAGAATGGCTTAAATGAAGGCTTTTCCCTCAAAAATCCAAGAATTTAATCTAAACACCTGCTTCATCTTAAATGCACATTGGTAAAAACATCGCCCAAAGCACTTACCTCCACGTTGAAGCACTGGATGCATTAAGCCCATCGTGGCGTGAGGGAGTGATGCAAGCCACATGGTTGGCTAAGCTTGAAATCGGGGCTTTTAACGTCGTCAAATTAAACCAAGACGGCAACGCGATAACTTTGCTCGACTATCCCGACTTCTTCGACGTGGCGTTTCCGGTATTAAAGCGTTATTGGACGGTGGATTTGGAAAAGGGGACGGTTCGATTCCGCACTTATGCCGAGTCACTGAATCCGCCCATTCTGCACCGTAAGGAATTATTGCTGCCTGAAGATCACCCCATGCGGGAGACCTTTGCCAGCCTCACCCAAACTGCCGAGGAAATCGGCCTATTCGACGACCCTAAACGGATTGGCTTCCTGCGGGCATGGGAAAGCCTGCTTGATGTCCGTGGTTATCGCGTAATCGGCCACGAATTGATCCCTGTCGGCAACGAGGAAGCGCCTTTGCCTGTGGACACCGAAGGCTTTTCCAGTGTAGCCCGCCATTTGACCGCGTTGAGCCGCACCAACCTGTCTGCGCCAGTGCAAACCTTGGCCCGCCACGGATTCCTAGATGGGTCGAAAACCGTGTTCGACTATGGCTGCGGGAGAGGCGGCGATGTGCGCGGGCTTGCGGAAAATGGCATTGTTGTAAGCGGTTGGGACCCGTATTACGCCCCAGACGGCCTTAAACAGTCGGCACACATTGTCAATTTGGGTTTCGTCATCAATGTCATCGAAGACCCGGCGGAACGCTTGGAAGCCTTGCAAGGCGCTTATGCCTTAGCGGACGAATTGCTGGTGGTTTCGGCCATGCTTGCCAATCCAGAATCTATTCGCGGCACCCCCTATGGCGATGGCGTATTGACCTCGCGCAACACCTTCCAGAAATACTACACCCAAGCCGAGTTGCGCCAATGGCTGGCTGAAGGCTTGGATGCTGAACCTCTTGCCGTCGCCCCTGGCATTTTTTACGTGTTCAAGGATCAGGACACGGAGCAACGCTTCCATCTCGGACGGCAGTCCAACCGCCGCAATGTGCTTAAATTCACCCGGCAGTCGCGCCCGGAAAGGCCATTAAAGGTAGGCAAGGCCGATGCCAAATACCAAGCCTGCCAAGGGGAGTTGGAAGATCTCTGGGAAACCCGTATCCGCTTGGGCCGAATGCCGGAACGCGGCGAAATAGCACATTTAGAAACACTTGACCAGCATTTCAACTCCATCCCGGCAGCGTTGCGGTTCATCCAATCCCGGAAGGAAAACGCTGATGCCATCCTTGAGCAAGCCCGATCATCCCGACTGGACGATCTGCACATTTATTTTGCCGACTTGCAATTTCGCCAACACTCCGCCTACCGGCATTTGGAAGCGGGATTGCAACGCGACATCAAAGCCTTTTTTGGCGATTATCGTTCAGCCTTGGAACAAGGCAAAAACCTGTTGTTCGCCGCCGGTCGCCCGGAAACCATTGCCGAAGCCTGTAGGATTGCCGCCGAACAGGGCTTGGGCTGGCTGGAAGAAAGCGAATCGCTGCAACTGCACACCAGCCTGATTGCGCAATTGCCTCCGGTGCTGCGGGTCTATGTCAACTGTGGGTTGAAACTCTATGGCGACCCGGAAAGCGCCGACCTGATTAAAATCCACATCCGTTCCGGCAAACTGACGCTGATGCGCTTTGAAGATTTCCTAGGGCATCCCCTCCCCCGCCTCATCCAACGGGTCAAGCTCAAATTGCGCGAACAAAATTTTGACGTGTTTGATTATGGGGACTCAACCATAAACCCTCTCCCCACGGGAGAGGGCAGGGTGAGGTCGGAAAAGACCCTCTACACACCTCCCTATCTCTACCGCAAATCCCGCTTTCTCAACGAAGAAATGCCCAATTATGCCGAACAACTGGCGTTTGACGAAGCCTTGGAAAATTTGAAGCTGTTTGATCTCGACGGCTACGGACCTAAGCCCAGCGAATTCGACCAGCAACTTGAAAATGCCCGCTGGTCCATCGACGGTTTCAAGCTGAACCGTTGCCAAACCATTCCCGACCCGGACAGCCTATGTGGTCAGTATTTCACCTACCGTCAACTCATCGAATGCGGCGAAACCCAAGCCCAGACCCAATTGCCAAACCTACCCAAACAGCCGGATAGCTACACGGCGCTCTATGAACTCGCCGCCAATATTCTTGACCCCGTGATTGATTACTACGGCCCCATCAAACTGACTTATGGCTTCTCCTCACCCGCATTGACCAAACACATCCAAGGCCGCATCGCCCCCAAGCTGGACCAACATGCCGCTTGCGAACTTAACCGCAAAGGCGAACCCGTCTGCCCAAGACTCGGCGCGGCGGTGGATTTCATCGTCGAAGACGAAGACATGGAAGAAGTCGCCCGCTGGATCATCGCCAACTTGCCTTATGACCGGCTTTACTTTTATGGCAAGGATAGGCCCATCCATGTCAGTTATTCGCAACAGCCAGTGCAAGAAGCTTATGAGATGCGGGAGATTAATGGGAGAAGAGTGCCAAGAGGGTTTATATAAAACGCCACCATTCACGCTTGAATTGAACCAATTCAAAATTATTTTACCCTCATTCAGGCTTAAATCGGGTCAATTCAAATTTGAATCAAACTAATTCAAGCACGAATCAAGGCGATTTTTATTTAAATCACCCTAATTCAAGTTCGAATCGGGCATTATGAATTCGAATCGCACAAATCAAGCTCGAATCAAAGCGATTGGAATTTGAATCACCCTGATTCAAGTTCGAATCCGGGGGATTTGAATTTGAATCATGCATATTCAAGCACAAATCGGGGCGATTTGAATTCATAAACCGAATGTTTATGCATCAATCAGTAAATTTCAATCGTGGCTCTTCCTAACCAAAGCCAAGCTTGGCAGATCAAAGCCTTGATACAACTCGCAGCCCTTAAATTCAGGCATCGCCATTTGGGAATGACCCGGTTCATGCTCAAAGCAAGGCAAAACGAGTCAGCGTTGGTAAAACTGTTGCTTTGTTTTCCTCATCCCAAGGGGTAAGTTCCTAGGCGCTAAGCCAATATGTTCCTTCCTGTTAAATTTTATCGCCGTTATCCCTACCGATACTACACTTTTAATAGGAAAAGTTGGAAAATAGTGCGCGGTTACACTCGACTTAAGCACAATCTTCCTTAACCCAATTGGAGATAGCCCAATGGCACAATTTCCCATAACCGAACCCGAAATCATCTCATTGGCCCAAGCCATCATCATCGGCTTGAAAGCCCATCCTGATGAATTTACCGTCCCGCCAGTCAACTCGGACGATCTGCAACAGCAACTTAACGATGTGTTGAACTCCCGCGATGAGGTCACCACGTTACAAGCCCGCCTTTCGGAAGCAACTGCTAGAACCCGGAAGTTTCTGGAGCGTTTGATTGCCTCCATGAAAATGATTCTGAAATATGCCGAGCAGACCACTCCAAAAGAAAAATGGACCTTATTGGGCTGGGCTTCTCGCGCCGAGCCGGTCGCCTTACAAGTGCCGGGACAACCGCGCAATCTGGAATGTTTGCGCAGGGGTGATGATTCCATCCAACTCGATTGGAAAGCCCCACAGGATGGGGGCAAAGTTGGCGTTTATCGGGTCCAGCGACGCATCATGCCGGATGGCGAATGGACTTTAGTGGATACGGTGTTTGGGACGGAAATCATTCTAGCCAACCAGCCGAAGGGCAAGACCTTGGAATTCCGCGTGATTGCCGCCAACAAAGAAGGTTTTAGCCTAGCCAGTAACGTAGTGGAAGTGCTGTTTTAGGAAAATCTTACATTCCTATCATTATGGGCTTATGTAGGTCTAAAAAGTCCCTCTCCCTAAATCCAACCTCTCAAGGGGGAGGGACTTGTGTAGATACTTTTGCGTTGGGGACGGAACTGTGTGGCTTATTGCTACAGGGAACCTCGAAAAACCTAGCACTTCGACAGGCTCAGTGCGAACGGCATAATACAAATCAAAATGTTCCGTTCGTGCTGAGCTTGTCGAAACAGAAACGAAATGGGTTTTTCTAGGTTTCCTTCAGCATTGGGCATTTAAGGCGATGGGGTCAAAACTTAGGCAAGCAAATGAACCCAAACTTGCAAGAGCTATTAAAACGCTTATCCGCTCATTATATTTGGTGGAAATCCCCGGATGAAGCCATGCGTAATCCAAGGCGCATTATCGCCCAAGTCATGAATATAGGCGATTTTGAGGACATGCAACAACTCGCC
>CAIOOA010000295.1 GCA_903859815.1 uncultured Methylococcaceae bacterium | reverse complement strand
GGAATACAATGTTGGTTCAAGGTTTTTTTCGGATTTAGAATGGGTTGACAATAATATGCCGATTGAGATTAACGATCTTATCAAAGATACTCGATTGCAAGGAATATGTCAGCACGAAACCAGAAGTCATATGCCAAGTGATCTACACCGTTATCTTTTTGCGGCATGTTATGCGGGGATATATAAAAACTCACCAAATCTTGGTCAGTACCCGCTAACTTTGTGGCCTGAACACAAAAATGTTAATACAAATGAGGTTCCGTTTAATGATCGGTTTCGGGTTCAATGCTGGGGCTTCCCTTCAACAACGGTAGTGTCCCATATTGCAAAGGATGGACATTATCAGTCCCTGTAAATATGTTCTCTATGATACTCAAGAAATGAATTATCAGGTAGGAATTTCTCTGGCAATATAAATTTGTGGCCTTCGTATTCAATAAAATTCATGGTTAAGGATTCGTTTGGAAGATAATCCTTGAGATACTTGCTTACTACTAATATATTTTTATCATCGAAGCAAATTAAGCCTTTGTCAAAAGCCGCATCATGCAGCCGAGATAAGCACAGCCCATTAGAAGGGTTGATCCTATGATTTGGAAAATCAGACCACGGCATTATGTGACTCGCTATCAACAACTGAGGAACTGGAATGCCGGAAACACAACAACGACCCTGATATGCAGCCAAGACCGTTTGACGAAAGAAAGATTGTGCCAGACGTACTTTGGTTAATCTGTGGCTCTCCGTCTGCATCACTGGCAGGCTTTCTTCTAGGTCGCTTTGTAATACGGGTTTTTCAGAAAGTTCCCGCTCCTGATTTGTGTTATTATCTAGTTTATTTTTATGAACTACCTCTTGCCAAAGAGATTCGCTTTCTACCGCCATTTTCTCCCAATTATTGTGAAATTCACTCCATATTACTCTATCAAGATTGCTTGCCCCCCTTAACCCTTTGATGCCGCGAGCTTCCTCTTCTGGATCAATCGAAGTAATATTGTTTAGTTTCATTGCCACGGCACCTGGTGTCCTGCCAATAGCTTTAGCAAGCTCAATAACCTCGGGCGCACGACTATGTTGTCTTCCGAAAGAAATGCGGCAATAGAGGTTCATTGCCAAAATTGTTTCTTCCCTGTTCCAAAGTTTTCCGTTCCTCATGCGTTCATTCTCCAAAATGCCGAGAGGTGAAATTATGATGATTGCCAAGGTTGTTCTAGCGCATCCATAGTTAATTCTTCATCTATATCAAAGGCTGTCTCTAAGCAATCAGCATGGCGAGGCTGACCAATTCCATGAAGGCAAGCGAGTTCTCGGAGCACAGGGTTTTGGGTTTGACGCATAAGATCTATGTCCGACCCATTGAGTGCAAATTGTAAGATGTCCGAATATTTATCTGACGGTATTGAGTGAGTAACAGTAACGCCATTTAAAAAGAAAATACTGAGAGCGTGTAAATCTGATTCTTTCAAATTCTGACTTGTCAATATGCAACTCTTTTTCGCAGCCTTTAGAGGTTGGGCCGTTGCTTGTGCAGCATTGATTCCCAATGGAATTATATCGTCAATAATTCCAGTAGAAACCGCCTTCATTACTTCAGCATGAAAATTAAGTTCAGGAATTTCCCTTGCTATAGTAGACAGCAATGAAAGCGTCTCATCGGTCGCAAGATATATTAGGCGACCAGCGCAGTAGCGTAATTGTGGAATTCGACGTTTTCGTTCAAATCCAGAAAGTACGCTAATGCCATGTGCTAATTCACGAAAATTTCTTTCACATTCATTTCTTAGATAAATAGCTCGAAGGATTAGATCATTGATAGTTATGGAATTGATCTTTATGCAAAACCAACGCTTTTGCAATAGATATCTAAACTTATCTATGTAATCGCGCTCACAAATGGCTGCTTTATAATTGTGGAAGGGGATGCGGAATCCATTTGTTATAAATTTCTCTCTTGTTTTTTCATAGCTTTCGGGAATAAAAAGAAGTAGCCTTTTCAAGTCGGCTATCAAAGTCATCCAAGAATCTGAAATGTTATTTGCTTGGAAATCATCCTTTCCTTTAAGCCATTCAGAGGTCGGAATAATTAGGTTTTTTGGTGAATCATCACCGTGCAAATCAAGATTGAATTTATTCTTAAGCTTATAACGAACATTTTTGATTGAAGCCAAGACATCATCTTTGCTTCCTACCAACGTTATATCATCTACATATCGAAAATACTTAACTGGCAACCCTGTGAACTCAGCATCAATCTTCCTTAGAACAAGATTTGCGATAAAATGACTGAACATTGGCCCGATAAGGATATGAGGCTGCGTGGAAACACTTGCTCTTCCATGATCGTAAATAAGTCTTTCCCCTAAATTTCGATAAAGTTCTGGTAGTTCCGTATTTTCGCATTTATTTTTCCATACACTGGTTGCCAAATCCGCCGTTATGGATGGATAGAAGCTTTTTATGTCTGTATAAGCAACTACACCATTCGGGCATAAGATGCATGCATTTTCGATAGCCTGATGCCTCCCACGAAGCCCATTCATATAGTTTTTATATACACTTTTTCGGTCGCTTTTATTTAACGAATAACTGAAAACATATTCTGGATTGTCAAAAGCACTGTGCTTTGCGCATTCATCAAGCAAAGCAATTTCAGCCAAGGCTTCGTTTGGGCCTGGAATGTAAATATTCCTGAGGTTGATCATTCCGTTGTCGCCAAATTCCTTAAAGTGTTGACTAAGAAAATAGGGGGCTTCGGATCGGGTGAGAACTACATCGGTAGCTACTTTTTGCGCCCAAATATCCCTGCGGGTGGCAGAGTTGTTTAGATAATATCTGAGACCCAGATATGCCAAAACATCATAGTGTCGGTATTGATTCAATGCTCGAATACAGATGTCTTCAGGCTTCATTTTCTAG
>CAIOOA010000294.1 GCA_903859815.1 uncultured Methylococcaceae bacterium | reverse complement strand
TGAAAATAAAAATTCCCAAACTGATGTTTGTGAACTAACCTAATAGTTGTAATTCTTCAAAGAGTAGATAATGTTTTCTTTTAGTATTAATGAAGGTTGGACTGAGATAAAAGATTTTCTCCAATCAGAAGATGCCAAAACCTGTGAAGAACAGTTGAGTTTGGCTGGATTCTCCCCACATCCAGGATTGTCAGTTGGCAAAACAGATGAAGATTCCTTTTGTGTATGTATTTATCATAGAGAAATGCATTCTAAAGTGAAACCTCCTGATTATCAATTTATTGTTGGAATAGATATCGGTGGTTTTGATTATTATGTAGCTACTCCTAAGCTTCCTGACTTACTCGAATTATTACGGCAAGTCGTACCTCTTTCTATAAAAATTGACGAGTGGTCGATTAATAAAGAAAAATTCTACGAGTAAGCCAATGTAACCGTTCAGACACCACCTCAATTTTGATCGTTTGATCGTTCCCACGCTCCGGCGCTCATCGTTATACACAAGTTCAGCCAAGCCAGAAAAGTCGTCATTTCGGCAGGGATGCCGAAATCTAGGCCATGGACGGTAACTAGTCGGTTGTGCAAGCGCTTGATTTATGAGACTTGCCAAGCAATAATTTACGTTCTGTGGATACAAGGGCATCAGTCGTGACCCACAGTTTGCCATCCTTGGACGATGGATTCCGGCATCCCTGACCGGAATGACGGGTCTCCAACACTTGTGTATAACGACGAGCGGAGACCGTGGGAACGATCAAACATACGCAAGCGTGGAATTTCATTCACCGCAATATCCGTTTTTCACCAATAGATATGGAAGTGGGCGGTGGGGTAGTTTTGATGATTTTACGCTTGCCATCGGGAAAAACTTCGTAAATGACACCGTTCTCACTTTCCAAAACGCTATTGCCAGATGCAAGTGTTTGCCAATAGGCTTGGGTTATCGCAGACTCGGCTAGTTCTGGAATATGTTCTTCCAAATACTGCATGGTTTTTTCTGGGGTAGACATAATGCGTTTCTTTATTAGTTGTTAGATAAGATTTCATTCAGTCATAATTTAGACTGTTCTGGTATTGAGCAAAGCAAATTTGGCATTTCATCTCCAATGAATGCCGGTTTACCATCACGCCATACGACTGCATATTGTCCAAGGCGTTGCTTGCGATCCAAGGCTTCGTCAACGGCTTTTTGCAAGGATTCCAATATTAAAAGGTCTTCAGGGGATGGTTCCATTATATGGCCTCGAAATGAATTAAATTGCTCAGACTGAGTGGAAACCGGTAGGTTATTATAAACTAAACACTTAGCATAAACGGCTTCGGGAATGATGATATTGCCGAAGAGTTTTTCAAGTAAGTCCAAGTGCCCTATGGATGCCAACGAGATGATTGGCGTAGTGTTGGAAACGACCTTCAAGGAATCTTAGCGACATCCGCGAAGACTTCTGCCATTTCTCCCTCGTCGTAGTCGAAAATGGGTTCGTTCTCCAATTTCATGCGCCCGATGAAATCCAGCTTGCTGTATCCGGCTAGTTCCGCCGCTTTACCAAGTGAAAGCTTGCCTTTGCGATACCACATCAGCGCCGACAGGAAACGAAGGTCTTGCGTAAAATTTTGAGCGTTCTCTTTTAGCGCAATCAAGATATCATCATTGACGTTGAATGAAATGTTCATGGGGTGCTCTTATTTAATTGTAAATGGAGAATTGAAAATGGAAAATGGAAAACCAAATTTCTGGTATCTATGATGATAATTTTCCATTCTCAATTCTCAATTTTCCATTCTCAAATTTCGTGTTTTGTAGTTTTTACAATTGAGACTAAGATTTTTACGAGTTCTTCACTATCTTTATGGATAGAATCAAAACTTTGCTGGTTAAGATATTCGGACTCATATAATAACTCCAACCAGTAAAGGGTTTCGTTAGCTTCTTTTAGTGCAATACTCATTTTGTGTATGAAGTCGGCTTTACTTTCCGCATGTTCCGCTTCGCGTACCAATGCACCAATGGAGGTTCCACTTCTTAGCACTTGCTTGGATAAAATATATTCTTTTTGTTCGCTTTGTAAATATTTTGCCAGTTTGACAATCCGCAATGCAAAAGCAAAAGACTTTTCCTTGATGATGTTTTCTTTCATAGGTAGTGAATTGAAAATTGAGAATGGAAAATTGTAAATGTCAGGTTTTTTTGCGTTTAATTCTCCCTTTTCAATTTTCCATTTTCAATTAGTCGTATTCTTCCAGTCAGCAATTCTTGCATCATGCCTTGTTTGATGAGTTTGGTTTTCTCGCGCCGTGCCTCAAACGCCGCGATTTCCGCATCAGTGTCGGACAAAACGGCGGCAATGGCGGTTTGTTCGGGTTTTGACGGAAAGTATAGTTCTATCTTGGCAATATTGGTTTTACTAATGCCGCTTACTTTGGTTCCAGCAGCAAAAAAACGAAACTGTTCCTTTATATTTCTGGTTTGAAAGCAAAACCTTTTGAATTCATTGTTTAAGTCATCAGTCTTGCATTTGGCTACGATGGTGTGCAAACCAGAGATATAAGGGCGATTATTGGGGTTAATAACTACTATATGCTTGCTAGTGCCTTCTTCATCTTCCGAAGCATCAACAAAAACAACATCCCCATCTTTGAGTAGAGCAGAGGAATTTATTCGATTAAGTTCAATAGCTAGTTTTGGGATATTTATATATTCAGCATCAATGTCAATGTATGATTTTCCAGATTTGTGTATATCACCATAATGCAGATAGCAATAACCAGATTCTGAAAGTTGATCCCGCGAGGCAGTAAATCCACCACTAAAAGCAAACAAATCACCCAACCGTTTCACTTCCCAATCACCGCTAAACCGGACGGGGTTTCCTGCATTATCCATTTTCAATTCCCCATTCTCCATTCTCATCGGCAATCGTGTCTTTCCGGTCAGGAGTTCCTGCATGGCGGCTTGTTTGATGTCGCGCTTCTTGGCAATAATCTGGTCAAGCTTGGCAATCAATTCATCCACATCCGACAGCGCGGCGGCAATGGCGCGTTGTTCGGGCAAATTAGGTACGGGAAAAGTAAGTTTGTTTATTTTTTCTAATGTTAAACGAGTAATTGCATTTCCAGACATTGCCTCCTTAATCTGTTGTTGACCCTGTTTTGAGAGGATTTGCTGAAGAAAATAGTGGGCATCATTTTTTTTAGAGTCGAATCTCAAAAAAGCAACGCTCGACAACAAACTAAATTCTTCTTGTAGATTGTTAAGTGTAGCATTACCAGTATTAGCTCCATCCTTCGTTAGCAATAAATCTCCATATCTAACATCACAACGTTTGTAAATTGCCTTATGTTGAAAAGTATCAATTCGCTCTATATTTTTTAGATCAATATTACCATAGCGTATATTTTTTGAAGTAATGTATAAATAATCATTTCCACCCAACTTTGGAGAGAAGTGTGTACCATCTTGGATTTTTTCACAGAGATCTTTGCACTTAATAATATCCCAATCCCCCGGTATCACCCCCACCTCCGTCAGCTTATACCCCGGCGGAATCAATGGCGAATTGACCGTTGATAATTGAGAATTGGGCTGGTCATTCATCGTATGCTCTCCATTTTCCATTTTCCATTTTCCATTTTCCATTTTCCATTTTCCATTTTCAATTTTCCTATTCTTCGCGCAAGGATTGAATCCGTTGCTCAATTTCTTCAGCATCCGATTTAGGCAGTTGCCGGAACTCAGGGGAATGCAATAATTTTAAAGTGGCGGCAACATTCCCCGTTTCCGTAAGATTGTCACTGGATGAAGGCGAATCCTCCGGCTCATCCAAGAATGTCACCAATATCGGCATCGGTTTTTCACAATGCACGGACGCTGGCAACCGCACATGACCGTTAGGTTCCAAAGTGGCTCGAATGGTTAGCATAGTTTTCTCACTGGTGTTTCGCACAGTTTAACAAAATGCCGTCATTCCGGCATGGACTGGCGGAATCCTGCGTTCAAGGATGGCAAGCTTGTCGTTGCGCCTAGGCTTTGGGCAGTTAGCGAGTTTCACGTCCATGTGACTGGATTCCTGCATCCCTGCTGGAATGACGGCATTAAAGAATTATCGAAAATCTCCAAGCTTGCGCGTAACATCTGTGAATAGAGCAAATGGTGCGACAGTGTCGCACTTTTTCTGCAATACCTTAGGTCGGCATAGGTGAAATACGACCATCTCAATTGGTGAGAAGGCTTCTGACCTATTTCGTACCGACACTGGGCTTCCATAGTCTCGCAATTTCAATTCTCCATTCTCAATTATCAATTATTCGCAATCCCCATACTCTTGATATGCCCGTCCACTCTGGCGGAAAGGGCTTCCAACTCCTCCAATAGTTGCGGCAAGGGCGCGGCATAGCGTTCCGCCAGTTGTTTGATGCGCCCGGTGAGGGTTTGGCTGACCCGTTCCAATTCGCCTTGAACGGCGGCACTCAAGGCCGTGAGCCATTTGTCCTCGACCACCAAGGTTTTGCACTCGGCCTCGGTCAGCTTGCCATAATGGGCGGCAACTTTGGCATCCAGTGTTTTCTTGGCATCCTTGGCTTTTTTGTTGGCTGTGGCTTCCTGTTCGATCAGGTCAAGATAGGCTTCCAATGCCTTGCGTTCGTCGTCGGCTTGCGGGTTGTAGCGGATGGCTTTCAGCCGATCGGTCAAGGCGGATTTGCTGATTTTACCGTCTTCCATCACCTCAGACAGTAAACCTTCCTCGCCGCCGTGTTCTTCGCGCATGTCATCCAGTTGTTGCCCCAAGGCGGCGGTTTCGGCTTCCAGTTGTTCGAGGGCGGCTTGTTCGGTTGGGTAGTAACGCGCAATGATTAAGGTGGGCGGGATGATGTCGGCCTTGAGGCGTTTCTTGTCAATCAGAAAGTCATGGGTTTCGCGGTAAAGGTCTTTGCCGTTTTTTTGTTGTGGAACCAATTGCCGCAAGGTTTTTGCAGCCTCCCAGCCGTCGCTGACTAGCATGTACACGTCATCTTGCAGGGTGTCGGCCCAGTAATCCATCAGATGTTGATAGAGGTCGTAGGCATCCAGTAACGGTGCGGATTTGAACGTTTCCAGCAGGCTTTCGGACAATTCATCAATCAACAGTTTGGGCCGGTCGCCTTTTTGGATGCCGTTAAGCTTGGGGGTGTTGACTTGCTTCCAGTTGGCAAAGCGTTCCGTCATGGTTGCATTGAAGCCGGTAAATTCGGGGTGGCTGAATATGGCCGATTTGATCTGGCTGATGTCCAGCTTGAGTTGGCTATGTCCGGGGCGGGTCGTGTCGGCAAACAGGGCTTTGCGTAGGTTGGGAAACACCGTCCAGTAAGCTGCCAAGCCGTCAATGTCCCGGTGGGGAATGCCGCCTAGCAGATGGGACTCGATGCTTTGCCAGTCTTCCGCTTCGGTGCTGTCGATGTAGCGCGGCAGATTCAGGTTGTAGTCGTTGGCTTCGATCTCGGCCAGCGGAACCATGCGCGAGTATTTAGGCGTTTCCACCCATCGGGTGAAGGTGTCCACGATTTTGTGGATGTCTTGGGCGCGGAGGCGGTTTTTGTTGCCATCCTTCCGATAGCCCTTGCTGGCATCGACCATGAAGATGCCTTTGCGACCCGCCGCGCCTTCTTTGTCCATGACGATGATGCAAGCCGGGATGCCCGTGCCAAAAAACAGATTGGGCGGCAATCCAATGATGCCTTTGATATACCCCTGAGTGACAACGCTCTTGCGGATGTCAGACTCGGCATTGCCCCGGAATAAAACACCATGCGGCAGAATCACCGCGCCTTTGCCGGTGCTATTCAGGCTGGTCAGGATGTGTAGCAGAAAGGCATAGTCGCCATTCTTGTCTGGCGGGATGCCATAGGCAAAGCGGTTGTAAAGATCGTTCGCCGGATCTAGGCCGCTTGTCCAGTTTTTGTTGGAAAAAGGCGGATTGGCGACCACATAATCAAAGGTCTTCAACCCGCCATAAGCATTCTTGAAGTAAGGAGCAGCTAAGGAATTGGCCGACCAGATTTCCGCCGTGGGGCAGCCGTGCAGCACCATGTTCATGCGGGCCAAGCCCGCTGTAGGCGTGTCCATCTCCTGACCGTAAAGGGTTAGGTCGTGTCCGGTGCGCCCCATGGCCTCATCATGCGCCTTGATTAACAAAGAACCAGAGCCACAAGTGGGGTCGTAAATGGTTTGTGTGCCACTGCTGGCCTTGCCTAGCTCGATGACCATGGAAATGACGCGGGAGACTTCTGCCGGGGTGTAAAACTGGCCCTTGCTCTTGCCGGAATCGACAGCGAAGTGCTGAATCAAATATTCGTAAGCATCGCCCAACAGGTCGTCACCGTCAGCCCGGTTGCGGCCAAAATCCAGCCCCTCGAAGATTGCCACTAGCTTGGTGAGCCGGTCCACCATTTCCTTGCCCTTGCCAAGTTTGTCCTCATCATTAAAGTTGGCCAGTTCAATCGATCCTTTCAGGCTCTCATTGGCATTGACCAGTTTGCCGATGATTTTGTTGATTTTGTCGCCAATCTCCTTGTCATTTTTCAAAGCCACCATGTCGGCAAAACTGCCACCGGGCGGGACATCGATCTCAGCATCGGGGTCGTTGGCGTATTTGTCGGAGACATATTTGACGAAGAGCAAGACGAGAACGTAATCCTTGTATTGACTGGCATCCATGCCGCCGCGAAGTTCATCGCAACTTTCCCAAAGGGAACTGTATAGGGCAGATTTTTTGAGGGCCACGGTTTTGTTGTTGGTTGAGTGCTGCTGCAATGAATGATTGGATGTATCTTTACCTTATGCACGGTTTAAGTCAATGAGTTTGAGCCAGCCGGTGAACTAAGGCAAGTTCAACAAAGCCACTTGCAATTGAGAGTAAACGACAAGAAGAACATAACAATCCGCTATACCCGCCTTGGGTGGGTTAAAATGTCACAGGCATATCCGTTCATTGGCTACGCGGATTTTTAACATTGACTAACAGACATCCCTTATGACGGCATCGAACAGAAAAATGATTAAGAAAGCATTATTGATGGTTTTCAGCGCATTGCTCTCCTCTTTTAACCTTGTTTGGGCGGAAACCGATATGCAACTCCAAGAAAAAGCGCTTAAAGCTCGGGAACTTAACCAGCAGGGCGTCATGGATCATTCGGGCCATGCCAGTCCCGAACTGGGGGCGGGCAAATTTCGGGGCGTCTTTTACGGCTACCTACCTTGTCATGAAGAAAATTGCAACGGTCTCAAAATGACCTTGTCCTTGAATCCCAAAAACAATTATCTCTTGGTCATCCAACCCGCCAAACCACAAAACAGAGAGTCCTTCGAAAAAGGAAAATACGAATGGGACGATGCCAAAGGGATCGTCTTGTTGACTCCCAATAAAGAGGCTCCTCAGCGTCGGCTGGCAATTAAGGACGAGGGTACGTTGCTCTATCTCGGCGACCGTATGTCCGTACCTGAAG
This sequence comes from uncultured Methylococcaceae bacterium, assembly GCA_903859815.1. Lineage (GTDB taxonomy): Bacteria > Pseudomonadota > Gammaproteobacteria > Methylococcales > Methylococcaceae > Methylumidiphilus. Next base: position 19,494 of record CAIOOA010000294.1, on the reverse strand, counting down.
ACCAGGATAGATACCTGCTGCAAAGAAGCGATAAGGCGGGAAATCGAGAAATGCACATCCATTGAACAACCTATGCCAAAAGACAAACTTGTGAAGAATTGCAGCCTTTATTTGGCAGATCGTCCCCGTTTGGTTGACGATGTGAGACATTGATTAAAACCAAATGACCAAAGGCACGACGGCGATGGTGAGCGACTGCCGCCGTGCGGGATACCTTTGCCAAAAACTTGAAACTCTGGCACAAGAAAACCGGATCAAGCAGGCTAAACGACTTTTGCGGCTAACTCTCTTTGCAAGGGAAGTGATCACTGAATATACGGATTTCTAGTCATCATGACTGCCCACGCACAGCTTCCAAATTCCCATCGGGGCCATCAAATATCCAAACAGCATCAAGCCCACTAATATCTGCCATTCGCCATTTAAATGGGTGGCTTGGGCTAATAGAAAAGTCGCACCCGTCAGGAAGGCATAACAAATGATGGCCAACATCATGAGCCTTGGCTTGCCGCGTAGTTTTGACCAAGCATAAAAACCCGCATAAGCTGCCCCGAATAGGATAATCAAAGCGGCAGACATGAATGTGATAAAAAAATCGTTCAGTGCGACAGGTTCAATCATGTTGGATGTTTGCTCTTGTTAAACAGGCATTATTGATACAACATATAGGACACTACGAATCCTGTCAAGGCTCTACTCAATACGCCATGACTAAGGGTTTCATCGATTTCTTGGGTTCCGTCAAGCTAGTAAGATAGCGTTTGTAGTTCCGCCTTGGGGTGGCAAAACGACCAAAAAGAACCGGCTAAAGCCGGAACTACAAACGCATTGAGATTTAACCAAAATGATAGTGACGCGGAGCGTGGGTACGATCAAGCTTGCTTCGCCTGTTAAAGCAAGTTGCCCGTCAAAGCAAGCTTTGACGCTCCGATCCTAGGGTGACACCGGCGATCCCTGCCGGTAATGCACTTTATTTCAACATCATAGAACGCTTATGTCCCTTGTGCTTTGGGCTGGACTAATCCTTCTCCTCGAATATTTCGTCTGCATCGCCATCAAACAATTCATCTATGATGGCAGCTTCCTCCGGGTTCGAACCTTCGAAATCTCCTAACTCATTAAATTCGATTTCTTCGGTTTCAATCTGTTCCTCTTCCACCGCAAATTCCGAAAGGCTGGAATCGGCAGCGGCTTCATCACAAGAACCAGTGGCTTCGCAAACAGAACCTACCGGTTCGGAGGTGACGGGTTCCGAAGTCACCAGCGAACGAGTGACAGGTTCGGTGGTAACCGGCTGCGAAGTAACCGCTTGGGAGGTTACGGGTTGACTGGTCACCGGGGTTTTTTTACGGAAAGTCTCCTCATACCATTCCGCCATACTTTTTTGTGCCATGTGTTTTCTCCTAAATTGTTTATATTTGTTATGGATTGTGCAAGGATGTGTTTGCTTTTCGTATAATCTTCTTAATCGGTTTGCCGACGGGAAAGCGTTACAATCAAGCAGGTGCGGATATGTTATACCGCAGTTTATTTGACTGTGAAACTGCCTTTTTATCATTTGTCCTCCATGGGCGCAAAGAACCAGCCAAAATCAAGGGATTATTTAACTCATGCAACTCACTCAATTCTCCGATTTTTCTTTTAGGGTATTGATTTATTTGGCCCGACTGCCCGAACCTGGCACGTCCACCATCAACGAGATTTCAGATTATTTTAAAATTTCCCGCAATCACTTGGTCAAGGTGGTCAACAATCTCGCCAATCACGGCTTCATCTTGACCACACGCGGCAAAGGCGGAGGTCTGAAACTTGGCCGCCCGGCACAGAGCATCGGCATTGGCGAAGTGTTCAGAGCCAGCGAACCCAACATGGAGTTGGTTGAATGTTTTAATATGAAAACCAATCAATGTTGCATTGCCCGAGCTTGCGGCCTTAAAGGCGAACTTTACGAAGCTAGGCAGGCTTTCGTGGCCGTGTTGGACAAATATACGTTGGCGGATGCTGCTGCAACCAACTCGACGAGCCTTTTAAAAGCTAACGGCGAAGAAAGCCCTTAAGCCTTCGACATCAACCATTTCAAAAAAATCTAACGCTCTGTGAATCCACTTAAGAAACTGGCTGGCCAGACGGCGATCTATGGCCTGAGTACCATCATAGGCAGATTGCTGAACTATTTACTGGTTCCATTATGGACTTACCGGTTTACCAATCCGGCCGATTTTGGCGTGACGACGGAATTTTATGCCTACACCACGTTTTTAAACGTGATGTTGACCTATGGCATGGAGACAGCCTTATTCAATTTTTCCGCAAAGAATGATCGTAATCCGGCGGTTTATCGCACAGCGGTTTTTTCCCTGTTGCTGACCTCCATTCTTTTCCTCATCGGGATGATCGCCAATGCCCAGTCCATTGCAGACTTCCTGCGCTATCCGAATAATGCCAATTACGTCATCTGGATGAGTTGGATCATTGGCTTGGACACACTGGCCGCCGTGCCGTTTGCGAGATTGCGCGAACAGCAGCGCCCCAAGCGATTCGCCGTTCTTAAAACCCTCAATATTTTAATCAACATCATCGGTAATCTATTCTTCATTGGCTTGTGCAAATGGGCTTATGATTCTGATGTCCCGGAATGGCTGGAATGGGCCGCGCAATTTTACGATCCTAATATCGGCATCGGTTACGTGTTCATTGCTAATTTAATCGCCAGTGCGCTCACCATCGTCTTGTTGTTGCCCGAATTTAAGGATGGCTTAGGTTGGCCCGATCTCGCGTTGTGGAAAAGAATGATGGTTTATGCCTTGCCACTGTTAGTGGCGGGTTTGGCCGGCATGGTGAATGAAACCATGTCCCGCATATTGCTCAAATATCTTTTGCCAGTCGAATCGGCCATGGAAGCGCTTGGGGTGTATGGGGCTTGCTATAAGATGTCCATTTTGATGACACTGTTCATCCAAGCCTTTCGTTATGCCGCCGAACCGTTTTTCTTCTCACTTTACAAACAAAGCGATGCCCGTGATCTTTATGCCCTGGTCATGCGCTGGTTTGTCATCGCCTGTTCTTTAATATTTTTAGGGGTCATGGAGAACATCGCCTGGGTGAAGTATTTCGTCGGTGAGAATTACCGCAGTGGCTTGGGCGTGGTTCCCATTCTGTTGATGGCAAACTTGTGCTTGGGCATATTCTTTAATTTATCCATCTGGTACAAGCTCACCGAACAAACCCGATTTGGAACTTACCTGACGGTTTGGGGTTCTATCGTCACGCTAAGCCTAGACTTTTACAGCATTCCACGCTGGGGTTTTATGGGGTCGGCATGGGCCACGTTAATCTGTTATGGCAGCATGGCGGTCTTGTCCTATATTTTGGGGCAGAAGTTTTACAGAATTCCTTACGACTTGAAGCGAATGATCGCCTATCCTTTGATCGTCGTGGCGATATTCCTGTGGGGGGCAAAAATCCAAGGCTTGCCGACGGTTTGGGAATTGGCGGTGAAAAACGGGCTGGTGCTGATGTTCTTGGGATTGGTTTTTTTATTGGAGAGAAAGCCCAAACGGATCAGCCAATCAATTTAGCTCTGTAAAAAAGCGCAGTGCTTACAATGAAGAGCTATCGAAGAGAACGCAAGTGATGGAAATTTTCTCGTCAACAAGCAACTAATGAATTGGCATCGAAAGCCATGCTAAACTAACTCAATGCAAAAGTTCTTTACCACTTTAAGTTTCCACCACGTGAATTTCTATTGCTTATTGCCTAATTATGTTTCCTCAGCAGATAATGGATTGGTTTATGTCATTCAAGAAGTTCCATAGGAAAATCATTCATGACTAATGCAGCGTCAATTACAAGCTTGCCTGTCAAATCACTCATTATTGACCGAAACAATCCTCGGTTGGCGGAATATGACATTTCGCCAAATGCTTCTGAAGAGGAAATTATTTCGATGTTATGGGATGCCATGGATGTTCAGGAATTAGTTCAATCAATTGCTGCTAGTGGCTTTTTCCCTTATGAGAGGTTAATTGTTGCTGAGGAAAACCAACGATACATCGTTATTGAAGGAAATAGGCGTCTTGCGGCGGTTCGGGTACTTCTTGACCCGATCATAGTTAAGGCTGACAGTTGGAAAATTCCTCAGATTAGTCAGGAAGCTAAGAATAAGTTATCAGAATTGCCAGTGAGCTTGGCAAGTCGCCAAGATGCGTGGCGATACTTGGGTTTCAAACATGTCAATGGCCCGGCAAAGTGGAGCAGTTATGCCAAAGCTCAATATATTGCCGATGTTCACAAAAGATATTCTATTCCATTAGCAGATATTGCCAATCAAATTGGGGATCGGCATCAAACCGTGCAACGTTTATTTCGGAGCATGATGGTGCTTGAGCAAGCCGAGCGTGCAAAAGTGTATGATCGTGAAGATCGTTTTCGACCTCGATTGCCTTTATCTCATCTTTATACAGGATTGAATTATTCTGGCATCAAAACATTTCTTGAACTTAGAGATGAAGACAGTGAAAACCCTGTCCCTCCTGAGAAACTGGAACAGTTGGGGGAATTGTTGGTTTGGCTATTTGGCAGTAAAAAAACCAAACAGCCTCCCGTCGTTGAATCACAGAATCCTAATCTTCGTCAATTGGATGCCGTGATAAAAAACCGCGAAGGTCTTGCATCCCTTCGTAGCACTAAAGATTTGGCTATGGCCCTTGAAATCAGTCGGCCTGCCATTGCCGTATTTGAGGAAGCATTGCTCGCGGCCAAACGCGAATTGCAAAGGGCAAGGGGATATTTGTCAACAGGCTATGACAATTCCGAAGACTTACTGAGAATTGCTGGAAGCGTTGCCACGATTGCAGACGATATCTATACCGAAATGGAGAGAAAACGCGAGTCAGAAATAAGAAAGTCTCAAGGCAACAAAAAACGTCTAGTTCAGGAGTAGAATTTGTTCAAGCTACCTAGTCCACCTTCCCCCAAGGCGGATACTCATGAAATAGCGGATTTCGCCGAGCTACTCTGTTGGCAACAGGGGAGAATATCTGAACGAGATTTACTGGCTTGCCTAGGACGCTTGGATGACAATGAATTCAACATCGGTTGTGATGATGATGAAGATGAGAATGCAGAACACCTCGACGAGGTCATGAACGAAATTGCACAAAGGAATACTGCTTGTGGAGGAGGTTATCCATTCTCCTTAGATCATACTGGAACAATACTCAAGCGAGAGCATCAAGATTTAGAAAACGCTCCGATCAGTTCACTTATTTATCTCTATCTTCTGCTATCCAATCGGCTTGATATGCAAAAATCAAGAGTCCATGCAGAAATTGATGGAACTTTCATATTGGAAGAACTATCCTCCCATATTCTAAGAAATTATTTGGGCAAGGAAAGATCGCAAGTTTTTGTGTTTGGAACATCCAAATCTACATCATTCAGAGGACAAGTGAACGAGTTGTGCGAACAGTTAGGTGAAGGGGGATGCTTTCGTAGCTTGGTTGACGGCAAAATCAATGCGAAAGATGGAAAACTGGATACTGTCGCATGGATTCCATTTTCTGACTGCCTTCCGGGTCAATTAATCATTTTTGCACAATGTAAAACCGGAACTAACTGGAGAGACAGTGTTTCCCAACTGAAGCCTTTGGAATTTAACAAAAAATGGATGAACCTACCCTTCATGGTTGATCCGATACGGGCATTTTGTTTAAGTGAGGCGGTGAATCGATACCGATGGAAAGAGACTTCCGTTGATTGCGGTATACTATTTGACCGTTGCCGAATAGTTGATCTGTCCCATGACTTGCCTTCCTCCATGGAAAACAAAATTAAAGCATGGACTGCGGCTGCCCTACAAACCTTAGCTTAAAACGCCATTCAAGACTAGCCTGAGAATGTAGCTGCGTAAAGGCTTAATCCGGCAATTTGCTTTTTGGCTATTCCAATTTCTTTTGGGCAAATCCAATTGTCTTTACCATGATTCCAATTTACTTTGAGCAAAAGAAAATTGATTTTGGGTGATTCCAATTTACTTTGGGCGAAAGCAAATTGGATTTTGGACAATTCCAATTTACTTTGGGCAAAAGCAAATTGGATTTGGGCGATTCCAATTTACTTTGGGCAAAAGCAAATTGGATTTGGGCGATTCCAATTTACTTTGGGCAAAAGCAAATTGGATTTGGGCGATTCCAATTTACTTTAGGCAAAAGCAAATTGGATTTGGGCAAAAGCCAATTGGAGTTCAGGGAATGACTGTTGACTTTGAGCAGAAAAAGATGAGATTGGGTCAAATTAAAGCCGGAATGACAGGATATTTCTATGATATTGAACTTTACTGCCTTACCCTGCCCTTCTGCGCAATTTTTCAAATTGTAGATAAATCACTGGCGTAATGTAAAGCGTCAGCAACTGCGACACTAACAAACCGCCCACGACGGCTAAGCCCAACGGCTTGCGGCTTTCTGCCCCGGCCCCATAACCGATGGCAATCGGCAAAGCCCCCATGATGGCGGCGAGAGTGGTCATCATGATCGGGCGAAAGCGGATTAAGCAAGCGTCAAAAATGGCCTGGGCCGGGGCAGCGCCCGCTTTCTGCGCATCCAATGCAAAATCAATCATCATGATGGCATTTTTCTTGACGATGCCAATCAACATGATGATGCCGACGAAGCCATACAGGTCCAGCGGTTTGTTAAACATCATTAAAATCAGCAAAGCACCCAATGCCGCCGTCGGGATGCCGGAGAGAATGGTCACAGGGTGAATAAAACTTTCATATAAAACCCCTAAGACTAAATAGATGACGAATATCGCCATGCCGAGTAACAGTCCCAAACTTCCCAAAGATGATTCAAATGCTTGGGCTGAACCTTGGAAACTGCCGCTGACGGTATCCGGCATCCCCACTTCTATCACCGTCGCTTTGATCTTTTTAATGGCTTCGCTCAGGGCGAAATCGGGTGGCAAGCTGAAAGACAGCGTGACCGATGGCATTTGACCCAAGTGGGAAATCGATAAAGGCGACAGGCCGGAACCGAGCTTTGCCACTGCGCTCAAGGGAATATGCTGACCCGAAGAGGCGCGAATATATAACAAGGACAAGGCATGAGGGTCGAGTTGGTATTGCGGGTCCAGTTCCAGTATCACCCAATATTCATTGGTGGCGGTATAAATGGTGGACACTTGCCTCGCCCCATAAGCGCTGTATAAAGCTTCCTCGATTTGTTGGGCAGTCACGCCTAAGGCGGAGGCTTTTGCCCGGTCTATATCCACTTTCACTTGCGGATTGTTGATTTGTAGATCGCTGCTGACATCAAGGAAACCGGGGATTTTCCTGAGCTTGTCTTCCATGACCGGCGCCCAACGGAATAACTCCGCCATGTCCGCCGCTTGCAGAGTATATTGATATTGACTGCGGGTGACTTGCCCACCGATGCGAATCACTGGGGGATTTTGCAAGAACACTTTCATCCCCGGAATGACGTTGACCTTGGGCCGCAATTCTTGAATGATGGCTTCGGCGGAAAGTCTCTGCTCCCTAGGTTTCAAGCGCATGATGAGCCGTCCTTGATTGATCGAACCGGCATCAATCACCCCGACCACCGAATTGACTGACTCGATGTTGGGATCATTCTTGATGATGGTCGCCACCGCCAGTTGTTTCTGTTTCATCGCATCAAAGGAAATATCGGAGGCCGCCTCGGTGAAAGCGCGCAATTGCCCGGTGTCATCGGCAGGTAAAAAGCCTTTTGGCGTGTGTTGATAAAGCCAAACCGTGGCAAATACCACGAGAAAAAACATCATGAGCGTGAGCATTTGATGCCTCATCACCACTTCCAAACTGCGCCGATATAGACTCAACCAAGCCTCGAAAACCGCTTCGCTGGCACGGTACATTCTTCCGTGTTGTCGCTCTGCTTGTGATTTTAATAAACGAGCGCACAGCATTGGGGTCAAGGTCAGCGAGACAAAACCGGAAATTAACACGGCAATCATGATTGTCGCTGCAAATTCGTTCAGCAATCGACCGAGTATCCCGCCCATGAACAAGACGGGTATAAACACGGCAATCAGTGAAAGTGTCATCGAAACGATGGTGAAACCGATTTCTTTGGACCCATTCAAAGTGGCTTGCATTGGATTCTCGCCGGATTCGATATGGCGGGAAATGTTTTCCAACATGACAATGGCATCATCGACGACGAAACCAATGCTCAAGGTCAACGCGATTAGGGACAGGTTGTCGATGCTATAGCCCAATAAATACATGACCGCGAAACTCCCCACCAAAGAGAGCGGCAACGCAAGGCTGGGGATGACGGTGGCGGGAATATTGCGCAAAAAAATGAAAATCACCAGCACCACCAAGGCAAAGGTCAAGGCCATGGTGAACTGCACATCTCTAACGGAATCTCGGATGGATTGCGAACGGTCATAGAATACGTTCAAATCAATCCCGACCGGCATTTGCTCGCGAAACTTCGGCAATAGCTTCTTGACCCCGTCCACCACCTCAATGGCATTGGTTCCCGGTTGGCGGAACACTGCCAGGTAAATGGCCGGCTTTAAATCGGTCGAGGCAGACATCTTATTGTTTTGCACCCCGTCGATGACCTTGCCCAATTCGCGCAAGTAAACGGGCGAACCGTTGCGGTAAGCCACAATCACCGAACGGAAGTCCGCAGCACTGAGCAATTGCCCGGATGCCTGCACCGAATAAATCCGGTCTTTGCCGTATAACACCCCCGTAGGCAAATTGACATTATGCTTGGCGAGCGCATCGCGCACTTCATCAATGCCAATTCCCCGGCTGGATAAGGCCGTTGGGTCGAGTTGCACGCGGACGGCATATTTCTGCGTCCCGTAAATCTGGACTTGCGCCACTCCCGGACTCATTGAAATGCGTTGGGTCAATAGGGTTTCCGCATATTCGCTGACGGCTGACAACGGCTGATAGGCCGATGTCAACGTCAAAATAAACACTGGCGTGTCGGCTGGGTTGATTTTACGCAAGGATGGCGGGGCAGGCATTTCCGGCGGCAACTGACGTTGTGCCAATGAGATCGCCGTTTGCACATCTTGTGCAGCCCCGTCTATGTCACGGTCCAACGCAAATTGCAAAGTGATCTGCGTATTGCCTAAAGTGCTGGTCGATGACATGGAATCGATGGAAGCAATCGTGGAAAGCTGCTTTTCCAAGGGTGTGGCAACGGCGGAAGCCATGGTTTCCGGGCTGGCCCCCGGCAAATTGGCTGACACGCTGATGGTGGGGAAATCCACATTGGGCAGTTCAGCCACGGGCATCATGCGGTAGGCGAATGCACCAAAACACAAAATGGCTATCATGACCAGACTGGTCATCACAGGCCGGTTGATGAATGGCTCGGAAATGTTCATGGATCGGTTTTAATATCGACTTTGGAACCGTCAACCAAGCGTGATTGCCCGTCTAACACCACCCGCTCACCCTTTTCCAAGCCTGACACGATGACTGCCTCATCCTCTTGCACCCGTTCCACGACAATGTCGCGCTTGGCAACCGTCATGTCGGGTTTGACCACAAACACATAACTTCCCTTTGGACCTGTCAAGGTTGCCTTGACCGGCACGACCTTGGCATTCAATTCATCTTTTAAATCCACTATCACCCGGACAAACTGACCCGCCCATAAATGCTGGTCCTTGTTGTCAAACGTGGCTTTGAGTTTGATGGTCCCAGTCGTGGCATCCACTGCATTGTCAATGAAACTCAGCTTACCGACCGGCGGGGGAGCGTTGGAATCATCGATCTTAGCTCTGACTTTCACTTCCCCGGATTTGGCAAAGTCTCTTAATGCCTGAAGTTGTTGCTGTGGGATGGAGAAACTCACGCGGACTGGCTCAATTTGATTGATGACCACCAAAATATTATCGGCTTTGACTTGATTGCCGGTATGGACCATCACCCGTCCAGTGCGACCAGTTATCGGGGAGCGTATCGTTGCATAGTCCAATTGCAATTGGGCAGTTTCGATCAAGGCTTCATCTGCCTCAATATTCGCCGCATAAACTTCCACATCCGTCCGGCCTTTAAACAGCATTTCCCCGGACACAAAGTTTTTCCCTTGCAAGCCCTCATAACGTTGCAATGTGGCCTTGGCATTCTCCAATTGCGCCCGGTCACGGGCAAGATTGGCTTTGGCCTGCCGCAATTGCGCTTTGAACTGCCGAGAATCAATCTCAAACAATAATTGCCCTTGAACCACCGCATCCCCCTCCCGGAACGCAACATTCAGTAATTGGCCTTCCACCCGGGATTTCACCGCCACCGTGGTATAGGGTTCGACATTGCCAATGGCTTCTATCCGCAATGGCACGGTTTTGCTGTCCACCATGCCTATTATGACAGGAATTTTTTCAGGCGCTTTTTCGGTTGGCTTCTTGGCTTGGGGATTATTGGCAGACTCTGAACATCCTAGCAAAACGGCCAATATCGCCAAGATGGCAAGCGTTTTCATGGCATAAAGTTGATATTTAAGCGAATGGCAAATGCATCATGTGTACTGCCATGGACGACATATTCCGGTTGGATAAAGAAAGTTAGATTTTTTGAGAGAGCCATGCCAACCCCAAGATTCAGCGGAATGATATAGTCGTCATTTTTCCAATCGAACTTCATGATAGGGTCGAATATCAAGTAATAGCCGCCAGGAAACAACTTGACCACAATGGGTTGAAACGACATGAAATTCTGCTCAGGCCGATTGGCATCGCCCGCGAAGGAAAAAAATTGTTGGGCAAAGGCGGTCATTTGCCACCCCGGAAACCCTTGATAGGTGATTAGACCGGCTGGGCCTGCCTGCCATTTTCCCATTCCCAAAGCCTTCTCCGTGGCGGTGGGTATTAACATTCCATAACCCCCCGCAACCGAACCCCAAGGTTGGCGAAACACCACACCGTGGGTCAGATTGGAGTCACCCAAGCCAAAAGCATTGACCGGACTGTTGTTGCTATTGTGCTGGTGGACTAGAAAGGTTTCCAAACGCAGCAGGGTGTAATAGTTGCGTTTGCCATCGTCAGCCAATCCCGGAATGAATACGCCATCGTAAGGCAAAAACAGCCTCGGCAGTATCGAGTATTGGTCGGTCCCGTTTTTATATTGACGGTAGGTAGACTGGAGTTGAATCCGGGTGACATCACCGGGCGGATTGGTGGCTTTTTTGGCTGTGTCGCTTAGCGTCTTGCCTTCCGATTCTTGCTGAGCAGCTTGTGTCTTCGCCCCCGTCAAGCCGAACAGCGTAAGCAACAACAAAATTAATAGTTTGGAATACTGATTCATGTATCCATATTATCATTTGAAGCCACCTAAACCCAAGGATTAGTGTAGTCTCGTTAGCTATGAACTAGGAACTGACGAGCTTAGTGGTAAATCATCTTACAAAGCATAAGCCCGAAGATCCAAACAACAAGGTGTCATCGCCACAGACGGGGGTTCCTCTGGAGCGAATTCAGGTTTAAATCGGCTTTTTTCCAATACCAAACGCTCACTGCGTCTAAGCAAGCTTTCTGCCCAATCCTCGGGAAGATGCTCGTAAGGCAAGCTTTGCGGATTCCATTCATGCAGGGTTAGTGTCCATGCCTCCTGGCTGGCGGAATTTAGCAAACTCAATGCAACGGGGGCTTGAGCTTGCAAGCTTGGATGCAAACCCCGCCAAGGTGTGAACGAGCGGTATTTGAAAGCGAATATCAGCAGCGGCCCGGCTTCGTCCGTCTCGATGCGAACGGGGATATTCCAATTTCGGTAGGCGACGCGCCAATGACTCAGATCGGTCACTGCATCAGACCTTGGCCGCAAAATCATTTGTATCCTAGACGTGCTGGAATCAATCAATCTGGAATTGCCCGATTCCTGCGATGCTACATCGCCCACCAAAGGCCAGAATTCCAAAGCACGTTGAACAACCAGCTTGCAAGCGCCCAAATCCAGCTCGTCCATCAGCCTGTCGCTGTCGTCCAATAATAAAGTTTGTATAACTTCGGGCAACCCAAAACCCATTGCAGCCAAATCTTCGAAAACTTTGGCTAAATCCTGCTTCAAATAATAAGGTAAAGCAAAACGGTCGTGAAGCTCGGCCCCCCAATCGGTCAGAAGAGTTTGGTCGGGGGATTTTGCCAACATTGCCAACACGGCACGGAATAATGCCGCCCTAGCCGTCAGCATTTCAGGGGTCCGTGCCATGCGAAAGGCACGAAACTCCACTAACCCCAAGCATCCCCGTCCAGTCAGGTAAGGGTTCCACAATTTTTCCACGTTGATTTCACAACGGTGATTATTGCCGGATGGGTCGCTCAAAAAAGGGGCCATCGTACCCCAAATCACATCAGGGGTGGCATCCGGTTGATGTGACATCAGTTCCAAAGCCAAATTCATTTCCACCAATGATTCCTTAAATCGCTCGTCGGGGCGCGGCGATTGGCTGGAACTGCCCACACAACTGGGCGTAAAGAAATAAGAAAGCGCCGGGTGACGGTTATAATAGCGAACCACATTCGGCAACAACCAAGGCTTCAAAAAGAAGGGGCTAAGCTCCGCACTCGGCCCGCCAAAGGTAATCTGCCCTCCCCCGCCGGAATCGGTCGCATCGCCATTGTAATAAAACCGAAATGGCGAAAGAGTTTCCGCTGTGGCGGAGGCATAAATGCCCAGCACGGAATGATAAAACTCGCCGGCATCCATGGCCGGAGCCATATTGACTTCTATGACCGCCGGGTCGGGTGTAAATGTCGTCCATGCAACGGTATCATCGACGGGAGGTGGGAAGCCTTTGAATATCAAACTGCCCAGGCCAGATTTTCGCGCCACACCACCAATTAGCCCCAAGCATTTTAGGAACTCAAGCACATTCGGGAAAGCGGGCAACTCCAAACAAGGCAAGGGTTGCCCTTCATCCTGAGTCTCAAAGATGAATAAGTAATTACCCTCGGCTGCGAGGCTATCGGACAAACCCTCCTCGGGTATCGGTCCGGCATGAATGGAGGCACGAAACAAACGATCATCCTGCTCCCATGTGGGTGGCTCAGCCCCGTCAGTCCTTAGCACGATTCTCCAATTTGGCTTGCCATCAATCTGAAAACATCCGCACTTCCAACCTTGTTCCACAAAACAAGCTGTCAACTGCTGGGGAAAATCGGCTAGGATTGTCTCGTTGGTGGCCGTTGCCCCCAAGATGGGATCAGGTGGACCCTCCCAAATGGCTTGATTGTCGCGTCTTGCATACACTCCAAAATTCCAACGAGGAAGCTTTTCGCCCGAATATTGCCGTCCGATGGTTCGCAGGATGATCGGCGATTTCATTTCTTGGCAAAACCATTTCAACATTCCCAATGCCCGTTGGGATTTATCACCCCCCTCGGCCTGGTATAACCATTCCGCCGCTTCGGAGGATCGATCTGTAAAGGTCGGCTCGGCACCCAGCCAAATGTCCAAACCCGCTTTTTCCACGGCTTCATCATGCGCTCTAATGGCGCTGATAAAATCTGTCCTATCCTGCATGTGAACCTGTCATCGATTGTTTAACTCATTAACTGATGTTACGCACGGATGCGAAATATGTATAACGGGAGCGTCAAAGCTTGTTTTGACAAGACAATTGGAGATACGAAGCTTTCTCCGCCTGTCAAAGCAAGCTTTGACGCTCCAAAATTAGGCTGCTGTGTTACATTAATCATTAAGCGAAAAATAAAGGCGCATTTTCCAATAATGGCCTAGCCACACCGGTTTGAAGGGCGGCTTCCTTGACCGCTTCGACCACCGCCGGGACCACTCGCTTGTCAAAAACAGACGGTATGATGTATTCGGGCTGAAGTTCGCTTTCGGAGATGATTCCGGCAATGGCAGCGGCAGCGGCCATTTTCATTTCCTCATTAATTTCTGTGGCATGACATGCCAAAGCTCCGGCGAATATGCCAGGGAAACAAAGGACGTTATTAATTTGATTGGGATAGTCTGACCGACCTGTTGCCATTACTGCAACATAGGGCGCTGCCACTCTAGGCATGATTTCGGGTATGGGATTTGCCATCGCAAACACAATGGGCTTGTCAGCCATATTTTTCAAATCCTCGACAGTCAAAATGCCAGGAACCGAAAGACCGAGGAAGACATCGGCCCCTTTGATGACATCGTGAATATTGCCGCGTTCTTGCTTTGGATTCGTGTGGGTCGCATACCATGATTTAATGCTGTTCATATTCTCCACACGGTCGGCATAAATCGCGCCCTTGGTGTCGCAGCCAATGATGTTGTTGACTCCAGCCGCCATTAGAATTTTGCTGCAAGCCACGCCAGCCGCACCGACTCCATTGACCACCACTTTAAGCTCGTCCATCTTTTTGTCCACCAACTTGATGGCATTAATCAACGCCGCCAACACCACGACTGCCGTTCCATGCTGGTCGTCATGAAACACCGGGATATCCAATTCTTCGCGTAAGCGTTGTTCGATCTCAAAACAGCGAGGAGCGGATATGTCTTCCAGATTGATGCCACCGAAAGCGGGGGCGACCGCTTTTACGGTGCGGATAATTTCTTCCGTGTCCTTGGTGTCCAGACATAAGGGGAATGCATCCACGCCGCCAAACTCCTTAAACAACATGACTTTGCCTTCCATGACAGGCATCGCCGCTGCCGGGCCAATATCGCCCAAACCCAACACCGCCGTTCCGTCCGAAACCACTGCCACCATGTTCTTTTTGATCGTCAAACTATAAGCCAACTCCGGCGATTGATGGATGGCCTCACAAATGCGAGCCACGCCGGGTGTGTAGGCCATGGACAGATCATCCCGAGTCGTCAATGGCATCTTGGAGACCACCTCGATCTTGCCGCCATTGTGCATCGAAAAAGTACGGTCTGACACATTGACCACTTCTATCGATTCCAGCTTTTTCACTTCATCGACGATCTCCATGGCATGTTCGCTGGAAGCTGCATCCACCGTAATATCCCTAATCGCAGTATCGCCTACCACCGACACCAAATCGACCGCGCCTATATCTCCACCGGCATGGCCTATGGCGGTCGTCAATAACCCGAGGGTTCCGACTTTTTTGGGAAGTTTGACACGAAGGGTGAAGCTATAACTAGCACTTGGTCTGGTAGGCATATTATTGAATCAGTACGGTAATAAAAAAATTAAAGCTTGGACGGAATTGGCTCGAATCAGTCCCTCCCACGGTGGGGCTGGGAGGGGGCGATCAGAAAACAGCGAAGCCACTGATTTTACTCGCCCCCACCCTAACCCTCCCCCGTGGGGAGAGGGAACTGGTTCGCTTATTTCAGCAGCATTGCCCCCCACAGGGGAGATAAGCATCAGGGCCAATAGCCGCAAAACCACTTTTATCCATTTACTTAGGCAACAGACGGGTCTGTCCCTAAGGTTTCAGCCAACACGCCCAAGAAATCCGGGCTGGAAACTTCTTCCAAGGTTTTTCTCGCATGTTCCAGCCGGTTGTGCAAATCCAATTCGACGCACCAATCTGAACCGGCACGATCCTGCAAGAAAGATTCCAAATAAGCACAATGTCTCTTCCAAAGGGACACGGCTTGCTTTTGCTTGGTCATCAATCGTTGCTGATACCAATCCGAGGCCAATAAACTTTCTCGGCTAAATAATGCCCGTATGTCTGGATGATGAACATCTTTGCCTTGATACTGCCCTTCCGCCATGCAATACAGCAACGCACGTATGGGGGGACAGGCATCATCAATGCTGCCGTCATCCAAATAACGTTGTGCCACCCGGCGTTGGGTCTCGACGATGTTATCAACACCACCGACAAAGGATGGCAAATCTTGAGTTTCTGGCTTAAGAATCGCCTCATTGAACACCGCAGCCGGACTATCGAAAATTTTGCCGAGGAAACTATGCACGAAATGGCTGGTGATGCGGTATCCCAAACGGCTGGCAAGCACAGTGCGACCCTCGTATTCCAGATCATGGATAGGTTCCAGATGCCCTTCCTTGATTAGATAATTGGGATCGCGAGCTTTGGTTGAAAGACGCGACCAAATTTCGGGCATGAGCAAACTAATATCATGATCCACCCGCACATCCGGGCCGATATGACCGGCAGGCGTGCTGAACCCGGCATAACCCGACAAGATGAAACCGACCAAGGTATTGTTGAGGTCAACCACCGGCCTCAAGGCATTAAACGGGCCTTTAGTCAAAGCACCTTCGCTACCGGCTCCTGTGGTGGATGGGGATTTGCCCGTCAGGCTGCAAATATAGTCCATGAACAGTTCGGGCAATTCCTGATAGTGAATCGGATTGTAAACCGCCAAGGAAAGAATGCCGGGTTCCGGCGGATTGTTGCGCCGTCCGGCTAGGATGGCATCAACCGGATAGCACAAAGGCTGATCCAATGGAATGCGCCGGTACAAACGAACCCCCATCTCGGCAACATGCGCCTTGAACGGGTCTGCCAAATCGTCACGCAATTGCAGATAACGTGGGTTCTTGCTGGGCTTGCCATCGACCAAGCGAGTATGGGCGGATGACACGGAATAGGCATTGCCATTGTTGGCCGCCTTATTCAGCAGATCCTTCATCGGCTGGGTATATTGATCGAAACCGATGACATCGCGGACAATCCCCTTGACTTGATCTTTAGTCAACGGCTCGAAATTGGAAATGAAATTGCCGGGGCGGGCCAGATCGCTTTCCGTCTGTGGGTCCATGCCGCGATGAACGGCATCATCAGGACGCTGGAATAATCGATATTCACAATTATGAGTGATTTTAACGACCGGCCATTCCAATTTTTTATGGAGGTAATCCAGACATTTGGACGGCACAAGAATGGATGCGGTGATATCGTCTTCCATCTGCGCTTTTTCGGCCGGGATGAAATCTTGACGCAATTTAAACACACGCCAAGCGCCATTGGTTTCAAACCCAACTCTCAAGTTGGAGGCGACCAATCTACGGTCAACCAGTTTCAATTCATGGGCAGGATGACCATTGATATAATCCACGACAAAATGGCTACGCCAATCATCCCCCCAATCGGTGCGATAAAAGCGCTTGATCATGAATACCAAGGACTTGATGCGATTGGGTATGCTTTGCACCCACTGGTTATATTCATCAGTGTAATCACGGGACGGGGTCAATAACTTGATCACCGAGCCAAGGCTCCGCTTCGGAGTTAACACGGTGCGGCTAACGTGATCCGGTTCCCTCAATTCAGGCCGGACACGATTATTGTAATCACGTTTGAAGATGGCCTCGACTTGATCAAGGTCATGCTCCAAGTCCGCCACGAACACTGGCCCAAACAAAATGGCAGATTCAATCGATTTGGAAATTTCAGATTTGCCACCGCCCGACACCGTGCAGGGTTTGTGACAGAACGTCCCTTCGGCATCCGTACCAATCAAGCGCCATGACGGGCCGGCGGTGAATTTATGCAGGGCAACCTTATAACCCGTCGGATGCATGTACACCTTGTCAGGTTCCAAGGGCATGGAATGACTTTTACCCTCCCATTCCCAAGTCACGGTTTGTTTGGGCAAGTCAATGCGGGCATTATCTTGGACATAAATGAGTTGCTTGTATTTTCTGTCCACGGCATAACCTTCAGGATGCCATTCCAAGGCATCGCCAAACCGTTCCACCGCTTCGGCTAGACTGTAGCCGGTGTCATTAAACCGGCTATCGGCACCAAATTCTTCGCCGTGATTATGGCGCGGGAATGTCAATGCACCGCCAGCATGTTCCTCCTCGGACAAACCAAACAGATTGGTCGCAAAACTGATCTGGGTTTTGACTTCCTTCTTGCAATAGCCAAAATAATTGTCGGCCAAGATGGTCACAATCACCCCCGACGCATCGCGGGCGGTGATCTTGAATGGCAACCCTTTGTTATAGCGTTCATTCTCATCCGACCAGCACATGCCATCGGCTTTCTGCCGCTCATTTGCCTCGCTGACATGCGGCAAGCCCAATTCCTTTTTGGTCAAATCGATCAAATGCGGAGCCAAAATCACGCAACCGGTATGGCCTGACCAATGCTCGGTGTCCAAACCCGCATCATTGGTGGGCAGATAAGGATTGCCGGCATTGCCGAAAATGCTTTCGACAAAATCCAAATTTGACACTAGGCTACCGGGTGCGAAAAAGCGGATTTCCATGGATTTTTGGCTGATGTAACCCGGCACTTCCGGGCAAATCACTGGCCTGATTAGCAAAGAAACAAAGGTTTCGGCTTGCTTGTCCTGTCCATGAGTAAAGGGGATGCACAATAATTCTCGCGGGGGGTTCAACGCCGCTTGCAATAATTTGGCAAAAGCCGATTTGAGCACGGCCTTCTTGTCTCCGGGTATCGGAAACCCGCCTTCGGCGATATGAAAACTGCCCTCCGTGGTGCGCCGGTCACTCAAGGGGTTATGCAAAACACCTTGGGCAACCTTGTAACTTTTTAAATATTTTGATTCGTGAAAAGGCTGATGCGGCGGCAGCGACAATTCGCGTGCCAAGCCGTGGCGGTGCAGCACCAAGCTAGAGGATGGCAGCCTTGGGAGAGGCTTGTCCACATCTTGCAAATAACGGTCAAGAAAGGCTTGGATGCGCAAATCTGCCGGGCAAAGATATTCCACCAACCGGTAGGATTTCTCCCGATAAGATTCCAACAGGTCGCGTGTGGTGGCGATGAAATGCCCAGTATCCACCGATTCGCAGACCGGTTGACCTTCTGCCGCCAACAATAAATTGATATGCAAATGGCGCTGCTTTTCCCGCTCGCGCAAATCTTCTTCGACATCCGCAGTTTGACTCCCGGTAGGAAGGCCCAGTTTGCTTTCGATGTCCATACGTTGTTTACCCGCTAGTGTCTGAGGAGCCGGTGGAAGCCATCCGGCTGTTGGTTTAATCTACTACCCATAATCGCCAAAGGCTAGGGTCCAATATTGAATTACAGCATTAACTAGGCCAGAGGGGTGAGGAAAAAAATCAGAAGCTTAATGGGTCGCCCCGCCTAGACATACGACTTTTCTACCCAACATTGTGCAAAGTTATCCAAGCTGCATCATTTAAGGGCAAATTAAAGGAATTGAGGGTAGGAGTCAATTAGTCTTCCTAGGAAAACGGGCAGGTTTGGCGCAAGCTTTTAGTGCCAACGAAGTAAGCGCATCATTTGCTAAGATTAGGCTTCTCAAGCTCAGCCCCACTGCCATTAAGTAAAGGACGGGGTAACTCGTCATTTCGGCATGGATGCCGAAATCCAGCGTCCACGGATGGCAGCTATAATCAAGCTGAAACGCTTAATCAAGCGCTTATGCCATCTGATAGTTACCATCCATGGCCTCACTGCTCACGGTTCGCCCATTTTAACGGCCAGTTTCCCGGATTGCATTTCAATCCCTTGGTAGATTGTCGGCGGGAATCCGATCAACCCTAAAATGCGCGTCTGCACGGCATTCAATGCGGTCATGCAGTACCGGTCAACTTC
>CAIOOA010000293.1 GCA_903859815.1 uncultured Methylococcaceae bacterium | reverse complement strand
GAACACCAGCGGGATGCGGTGTTCGTTCAATAAGGGACCGAGTTCGTCGGTGTACACCGTGGCATGGCGGCGGCGTTCCAGTTGGGCGATGTCTTGCGGGTCTTCAAAGCATAGCCCGCCTAGCCCGACCCGGCGGTCATACACGCCATGACCGTCGAAATGCACGACATGATATGGCTGGCGTTCACTACGGGCGCGATCCAGTTCTTCTCTTAAGGCAGGTAGAATCGGCGGGTCCAGCACCGTCAGGCGCACCAAACCGGGCAAAGCTTCCATCGCAGCCACCAGCGGCAAGGCACTGGCGCGGTGGTCGAGGTAGCCGCAAGCCTCGTCTTCCGGGCGGGCGGTGACGAGCAAGATGCGGATCGGCGGGGCGACCACCGGCACATCCAATACTTTGGTGTTGGGCAAGCGGCGGCGGACGCGGGTGGGTTTCGCGCCTTGGAACAAGAAACTATTGCCGTCATGCAGCAGTTCCCATGGCAGACCAAGCAGCAGCGTGGCGGCTTCTTGCGCGGTGTTTTGATCGGCTTGGCTGGTTCCGGCTTCCAGTGTTTTATCAACATGCACCGAGAACCGCCGTCCGGCATGGTCGTTGATTGTTGCCCAAGCTTGCAATACGTTGTGGGTATGTTCTATGGGCATGGCAGCTTGATACAGCAGCTTGCCCCATTCGATCAGGTTGGCTTTGACTTGCTTGGCGCGGTCTTTGAAATAATCGCTAGGCCAGATGGCATATTTCTCCAGATACCAGCGCAGTTCCTCCGCTTCAATCGGGCCTATCGGGGCGATGAACCGCCAGTTTTGCAGACTGGTCACTTCGCGCTGCCCCGGCGTGGCGGGTTCGTAGACTAAACGGGCCTTGCTGGTGGCGCGGCGGATGCCGTCTTGTTCGTGGATTTTCAGGTCAGTCAGTTCGAGGACCAGTTCTTCCAAAGGTTCGGCTTGGGGTTGTGGCTTGGGGGGTAGATCGCTTGGGAGTCTTTTGCCAAGCGCGACGAGGATGGCATTCAATGCCGCTTCGATGCCGCCTGCTTCACTGCTGATCGGAATATAGATCGGTTCTTCGTTGAAAAACTCTTCCAACACCCCAAGCTTGGTGTTGTTCAGCGATAGCGGGATGACCGGGAATTGAGCTTTGCCCCGCCGTTCCTGTTCCAGCAGGGCATGGCGCAGTTCCTTGCCCAACCATTTGGATTGGAAGGCAGCGGGGCTGACCAGTACGGCATAGGCCGAGGCTTCATCGATGGCTTTGCTGACATCGTTCCATAAAAGGTCGCCGCCGCGCAGTTGGCGGGAATCAACCCACACGTCTTGAGCTAAGTCGCCTAGTGCTTGTTGGAGTTCGCGGACGAGCTTGTCGTCCTGCGAACTGTGGGAGATGAAGAGCTTGCCCATATCTATTCCTTAAATTCCGTTCTTGTTGGGTTATTGATTGGCAGATTGCCACTGGGTGTTGGGCTTGTCAACAAGGCTCAGCAATGCTCTACCCAGAATCCGCACTATGAATTGCTGTGTCCACTCAACGCAAGCAGTCAAGGCAGCTTTTCTCTGGTATGATTCTGTCATCTGAAATTAGCAGTGTGACATTATGGCACTTACCGAAACACCCTTGTGTGAGTTTGGGCTAAAAGCCCCCGATTTTTCCTTGCCAGGTGTCGATGGCAAAATTTGGACTTTGGCAGATTGCCTAGGTGAGAACGGGCTTCTTGTCATGTTCATCTGCAACCACTGCCCCTATGTCAAAGCGGTGCAAGATCGCTTGGTTCGCGATGCGCGGGAATTACTGACCTTGGGCATTAACTGCGTCGCCATCCAACCGAACGACCCTACCGTTTATCCCGAAGACTCTTTTGCCAATATGAAGCGGGTCGCCGAGCTTCTCGCTTTCCCTTTTCCTTATCTGGTTGACGAAAGCCAAGCCGTAGCCAAGGCTTATGGGGCAGTCTGCACACCGGATTTTTTTGGTTATAACCGCAACTTTGAACTGCAATACCGTGGCCGGCTGGATGAAAGCCGCAAAGAGTCCGCCCCGCCTGATGCCCGCCGGGATTTGTTCGAAGCCATGAAGCAGGTGGCATTGACTGGCAAAGGGCCGGATATGCAAATTCCAAGCTTGGGTTGTTCCATCAAATGGCGCGACCAATAATTTTTTTATCCATATTAATCTATTAGGAGATATTAATGACTTTCCTGCATTTGAAAGATTTAGACATCAAGGGTAAGCGAGTATTAATTCGTGCCGACTTGAACGTGCCTGTCAAAGAGGGCAAGGTGACTTCTGACGCTCGTATCGCCGCGTCCATGAAAACCATCAACCATTGCATTGCCGCCGGGGCCAAGGTCATGGTCACCTCGCATTTGGGGCGTCCGACCGAAGGCGAATGGTCCGAAGAGGTTTCCTTGAAACCTGTCGCGGAAAACATTGCGGGCCGCATAGGCAAGCCGGTTCGCTTGATTAAGGATTGGGTCGATGGCGGATTTGAAGTGGCCGACGGCGAATTAGTGTTGCTGGAAAATTGCCGTGTCAACAAGGGCGAGAAGAAAAATGTCGATGAGACCGCCAAGAAATACGCGGCTTTGTGTGACGTGTTTGTCATGGATGCCTTTGGCACGGCTCACCGTGCGGAAGCTTCCACTCATGGCGTGGCAAAATATGCCCCGGTTGCCTGTGCGGGTTATTTGGTAGCTGATGAACTGACCGCTTTGGGAAAGGCGCTGGCTAATCCGGCCCGTCCGTTGGTTGCCATTGTCGGCGGCAGCAAGGTTTCCACCAAGCTGACGGTGTTGA
This sequence comes from uncultured Methylococcaceae bacterium, assembly GCA_903859815.1. Classification (GTDB taxonomy): domain Bacteria; phylum Pseudomonadota; class Gammaproteobacteria; order Methylococcales; family Methylococcaceae; genus Methylumidiphilus. Next base: position 24,374 of record CAIOOA010000293.1, on the reverse strand, counting down.
AATCCTTGGCGAATAAATGCGAGCAATTGGTGGTTGGCGGCGGCATCGCCAATACATTCCTAAAGGCCGTCGGCAATAATGTCGGCAAGTCCTTGTGCGAAGACGATTTGGTTCCCGATGCCTTGGCTTTGATTGATGTCATGAAAGCGCGTGGCGCCAGCGTCCCCATCGCGGTGGATGTGGTGGTTGGCAAGAATTTTGATGCCAAAGAACCTGCCGTGCTGAAGGATGCCTCCAAAGTTGCCGATGACGAAATGATTTTGGACATCGGGCCGAAATCCGCCCAAGAATTGGCAGACATTATCATGAAAGCCGGCACAGTGGTTTGGAACGGCCCGGTTGGGGTGTTTGAATTCGACCAATTTGCCGAAGGCACTAAGACGATTGCCCATGCCATCGCCACCACCAAAGCCTTTACCTTGGCTGGCGGCGGTGACACCATTGCGGCGATTCAGAAATATAACATATATGACAAAGTGTCCTATATTTCCACCGCAGGCGGCGCATTCCTTGAGTATTTGGAAGGCAAGGTGTTGCCCGCCGTGGCGATGCTGGAAGAACGGGCCAAAGGCTAAAACCTATTTGCTCGATTTCCAAGATTAGCATCACCGATATTAACTTAAAACTGTCCCTTAACCCGGATTTTGCCAAACGAAATCCGGGTTACTTTTTAGCCCATATCAAGTCTTGCTTGATATGGGCTAAATTTCTTATGATCTGATGTTACGCAGCGACCTAGATTTGGAGCGTCAAAGCTTGCTTTGACAGGCGAAGCGAGCTTCGCATTCCAAATCCCAAGTCAAAGCAAGCTTTGACGCTCCTTTTTCATATCCTAGCGTAACATCGGTTATGATTTCAAAGTTGATCCCATTCTCCTCTTCTCCAGTACAATATAAAAAAATTGGAGAAACTGCCATGAACAAACCGCAAATCATAAGAGTGTTTAGCACCGCCCGTGATACGGATCATCGATTGACTGAACTGGAACCCGTTAAACTCTTAGCCGCAACGGACTCCACGGAACCCTCGCTGTTCGTCGATACTGCGGTGAAATATCAGCAAATCATCGGGTTTGGCGGAGCCTTCACCGAAGCGGCTGCGGTGACCTTGGACAAAATGCCTCTCGCTTTGCGCAAAGAAATCATGGAGGCTTATTTCTCACCAGAAACTGGGAATGCCTACACAGTTTGCCGATCGCATATTAATAGTTGCGATTTTTCTAAAGGGAATTACGCCTACACCGAAGTGGATGGCGATGTAGAACTTAAACATTTCACTATTGCCCGTGACCGGCTTTCACTAATCCCGATGATACAAGAAGCCATAGACTTATCTGGCGGCAAGCTCAAGCTGTTTTCTTCGCCTTGGAGTCCCCCGGCATGGATGAAAACCAATGGGCAGATGAACAGGGGGGGGAAACTCCGAACTGAATATCGACAGGCTTGGGCAAACTATTACGTCCGTTATATTCGTGAATATGCGCAAGTAGGCATCCCAATTTGGGGGTTGACGGTGCAGAATGAACCGGAAGCCACTCAAAGCTGGGATTCCTGTATCTACTCCGCAGAGGAGGAGCGTGATTTCGTCAGGGATTTCTTAGGCCCTGCCATACACAGTGCCGGTCTAGGTCATATCAAGCTCATCATCTGGGACCACAATCGCGACCGCATGTACGAGCGCGCTAAGATTGTCTTGGATGACCCGCAAGCCGCGCACTATGTTTGGGGTATCGGTTTTCACTGGTATTGCGGGGATCATTTTGACAATGTGCAACTCACGCATGATGCCTATCCCAACAAACAGCTTATATTCACCGAAGGTTGTCAGGAGTCTGGGCCGCATAATGGTTCTTGGGATACTGGGGAGCGTTATGCCCGTTCAATGATCCAAGACCTTAACCACTGGACGGTTGCCTGGGTGGATTGGAATCTTGTGCTGGATGAGATGGGCGGGCCTAACCATGTGGGCAACTATTGTAGTGCGCCCATCATCGCCGACACCCAAACCTCAGAAGTTCTTTACCAAAGTTCTTATTACTATATAGGCCATTTCTCGCGCTTCATCCGCCCCGGCGCGAGGCGAGTGGCCTGTGCCAAAACCTTGGATGTGCTGGAAGCAACCGCTTTCCAGAATGTAGATGGGACTATTGCCGTGGTAGCCTTAAACCGTAGCGAACAGCCCATCGACCTTCTTCTGAAAATTCAAGGATTGCAAGCACCAACCTCCATTCCGGCCCATGGGATCAAGACGTTTTTGTTTTGAATGGGGCGAAAAGGAGCGTCAAAGCTTGCTTTGACCGCCTGTCACAACAAGCAGGAAGGGGCAAGGCAAGCCTTGTCAGTTAAAGCAAGCTTTGCAGTCAAAGCAAGCTTTGCAGTCAAAGCAAGCTTTGACGCTCCAAGTCGGGGGTTACTCCTGAATCCCGCCTTCGGTCAATTTGGCAGGGTCTAGCAACCGCTCCAATTCTTCCTTAGACATGCCGGTCATTTCCATCGCCACTTCGATGACAGGCCGCTTGGTTTTATAGGCATTCTTGGCAATTTCCGCTGCCTTGGCATAGCCGATGATCGGGTTCAAAGCGGTGACCAAAATCGGATTCAGTGCCAATGCCTTGTTCAGATTGTCTTCACGCACGGTAAAGCCTGCAATGGCCTTGTCTGCCAACAAACGTGAAACATTCGTTAACAATTCGATGCTTTGCAGAAGATTGTAGGCAACCACCGGCAGCATCACATTCAATTGGAAATTGCCGGACTGGCCAGCTAGGGTGATCGTCGCATCATTGCCGATGACTTGGGCGGCCACCATGGCAGTGGCTTCCGGGATGACCGGGTTGACCTTGCCGGGCATGATGCTGGAACCGGGTTGCAGGGCGGGCAGTTCGATCTCGCCCAAACCAGCCAGTGGGCCGGAATTCATCCAACGCAAATCATTGGCGATTTTCATCAGGCTGACGGCAATCGTCTTCAACTGGCCGGACAGTTCCACCGCCGCATCTTGGCTGCTCAAACTCTCAAAAAAGCTCGAATTGGGGATGAACGGCAAGCCCGTTTCCTCAGATAGGACAGCGGCGATGCGGTCGGCGAACTCCGGGTGGGCATTGATGCCGGTTCCGACTGCCGTTCCGCCTTGGGCCAGCCGGTAAATGCGGGGCAGACTGGAACGAAGGCGTTCCACACCGTTGCCGATCTGTTGCGCCCAACCATCCAGTTCTTGGCTAATGCGGATGGGCATGGCATCCATCAAATGGGTGCGGCCCGTCTTGACCACGTCCTCCAATGCACGGGCCTTGTAGACGATGGTGGATTGAAGGTGTTCCAGTGCAGGAATCAGGTCTTCATGGGTGGCTAGGGCGGCGCTGACATGGATCGCCGATGGGATGGTGTCATTGCTGCTTTGGCTCATGTTGACATGATCGTTGGCACTGACGGCTTGTCCGCAATGCCGCGAGGCCAAGGTAGCAATGACCTCGTTGGCATTCATGTTGGTGCTGGTTCCTGACCCTGTTTGGAAAACGTCAATCGGGAAATGTTCAAGATGAACCCCATCGATGATTTCTTGAGCCGCATTAATAATCGCCTCGCCGAGGGCTCCGTCCAACAAACCCAGTTCCATGTTGACTTTGGCAGCGCTTTGTTTGACCAGCGCGACGGCACGAATGAATGCGCCGGGCAATGGAATGCCGGATACGGGGAAATTTTCAACAGCGCGTTGGGTTTGCGCGGCATACAGGGCGTTGGCCGGGACTTGCAACTCGCCCATGCTATCTTTTTCGATGCGGTAATTGGATGTGGTCATGGTTTTGGATTAGGTAGGTTAAAGAATAAAAAGTTAGAAAATAGCGCATATTCGGCCTAATCTCAAACAGAAGTTTAGTGAAAACTGAATTGTGCCACTGCCAGCGCATTTGGCAGTGGCGCAGTGATGGTATCTGAATAAGGTTGTCGCTGGTCAAGGCGGTCGGGTTTCCCCCGTTGGCGGTGAACGTCCCGAAGTCGCCAGCACCGGAGCCAGGGGCGTAGCGGATGGAGTCCGCGTTGTGCGTCGCCTCATAAGTTATGTGGAAATCCCCCGCCGAGGCGGTCGATTATGCTCGCGCCGTGCCCGGCGATGTGAAGATCGAGACCTAGAACAACGCCGACCGAAAGGTCCGGTCAGGCCGCATGAAGCGAAGCGGAATGCGGGTTTCCTCGCCACCGCTCAACCCGGACTGTGCTGGTTTGACGGGTGTAGGCATCATCGACAATCACTTTACAACCGTCAAATGCGGCGCAGTATTTATTTTTCCATATTTTGATGACTGGCTAAACACTGTCGGCAACTGGCTTGCCGCGTATTCCAGCTTTTCATCAAATGACAAAAACTGGCGATCCGGCTGTGCCTTGGCGCAAAAGCGATGTATGTAGTTCGCGGCATCCAAAAACGATTTTTTTCCGTCCTCATCGACAATCAGCAACTCTGGGACATCTAGTTTTGGGTCTTCAGGGATAATCGTGAACCATTTCTTGGACATATCATTGCCTTTTTTTTCAAGTTGGCTATATTGCTCTGCCGTCAACTCGTAAAATAATTCTTCTTTGGGTTCATAGCCTAGCTCAAAGATGGCTTTGATCGCCGGCCCCACTCTAAACAGTAAATCGAAAACCATGGTAATTACTCTTAAATTATTCAGTTTTTCTTGTCGCCACGCGCCACGTGGCGACAAGAAAATAAAGGCTTGATAAATTTCCCTTATCTTTGGATTGTTGTCCTGCAAACATGATAAGAATCTAGCGGGTAGAGTGCTTGTGGCTGGCTTGTGTTGGCTTGGAGGAAGGTGGGGGTGATGGCTCAACAAGACGACCCGTGACGAATTTAAGCAGGACGCTTGCCATCAGCGTTTGATAAGGGATGCCTTCCTCGGCGGCTCTGGCTTGAATGTCTTCAAGATCGTGGGAGGAAATGCGGATATTGACCCGTTTGTCTTTGGTCAGCGATGCCTCGGCATATGCGGCATAACGTTCAATTTCTTGGCTAAGATTTGGCACAGAACGCCATTCATCCCTTTCAAAAGAGGCTAGGATTTCTTCTTCAAGTTTTTTTTCATCATCCATCTTATTTGCCTTTTGCCAAGTATTTCCGGGTGGCCTTTCGGCTCGGAATAATCGTTTTTAGGAATATCTCGTCATCGGTTTCAATAAATGGAACCAGATAAGCATAGCCACGAATGCGCAGTATAAACAGGCGTTGATTCGGATTTAGCAATGTCATCTGCCTGTTGGCTACGAAGCCTTTTCGTTGACTACAGCCATGTCGGTAATTTGTTTGTATAAATGGACCGCGCTTGCATAAATTTCTTGGTATTCTGGATGCCTATCCACCAAGGGTTTGATTTCTTCAGCGCGCTTAAACCATTGCTCAAGAAATTCTATATCCCAGTGGTCCAATTTTTCCCCGCGATCTAGTCTTTGCTTAATTTCAAGGGCTTTAGGCAGGGTATCCTCGTTGAATTTGTCAAGCAGCGTAATCGCAATGCCAAGGTCTTTATTGTCATCAGTCATGTGATAATCCCAGTAGTTTTGTTATCAAGAAGGGTTAAAGATAAATTTTCGCCGCGTTCCAAATATCCGTTTGTTCAGGGATGTCGGAGCTAGCAATGCGCCCAAGCAGCACCGATCTTTTCTCCCCGGTACAGGAATACAACTCGGTCAGTGTGATTTCATTGGCAGTCGTAGGAGATGCATCGTCAAGCTTTATTCCCCGGTAATCAAGGCGAAGACGAATTTCACGGGTGGACAGCCAGTCTTGAGGATTGCTCAGCGTATCAATGACATGAGAAAGGCTTTGTTCCAAGCTCAATTTATCACTCGAAAATAGCCCTAATTCAGCGTCAATTGAATTGATCTTCTCTTCCAATGTCGCAAGCTTAGGCCGCACCGATTCACTATCGTTCATCATCGCTCCAAGCCCCCATTGACCCGCCTTCATCGCATCTAACTTTTGTTGCAACAAGCGCCTTTGACGATCAAGTTCTACGCGGTTGCTGCGTTGGTTGGCGATGCGTTCAAGGGTTTTTTGGAGCAGGAAATCGAAGGCGCGGATTTTAAGTTCACGGCGGCTGTCAACCTCGTTGTCTTTGATCCCAATAAAGCGGTGGCTGGAAAAGTTCACGGCGACTTGTAAAACATCCCGTCGCAAGTTCTCGCCATCGAGTTCCATGCCGAACACTTTGCGCTCATCTTGGGCCATCGTTAGCAGTCCAAAAATATCATCCGGGGGTAATACGGAAACCTCCGAGAGGTAGTCGCGTATCGAATTGAAACCTCCAACGACCTTGCTCAAATGCTCTTTCGATACGAACAAGGAACGGATGGTAGAGCTTTCACTGAAAGATTGCGGGCTAATCGGTACTGGCGGCGGCAGAGCATCGACTAATTCGATTACATGGGTCATGGCTTTCACCACTGGCTCGCGCAGAAGTTTCTTGTAATCGCTAAGAGCGCGGATTCTATGGTCTGTTCCCGCCACTGCGCGGTCAATGGCTTTTTCAATCAAAGCATCATCAAAAGCACTCGGTTGCTCTTGTGTGCTGGTGAATAGCGAACCCAGAAATCTAAGCATGGTTTACCTTATCAGGCATAAAAGGTCGATAACTTATAAAAATCATTAATATGAGCGGTGAGGCATAACTTCCAGCCCGCCATTACCACGAATAATTCACCGTGTAGGTGAGGATTTGTTCTTGATCGGGCTTTAGCGGCACTTTGAACTCGATGGTTTGAGCATCTTTCTTTTCAAAAGGCAGGGATTTATCCTTAATTTCCCAATTAACCCAACGGTACAAATGTTCCACTACGCGAATTTCCACGGGTTCTTTTTTTCGGTTGCGCAATTTGATTTCAAAGGACTCGCTGGCTTGATGGTTTGCTTCGTTTACCTTGAAATCAGTGCGCTTGCGTTCGCCGACCAGATCGAAGGAGTCGCCCGTGTAAAGCCTGACCAATTCGTCCTTAGGCGTATGGTCAATGGTGTTTTCACCCACAAACTGTAGCGATTGATCGCTACTGTCTTGAGAATAGAAACGGACGCGACCTTTGGGTAAGGGAACGCCTAGGTTGTTTTCAACGGAGTTTTTGAACTCGCGATAAACGGCAATTTTCTTATTGGACTCAGAACCATATCTAGGGTCACTGCCTAGCATCATCCCAGTCTGCCAACCGCCAATTTGCGCACCATCGTAAACATAGACGCGATCCATCTTCACTGCCGAAGCCCGGACAAATTCAATTTGTTTGGTTTCTTGGTCGCGCAGCGTCGTTTTGTTGGCTAGTGTATACAAATGAAACTCGTCGAAAGCTTTCTCGCTGACCGGAGGGGCGGGCATGGCATCTTCCGCCATGGCTCTCATGGCATAAGCAGCCGGTCGGGGTACCCGTGGTTGGATTTTGTTAACCACACCGGCCAACAGCTTGATCCTCGCGTCCTTGAATGTTTTTCCTGATTCGTTTTTGATGGTGACCCATCCCACCACATCGACCAGATTCCCCTTTTCAGGGGAAACTAGGTTGTAGTCTGCCTCCCAACTAAATCCACCAGTCACGTAGGCCAGTTCGGCATCCAGCTTGACGGCTTGGGGGGATTCAATCTTCCAAGTTAAGGTTGGGTTAAGCACCGTGTCATCACCCAAGGATGGGAAGATGGGTTGCCCGGGCAGACTGAATTGCAATTTGCCGTTTACCTCAATGACCGGTTGTGAATTCGATTTATAGCCGCTACGAATGATCTTGCCCGTTATCGTGGCATCTGGCTTGTTGGATTCCTTGACGAAAAAGTCTATGGACTTCCCCTCAAACAGCGACAACAGCAATTCTTGCGTGACCGGGTCATTGCGGTAGTTTTGCTCTAGAATCTGAAACTTAGCTTTACCCAAAGGATCTCTCAATATGACTGAGTCCGCTTCCAGTTGCGAGACCATATCACTGTAGCGTGATTCCGTCACCCCTGCCTTCAAGTCTAAGGGTACATTTTCGCGAATGACGGCAAAATTATCATTATAGATGGTCAGGGCAGGTTCGGCATTTATGGGCATGGCGATAAACAGCAGAAAAATTATGGGGATATGTTTGGCATTCATTTTTCAGTATCCGAGGTCACAGTTGAAAACCTTTGGCAATGAGCAATTTTACACCCACGGTTGATAAAATATACTGCTCCATTTAATTATATTTATCTATCAAGCACAGAAATATCCAAGACACCAATACAGCAGCTTTTCCAGCTTTTTCAATTATCCGATAAATGGATAATTTCATATCGTTAACACTATGAAATCTGTAGCATGAATGAATGTTTGATATTTCTGCTATTATGAACGTAAAAATTGAGTGAGGCACTTGTGTCAACAGACGAGCTTGAATCCCAAATACCAACACTGAACCCCATGTTCTTACAAGCTGCTCGCAACGAGGCAGCCAAGAGAAAAATGGAAGAACAGGTTGGACAGCTTGATTCGAAGCTGATGCCTGACTTTGCCAAAAATGAAATTGACATGGAGGGCAAGTCTGCACTGTTAATGGAAGAGGAGCCGGTTGAACTATTTCGAGCAGCCAGTCACGAAAGTACCAAGCCGACTGAGGTTGAAATAACTGAATCTGATTTGCCGCTGGACGCATTGGCGAAGGTAAAAGATGCCATTGCAAGAAAGCAATTCGAAATAGACCAGACTCAACAACAATTAGACAGACTTTTAAAAATCAAAGCAGTGGTTTCCCCAAAGGAACCAATGTCGTCAGGCAAGGCCAGTTTGAATGAATTGCGAATGAAACGCTTGGCAATTCAGATGGCGCTGGTGGCTGATAGCAAAGAGTACGTGGAAAGTGACTTGCTTGCAATCGATAGGCAGATTGCTGAGTTTGCAAATTCTGCCTCCGCCAATCAACAGACCGATTCATCGTCAAACTCGGCGGAAAGCTTAAGGTTAAACGCTAAAATTGAGGAATGTCAGGATAGGTTACAATCATTAAGGGATGGTCAAAAGGATATGATTTATACCCATAATGTTCGGGTAGCTTTTAGAAAAGCCGAAGAGTATAGTTTGGCGCTGAAACGAGCTAATGCAATCAGGCATGAATTGTTAGCCTTGGCCGAACTGTTGGGAAATGACTATATCCTAGACGATATGAAGTTAGGTGGGGAACTGCCCATACCTTCAGGCTTTGAGCCGTTTGATTCATTATTGTTGGACTGTCTGACCACGACGATAGATGGCATTGAAGAGGCTAAAGACAGGCTTCAAACGGAAATAATTGCATAAGCAAGCATTGCATTGCAACTTGATTTGATCGTAACACTGTAGACGAATTCAGCAAGGGTAGCCAAATCCGCCTCAGTGACAATGGTTAAATGAAACGGGTTTTGCTTTCAAAAGTATCTCAATAGTCAGAATAATGCTGACGATTTCTCGCATATTTCTCAACTGAGGCATCTGCCAAAATTGCCGCATACTCTGAGTCTCTGATAGAGTGAGATTGAACGGCAGCGCACCAAGCATTAATCCAAGCTTCTTTAATGTCTTTGAGTGCTTCAAGGGTCAATTCTTCGAGTTTCGGCATAACACATACCTCTAATTAAAATGGTTGACAGAACTTAAACCTAAAAAGGAAGGTTTGTAGAGTAACCTCGCTTAAAGTATTGCAGCAACTATGCCAATAACCAAATTACCCTATGAAAGTGAAAAATGGTCGGATAAGATTTACGCAAATGAAATGTAAGCGTTTGAGTAAGATAGGATTAATGGGATGACTGGTGTTGCGGGGAAGAGCGGTTTGGGAGTTTCCGAACAATCCGCATGGTTTGGTTTTAAACTGAAGAGATTGCAAACATTGTGCAATCATGTGGCTTATTGCTTCTTCTTGGTGCGCAACTTCGTTTCCAACCAGAAGCGATGAAAAGCTTGACCCGTTTCATAGTCAACACGCTCATCCTCTTGAACCCCCCCTAAGGACTTGGCTATGCCGATTGATACGGTATTGTAAGATTCAATCGTGACCAGTGCATGCTTTACGCCCTTTGCCCTTAATTTTGCCAAAGCCAGTTTGAGTGCGCCTTTCCCATAACCCCGGTCTCGGAAGGCGGGGGCGACATAGTAGCCTACATGACCTCCCTTGTTCAGCAAATCATCGTTCAGGCGAACGTGCAAACGCACCAAACCGACGACATAGCCAGTTTCATCGGTTATCCAGTAGTTGCTTTGTGGGACAAAATAATCTGACAACGCTGGGGTTCTGGCAATATGCTCACAAAAATCCAGCCACTCATCGAATTTGTTTGGGTCTTTGCCTGCCGGGGTTCCACCAAACCCATTTTCGCCCTCTCCCAGCGCTTTAAGAAGTTCTAACGCACCCGGCTGGGATTTTGTGGTGACGGCGATTAATTTCATTTAGGCCGGTGGCAATTCATCCAGAGGCCAGCGTGGACGGGAAAAAATCACAGGGGATTCGACAGGGTTTTGGAGCAAGCGCTGACATCCGGCATAGGCGATCATTGCCCCGTTATCGGTGCAGAACTCCAAGCGCGGGAAAAAAACCTGATACCCCTCCTTCAGAGCCATTTGACCCAGCATTTCCCGCATCAATCGATTGGCGCTAACCCCTCCGGCCACAACCAAACGCTTAAAGCCGCATTGCTTCAAAGCACGGCGGCATTTAATGATCAGCGTTTCCACCACGGCCTCCTGGAAAGCCCACGCAACGTCAGCTTTGTCTTGCTCTGTGCCTGCTGTCGCCGCAAGGGTGGTGAGGGTGTGGGTTTTCAGTCCACTGAAGCTAAAATCCAAACCGGGGCGATCTGTCATGGGGCGAGGGAACTTAAAGCGCCCCGGTACGCCCGTTTCGGCCAGCTTAGCCAAAGCTGGCCCTCCGGGGTAACCGAGGCCGAGCATTTTTGCGGTCTTGTCAAACGCCTCGCCTGCGGCATCGTCCAATGATTCGCCCAAGGTTTCATATTTTCCGATTGAATCCACCCGCACGAGTTGAGTGTGGCCGCCGGAGACTAGAAGGGCGACGAAGGGATATTGCGGGGGGGTGGGTTCCAGCATGGGTGCAAGTAGATGGCCCTCCATGTGATGCACAGCCACACTAGGGACATTCCAAGCCCAAGCGAGGCTGCGAGCTACGGACGCGCCTACCAGCAAAGCGCCGATCAAGCCGGGTCCTGCGGTATAAGCAATGCCGTCGATATCGGCTTGGCTTAACTTCGCTTCGTCCAACACTCGCCTAATCAATGGGATAAGTTTGCGCACATGGTCGCGTGACGCCAATTCTGGCACTACGCCACCGTATTCGGCATGGATTTTAACCTGGCTAAACAAGGCGTGGGCGAGCAATCCGCGTAGGGAACTATAGACGGCTACGCCCGTTTCGTCGCAAGAGGTTTCGATGCCAAGTACGTTCATGATTGAAAGGTTTTGGATTTAGGCTAATAGGCGAGTATAATCCGCGTTCTACTAACTAGGCTAGCCCCTTTGTGGGCATCATTATTTATTTTGTAACAACACACAGGAAACTACATGCCTTCAATCAGACTTAGAGAGAACGAACCTTTCGAAATTGCCATCCGCCGCTTCAAGCGCGCATGCGAAAAAGCCGGTGTCCTTTCCGAAGTGCGCCGCCGCGAATTCTACGAAAAGCCCACCGAAGAGCGCAAGCGCAAGGCGGCGGCTGCGGTAAAGCGTCATCTCAAGAAGCTTTCACGCGAGCGATTCGCATTGCAAAATCTCCGTAAAGGTCGTCCTCAAATCTGATCCTACGAAGGAAAGCCCAAGCCCATGAGCACGGTATCGCTGAAACAGCGTATACAAGAAGACATGAAAACCGCCATGAAGTCTGGTGAAAAAGACCGGCTAGGCGTAATCCGCCTCATCTTGTCCGCCATCAAGCAGATTGAAGTTGACCAGCGCATTGTTCTGGATGACGCACAAGTCGTCAATGTGCTAGACAAAATGCTGAAGCAACGGCGTGATTCCATTTCCCAGTATACGGCAGCAGGGCGTACCGACTTGGCCGATGTGGAAAGCGCCGAGGTTGTCATCATCCAAGAATACATGCCTCAAGCCATGAGCGATGAAGAAATCGAAACCTTGATCGGGCAAGCCATTGCAGATACAGGTGCATCGGCAATGTCCGACATGGGCAAGGTCATGGCTTTGCTCAAGCCCGTGATGCAGGGCCGCGCTGACATGGGCGCGGTCAGCGCCCGCATCAAAGCAAGGTTGGGCTAGTTGCCACGGGTTTTTTTCCGGGGCGGGTCACTCCTTACGCATTCATCATGCTGCTGAAACATGGCTGGCAGGATTCCCCGTGAATTCATTGATAACCTGATCGCGCGCGTCGATATAGTCGATATCATCGATGCGCGAGTTCCTCTCAAGCAAGCCGGCAAGAATTACCAAGCCCGTTGCCCGTTCCATAACGAGAAAACTCCCAGTTTCAGCGTCAATCGGGAAAAGCAGTTCTACCATTGCTTTGGTTGCGGCGCGAGTGGCAATGTCATTAGTTTCTTGATGGACTACGAGCGACAAACTTTTGTCGAAGCAGTGGAAACCTTGGCCGAAACCTTGGGTGTTGATATCCCGAGGGAGTCTTATGGCAGCGAAAATCGCGGTCAGGAATCTAACTTGCTCCCCCTCTACCAAGTGCAGGAGAAGGCGGCGGAATTTTATGCGCGTCAGTTGCGCGAACACCCAGACGCAGGAAAAGCTAGGGAGTATCTGCAAACTCGCGGACTCAATGATGAAATCATCAGCCATTTTCAAATTGGCTACGCCCCGCCGGGTTGGCGCAGCCTTCCAACGACCCTGCCTGCCGATCAACTGCTGGCTTCCGGCCTGACTATCAGCAAGGAAGCGGGTAATTTCTACGACCGTTTTCGTGACCGCATCATGTTTCCCATCCGTGATCGCAGAGGCAGAGTGATTGGCTTTGGCGGACGGGTGATGGGGGATGAAACCCCCAAATATCTCAATTCGCCGGAAACCCCGACGTTCAAGAAGCACAAGGAGGTTTATGGGCTTTACGAATTGCTCGCCACCCGGAAAAAGCCCGAACGCATCATCGTGGTGGAAGGCTACATGGATGTCATTGCCTTGTTCCAACACGGCATAGACTATGCCGTGGCAACCCTAGGTACGGCTACGTCGTCCGACCACGCAGAATTATTATTTCGTTACGCACCGGAAATAGTATTTTGCTTCGACGGTGACAATGCGGGCAGAAAGGCGGCTTGGAAGGCGTTGGAAGCCAGTCTGCCCGCGTTGCGTGAAGGCCGAACCAGCCGTTTTCTCATGTTGCCCGGCTCGCATGACCCAGACAGTTTGGTGCGCGAAGAGGGCAAGGAAGGATTTGACCTACGCTTGGTAGAAGCCAAGCAATTATCAGACTATTTATTTCAGCACTTGTCGGAAAATCTGGACTTAAATTCGATTGAGGGGCGTTCGACTCTGCACCAAAAAGCCAGTCCGATCATTGGCAAACTCCCTGCCGGGGTTTTCCGTGACATGATGCAAGCCCGCCTAAACCAATTATCGGGGCATGGCAAAGCATCCTCCCCTAGCCGAAACAAAAGCCACCGTTCGGCTGTCCAATCGGTTCAACGGGCAACCTCTGAAAGGGCCAAGCCCTCCATGCTGCGCATCATTCTGGCGCTGTTAATCCAAAACCCTGACTTTTTTCCGCTGATTGATGCCGAAGCGCGCCAAGAGCTGGAGAGGGACGAAAAAGCGGGGGAGCTAGCCGCCAAACTTTTCTCCATACTCAAAGAAAGACCGGAAATCCATTGTGGCGGCATTCCTGAGCATTTTCGAGGCGAAGCGGAATATGGATTGGTGTTAAAACTAAGTGTTCTGGAAATCCCTCTATCGGGCCTTGATGCACGGAGTGAATTCAGCGCCACACTGGAGAAGTTTGTCGCCCAGCAGAAAACCATGCTGGTAGCGCAGCGCTTGGAATGGCTGGAGAAAAAAGCCGAGCGCATCGGTTTCGTGGGCTTGGATGAAGCTGAGCGGGAGGAATATCGCCGGTTGACGAGGCGAAAATGAAAACACCGATTTACCATTTTAAATTCGCTGGCTAAAATATAAAGCTAAGTTTACTAGGAAATTCCATCGGGTGAGTTAGTTCATGAACTTCGAACAGCAGCAGGCACAACTCAAGGAGCTCATTGCCAAGGGCAAGTTGCAAGGTTTTCTAACCTATACCGAAATCAATGACCATTTGCCCGGTGATGTGATCGATCCTGATCAAATGGAAGAATTGATCGCCATGATCAATGACATGGGCATAGAGGTTCACGAAGTCGCGCCGGAAGATATTGAATTGCTGGCCGACGCCGCCATTATCATCGAAGATGACGACGACGATGCCGCAGAAGTTGCCGCAGCCTTGGCATCTTCCGTCAATTCAGAGACGGGGCGCACGACTGACCCAGTGCGCATGTATATGCGTGAAATGGGTACGGTGGAACTCCTTACTCGTGAAGGCGAATTGAGCATTGCCAAACGGATTGAGGAAGGTAGCCACCAAGCCGCGCGGGAGCTAGCACGTTTTGCCGCTTCCATGGAGCGTTTCGTTAAAGAATTTGATCGAGTGGAAACGGGGGAATTGCGCCTTTCCGAATTGATCTCCGACTTTTCTGACCCCAAACAACCCGAACCATTGCTGATTGACGAAGCAGCCGAATCGGACATTGTTGAAGAAGCAGAAACGGGTCCCGATCCTGAATTAGTCAAGGAGAAGTTGGCGTTATTTAAAAAGCAATTGAAGGTTGTGATGGCGGCCCAGCACAAATTTGGGCATCATCATGAAAAGACTCAGGCCGCTTTCGACTCGTTGGCGGTCAGTTTCCTCGAATTCAAAAAGACACCGCAATTCTTCAGGAACATTTCCAGTGTGTTACACGGCACTGTCGCCAATGTCCGCGAACAGGAAAAACTGATCCTAGACTTGGCTGTCAACAAGTCCAAAATGTCCAAGTCAGACTTTTTAAAGACATTCATTGGCAATGAAAGCAAGCCAGCCTGGCTGGAAAGTCATTTGTCATCGGGTAAGCCTTATGCCGAACGTTTGTCCACCCATGCCAGCGAAATCAAACGCGCGCAGAGCAAGCTTGCCCATATTGAAAAAAGCAACTTCCTGACTATCGGCGAGTTAAAGGAAATCCACCGACGCGTCTCTTTAGGCGAGTCACAAGCTCGATTTGCCAAGCGAGAAATGATTGAAGCCAATCTAAGATTGGTAATTTCCATCGCAAAGAAATATACTAATAGGGGTCTACTGTTCCTCGACCTCATACAGGAAGGTAACATCGGATTGATGAAAGCGGTGGACAAGTTTGAATATCGCCGGGGCTATAAGTTTTCGACTTACGCCACGTGGTGGATACGCCAAGCCATCACCCGTTCGATAGCCGACCAAGCAAGGACCATCCGAATTCCGGTTCACATGATCGAAACGATCAACAAGCTGAACCGGCTGACTAGGCAGATGTTGCAGGAAATGGGCCGGGAACCGATGCCTGATGAATTGGCCGTGCGCATGGAGATGCCCGAGGAGAAAGTACGCAAGGTGATGAAAATTGCCCGGGAGCCAATTTCCATGGAAACACCTATAGGAGACGACGAAGAATCGCATTTGGGCGACTTCATAGAAGACTCCAAGCATTTGACGCCAGCTGATTCGGCGATGATTGCGGGTTTGCGGGAAACCACCCAGCAAGTTTTGGCTGGGTTGACGGCCCGGGAAGCCAAAGTGTTGCGTATGCGTTTTGGCATAGACATGAACACTGACCACACATTGGAAGAAGTGGGCAGGCAATTTGATGTAACTCGCGAGCGCATACGCCAGATAGAGGCGAAAGCGTTACGCAAACTGCGGCATCCATCACGCTCGGAGCTACTCCGCAGTTTCCTTGACATGGATTGACCATTCAAGGGCCCTTAGCTCAGCGGTTAGAGCAGGGGACTCATAATCCCTTGGTCCGGGGTTCAAATCCCTGAGGGCCCACCATAAAAAACAAAGGCTTGCATAATGATAAATCGGCAAGCCTTTTTTCATGTAAGCACAGTGTAAGCACCTGAAAAATAATTCGGGGCTTTTTTTTTGCTGAAAAAATCTGCATAGTCCAACAATGCTCGATTCTGTTTTTCACTAGCAAAGTGAAGACATCCCCCTTCCAAAATGGAACCTACAAAATGGAAGGGGAAATGTTGGTCATGAGCCCGACTTGCATTCAAACTTATCGCAATGATGCCTGTCTGTCATCCACCATTGATAGGGCCCGCAATTCCCCGGGGCTTGAACCCTTGCCGAGCAATCGATCATTGCGGCGTGGCTGGTTGGCTCGGCATGTTGGCAGTCAATGCAGCGAACCTCCATAGGCATAGCCCTGTTAAAATGATTGGCGGATGGTTGAAGCCGGGTTTCGCTGGTCGTAGCAAAAATAGCCGTTTTAGCAGTAGCAATGCCACGGTTTTGATCTGCTAAATCAACGTCTCCAGAATGTTTGGTTTTTTCACTCTGGGTAGTTGCTACTGCTATTTCAGCTATTTCTGCTACTGGCTCCCTGCCATGACCGCTAGTAATAGCGGAAATAGCAGGAATATCGGTAGCAACTGGCCTGAAAGATTTATTTGTCAGCATTTCGGAAAGCTTCATTTTTCCCCCCTCAGGTCTGGGTTAACCAAGATCTTCACGCAGCCCCGGTCTTTGAAAAGCCTCAACCGTTCATTGTCTTGCAGAAATTCAATTGCGGCATCGAGCCTTGCCTTGTTCCTGAGCGGGTTTGGCCCTTTCTGCCTGACTAGGTTTTTCGGTATTCCTGCTGGATGTTCGATGGCGTGTTTTATGAGCCACGTATCGAGCTTTATCGCATCAACGATTTCTTGAGGGTAAGCCAGTTCACCGAAAAACCGCCTTGATTCACTCAAGTGCCATGCTGCAATATGCGCACCCGACATGAAAGAATCGACGCTTATCTCCTTGCTTTCTAGACCATGCTCAAAAACTTCGAACAATGCCGCGAGTCGGGCAGCATTGTCAGCAGTTTTGCTGGCAACGTCGCGCACCTCGCACAAGTCTCCGCCATCTGACAATTGAACCTCAAGCGCATCGTGAAACCCCACCCATTCTTCCTTTGCATCTTTGCATAATTTAAGCATGACCGGTTCCACGCCACACCGAGATTTGAGTTTGAGCGGATGAGTTAGAATTTCAGTTATCCTTCGATTGAACGCCGCCAATTTCGGCGCGTTCTCGGGCGGCTCACTGAAAAACCGGGTTCCCTGCGTCGATTCTGGCCAAGAGACCAGGAACCTCGCCAAAAATCCGGTTCCCCTTGCCAAGCCTTTGGAATTGTCGAAAAAACTCCGCAGGGTCGCTTCCTGTATTTGCAACCCAAGGGTTAGGCGGGCATCCCGAACGGTGAATGACTCGGTTGTTTTTCGGCCGATGGATAAAGACCCCCCGTCCCAAAGGACATTGAGCAAGGACAAGTTTCTGACCATTGAATCCTTCCCCATCGCGTGGGAGCCTAATACCGTGCCCGCCTCAGAAGAAATGACACCGGAACTGGGCCAAAGCTTAGCCAAGCTCCAGGCTAGGTTTTCCGGTGTTTCATCTCCGAGAATGATTCTCGGAGTTAGCGGCATTTCCGGCTTTTCTTGCTCAAGTGCCTGTAAATTGCGATCCCCGGCACTGGCATCCTTGCCCTCCTTTGATTTTTGCTTGATGGCAGCAAGCAAACCATCACGCTTCGCATTCCATGAAGCAATTTCGGCATTGTAAAGCGCTAAGGCTGGCATGGCCGATTCAGCTTGAGCGAACTCATAAGCTTTAATCGCTTGCGTAAAAAAACCATCGGTCGTCGTTTTTCTTTCGCCAGATTCAGCGATGGCAAGCAGGAAAAGGCTGGTGGGCCCAGTAAGCATTTCTGCCCTGGCCACGTTCGCATGAGCTTGGATAGCCAATGACAAAGCACCAATCGCAGAACTGGCAACTAATGGTAGCGGCGCTTTAACGAAACCCTGCACTTCTTGAATGGCTTCCCCGATGATTTTTGGCAATGAATCGATCGGGTATGGTTCCGGCATAACCTTAGCGATCAGCGGCTGAGGCGCAGGCCAAGTGTCGGAAAAGCTTGGCTGCTCGATGCTGTTGTTGAATGCTGTTTGAAAAAAACTCATAGCGCACCCCCACTCAAGAAGAAATCATTCCAATCGCCTGCTACTGGCGGAATGGCTAACAATCCACCAATCGCAATGGCCGCATCACGCGCGTGAGCGATGCCTGGGTTGTGCTTGAGATGTGCGTCATTGTCAGCACATAAAATGATTTTGTCTTCAGGGTACTTTTCTCTGACCATTTTGGATACATGAGCCAAGTTCCCGCAATCAAACGCCAAAATCGTCTGGTGACCTGTTAACTCATGTAAGGTTGCGCCCGTGGCATAGCCTTCGCAGATCAGTTTGGTTTGAGTTTTTTCACCCATTGAAAATGCCAGCCCTGATTTGCGCCCCCCGGCAAGAAAATGCTTGGTTCCTTCAATCTCTGGATGTTTCTCTGAAAATATGGCTTGCAGATTCCAAAGTTTTCCTTCTTGATCAAACAGAGGGACAAGCAAAGCGCAGGGGATAATGATTTTCCTCCAAGAACCGTCTGGATCTTTAAGGTATTTCGCCCATTCACCAACTCTCAGCCAATGAGAACTAACGTGCTTTCTAACTAAATATGGATGGCTCCCATCGCATGGCTCGGCATTGCCCCAAATCTGTCGAGCCCTGTCTGCTGCCTTGGCTTGTCTGGCTTGAATTTCAGCCTGTTCGTTTACATAGGCCAATGCACTTTCAGCTTTGATTTTGGCCTGATGCTCAATCTCAGCAGGGGTAAATATGCGCTTTTCGCCAGTTCGTCGCCATCCATTGTCTCTAGCCAATCCGAACACTGTCCGAATAGTGATTTTGCCTGGTGACCTGATCGACTTCCAAACGGACAGCGCGTCTTTATCACTGTAGTTGCTTGCCGATTTACTCCATTCGTTCCAAAGGGTGAATCCATTGTCGCCGAACTCATGCTTGATCGCCATGCCTACATGAAGCCATGTGTCACGGTCATCGCTTGGGATGAAGCCAAGCGCAGTGGAAATTTCTTCCACTGAAGGCGGTTTGCTTGTATAGTGGGGCTGTTGTTTTTGATATGCATAGCCTTGCACTGGTGTCGCGGCCAGTGCAGGGCTTTTTAATGTGCCGTCCATCATTGCGCCCCCCTTCCTTTGTGTTGAAGATCGGCTTCGGTTGTGTTTTGAAAAGTCCGGTTCCGTGTGTTCAGATAAACGACCAAGTCGCGCTTTAAATAGTAAACTCTCCCGCCGAATCTACGGGTCATGCCATTTTTGTCAGTTTTGATTTGTCCTCCGTCGCGGATAAAAGGTACTCCGCCACCGATCTGGCGGTCGCGTTGTACCGTTGCTTTTGAAACATTGCGCGCAGCCGCCACGAATGATTCATCGATACGGGCATCATCGGGCAGTTGTTCCAGTTCGCGTAAAATTTCAACGCGGGTTCTTTGTACGCTGCTAATTGGTGTGTGTGTCGCCATTTTTAAATCCTCTTAGGATCGTTGTGAATGGCGATAAGATATTCAATGCAAATGTGTAAGGACAAAGTACACAACTCATTTACTTGTTTACACATTTTCTAAATCAACGACATTTCCGTTACCGAATCTCATTCATGACGCTGATAAATAAAGGATATTTTCTAAATTAGCAAAACACGCAAATCCAAAAAAAATTATAAAAATTTCTGGAAGCTTCTCTATTTTTTCTCTTGTAATGACATTTAAGCCCAAACCCAATAGCCAGACAGATCCAAATCTTTGCTGCTGGTGACACAAACTTGAGGAAAGATGGCGGAAAACTCACCTGAGGATGATGCCAACAAAAAAGGACCAGCGTTATTGCGCTGATACTTGAGTAAAGTGGGCTTTGGTCGATCTAAGAATTGGTTGGATTTTACATTGGATTCCGCTAGATGGTTGGGGAATAGACACTACAACCATCAGGTGCCATGAAACAGCTGGCGGACGGCGGCGGGTGAACGTTCATCCTTTCAATTTTCCAGAGCCGTGCTTTGCAAGTACCTTTTCGATTGTTTGAACTGAATCAGGAATATTGGTGCCTTTTGAACATGTTTGGCAAGTTCCTTATAACTCGGCAGTTTCCGATTGCCGCATCGCCCATGACCTTTGGGTTTTATGTCATCAAGAAGCATTTCTTCCACACGACGATTGGCTTCTTTTATCCATCTATCCCATTCCGGTTGCCTGGCGCTCCGGTTTTCCTCTGCCGCTTTTCTTCCAAAGCTCTTTTTTTGTTCGCGCAGCTGCCTGCCTAGTGCCGCGTCTGACATTAGGGTTTGTTCCTGGTCCTCGGCCTCAATTTCTTGTGCCAATCTATCCTTAAGCCAAGCTTCGAAATCTTGTGGCTTGTTTTTCAATAGAGCTTCAAATTCATTTTTTACTATTTTATAGATACTCTTCTCACAACGATCCCCCTTAGTAGCACTTTTTCCATATTCACCAAACTTACAATCGAGGTAATATTCGATCCATTCAGTTATATATTGATAATGATTCATTTTTTTATACCCTGAAATACCGTTATTAAAGCTGACTGAATCAATATATACCTCATTAAATATATGTTTCTCTTGACCCAATTCGCAGTTTTCAATTTCATTTTTCAGGTAATTTTCAAAGTCGTCAATAAGTATCATGTGCCATTTTTCTCTTGCGTCATTATATGATTTTCCGCCACATTCATTGAAGAGTTTTGAATTTATAAAATCATTTGCTTTATCAAATTCTTCTGCAGTTATGACAAAAACAGTCCACCTGACATGGATTATTTCGACATTTGAGGGATTAGTGGATTGAAGCTGCATTTCTAACACAAACTCGCCCATTTCAAAGTCAATGCAAATTGCCAAATTAGGTGTCAAATATATTATATTTGGGTCGTTCGGATTTTTTTCTCCCTGATCTTTCTTAGGATTTTCTTTTTCATCAAGGTAGCCATCGGAAATCACTTTACATCGGTAATAGCCTTCAAAAGGAAATTGAGGACGTATAACTTCACGACGGACACACTCCATTAAAATACCAGCGTTACATCCAATTTTTTCCGCTGCTTCTGCTAATGTATAAGTTTTATCGGTAGTCATTATAACGTCCCTTTTTGCGTTATCTTCTTATGCTGGAAAGCCAAGTAACTGGGAAATTTTCAGGTCTTCAGGATTTACCTAATCTTGGCATTTTTATGGAATTTATTACATTCAATTACAGCTTAAATTGAGCACATTGTGAGCCTCTCTTCTTATTAAATGTTATTTTCAAATGGTTGATTGATTTGATCCCAAGCCTCCAACACTAATCTCCGGGTGCGGTATTCGCCGAATTCGCGCAGTTCGTTGTTTTTCAGGACGCGGAAGGTTTCAGATGGGTAGTCGAAACCCATCACATCGGCAGGGTCGAGGACGTAGCGCAATTCGTTACATTGTTCCAGCCCTTTGGGGGTGTCATAATCGGGTTCGGATTGTTCGGGGGCTTGGAAGCGTTTGTCTTGATCAAGAAAGTCAGCGGCCAGCAGACCGCCTTCCTTGCGGATGGCGGTGAATGAGATCTCTTGAGCCGTGCGGCGTGCCATGCCTAGGTCGTAGTGTCTGGGGTGATCAAGCGAGCCTTGGGAAAATATGTCTGATAACAGCGGACATCGCGGGTCAGCAGTGTCAAACCGGACACTTGAGCATGGGCACCGATGTAGAAATTGGGCAGTGGCGCGGTTTTGCTGCCGCCGGCGCGGCGGTAGGCAAGAAATGCCTTACTCGCCATGAATGAAGCACTCCAAGGAAGCTGCATTCTCTGTAAACCCAAGCGGGTTACTAAATCTGCAACTTCCTCTGGGTTTTCAGCAAGCAAGCTCACTTCAGCCAATATCAGGGGGTTAGTCAGTAGTCGCGAGCGTTTGAGCATACGCAGACAACCGGCGGACCAATCAAACCACTCGGGGTCATCGTTGGCGACATCAAAGATAATATTGGAATCCACCAATACTCTGCTGGGGATGACATCCAGTTTGGGCAAACGGATGGTCACCTCAATCCTCCCCGCGTGTCAACTGCATGACTTAATCAGTGTTCATTCCACGATTTTTGAAGATTCCGCGTACTGCATCAACAGGGTCAGCCCTTTCGGGCTTCTTTGTCAATACAATGACCCCATCTTGAAAACGAAACTCGACTTCTGTTTGCGGTTCCAATCCGGCTAACTTGCGAATTTCGTTCGGTATGGTCACTTGGCCTTTGCTGGTGATACGCATGATTTTTTTTCTAAACGAGTTCAGGTAAGAAAATTATAGTATTACCCCAGCATTAATACAAAAATTTCCATTACATCCACCAGCAGACTGGGCATGAATTGGTGACTGCCGACGGCGGCGTAGGCTTCGCGCACTCGATGGTGGTGTGATTTATCGAAATCACTGAGGCTTTTACTTAAGTTGTTGCGACTGGTTTGTTTTCACCTTTTCGCAAATCATTAAAGGGCGATTTTCAACCGTATATGAACGACTTCATTGGCTGATTGTACAATGAGACAAGCGCTATCAAACCTCCCAAAACGATCACTACCAAGCCAAGCCAAAGAAAATAGGAATACAATGGGTCATGGATGAATTTGTAGATCATTGTTAAACAACATTTTTCAGCAATAAACACCTTACGTGGAATGCCTTCAAATTTTGCCCGATTTGATGCCACCCATCGATTTCAATTGCCAGGCTTGATTAATCAATGTTAATCAATCTGTCTGTTGTGGTATATTTAGGAAAAACACAACATGGATAGATTGATATGTGCGTTTTTCAGCCAAGAAACTTGCCCGTTAACATCCGCCGAATGCTTAGCCTTAAGTTGCTTCCCTGTCCTTCTGGCTTAGACAAATTCGTCTAGCTTTCAGGGATTCAAAGGATGTCCTCAAACTTCAGCCTTCTTGCAAGCCTTAGCCCTGAACTGGCAAAGTTAGGCTTCCGCGCTGAATGTTATTTCCCCGACGACCCCAACACCGCCCTGCTAAAGCTTCGCCAATTCGGTGAACGATTGGCGCAAGAACTGGTTGCCCGTTTAGGTTTGGCTGTCAACGATCAGGCAGACACTCAGCTTGATCTCATTCGCAAATTGGATCAAAGCGGGGCGATAAATTCAGAGGTCAAGCAACTATTCCATAGCCTCAGACGCTGCGGCAACGAAGCCGCCCACGAACTCCACAGCGAACACAAAACCGCCTTGGAAAACCTCAAGGTCGCCCGTCAATTGGGCATCTGGTTCTACCGCACCTTCCGCGAACCCAACTATGCACCCGGCCCCTTCATTCCGCCCCAAGTAAGGGAATCGGAAGAAGACTCTTTAAAGCAAGAAATCGCCGCACTCAAGGAGGCGCTTGCCCAGTATCAGGCCAATATCGCAGCGACACTGGCCCAAGCCAGCGATGCGCAAGCCTTGGCCGCACAAGCCCAAGAAGAAGCAAAGCTGTGGGAGACCTTAGCCACTGAAACCGAATTGACCCAAGCGCAACTCAAGGAAGAGTTGGCTGTTTTGCAGGCTCAAGCAGCCGAAAAACCGCAAGACATACAAAAATTCCTAATCAACGCCAAGACGGCCTCCCTGAAGGTCGAACTCGACGAAGCCGCCACCCGTTTGCTAATCGACGAACAATTACGGGCGGCGGGTTGGGAGGCCAATAGTGTGGAATTGCATTTCGGCAAGGGTACTCGGCCTGAGCCGGGGCGCAACCTCGCCATTGCCGAATGGCCCACCGATTCGGGGCCATCAGACTACGCCCTGTTTCTTGGCTTGGACTTGCTCGCCACCGTGGAGGCCAAACGCGCCAACAAGCATGTCGCCGGTTCGTTGCAACAGTCCAAGCGCTACGCCCGCGACATCAAGCCGGTGAATGCCAACCTGGTTGGCGGGCCTTGGCAAGCCTTCAAAGTGCCGTTTGCTTTTTCCAGCAATGGCCGCCCTTATCTGAATCAACTCAAAGAATATTCCGGTACTTGGTTTTGCGATTTGCGCCGTCCGCAAAACCTCAGCAAGCCGTTGGATGGCTGGTATTCACCGCAAGGCTTGAAGGAACTGTTGAGGCAAGACATTGACCCCCTGTGTCAGGATAGATGTCGCCTCCCGCAAGGAGAATTTTTAGCCTATAGTGGGGGCGATCAAGAGGAAAACGATGACAACCTACCCTGAAGAATTCAAAGCCAAGATTATTGCCCAATTGCTGCCGCCGCATAAT
>CAIOOA010000292.1 GCA_903859815.1 uncultured Methylococcaceae bacterium | reverse complement strand
GCGGCGCACACCGTTATCGTCACAAACAATAAACCCTCCCTCGATTTCCAAATCCGATTCCCAAAGCTCAGCCACAAGATGCCCCGGTTCATCTGGCAAATAAGATTTCAGCCGAAACAGAAAAACTGCTGGGGGAGCAGGTAAACCATGCCGGTAGATGAGTTCGCCATAATCCCGGTCAAATGTCACAATCCAACGGTTTTCTGCGACCGCTCTAGCCAGCACTTCGTGGTCGGCAATACCTCCGGTGCTTTCAGCGATGGAAAACACATCGAAGCCCGCTTGCCTAAGCACGGCAACAGAAGGTGCTGGAAAGTTTTCATTGGCAAGCAGTTTCGGCTTCATGCCGCCGCTTTCCTAGCCGCGACAAAATCTTCTTCTTTCATTATTTCGGCGGTGAATGCGAAAACGGCCTGTAAAGCCTCCGGCGTCAGTCGCGGATATGCTGCAAACAACTCTTGCGCAGTCCAGCCATCGGCCAAGCGATCTAGGATCAGTTCGACGGATAAGCGCGTCCCCTTGATAACCGGCTTTCCAAGCAATATTTCCGGGTCAGCGACGATATAATCTTTCCAGTTCATGGTATTTATCACCTTTTAGACAAGCGAGGTAATCCAATTGGGTATCTGTTGGTTTTTGTGTTCTAGGAATTGAATGAATTCTTCCAATATCCTCTGTAAAGCAGTAATAAAATCTTGCTGAGTTCCATGTAAAGCCGATGGTGTTAAACGAATAACAGAATCGCAAACGTAAGCGACGGGGCTGCAAGCCCCGTCGTGCCTTCGCATCACTGGCCCAAAGCTACCCCTTGGCCGAGCCTGCAAGCGTTATTGGATGCGGCGGGGAATGCCGACCGGTACTATCTCGTCCTTGAGCAATCAGCGAACCATTATTTCGCTCAACTTGAACCCATTCCTAAAACTCAATCTGAGTTAATCCTAGCTTAACAAATTTCTTAGCTTCAAATGACGGATTTTGGGAATGCTTTCGAATTGGTGCATTCGGCCAAGAGTTACCATTTGTTTTCCTAGACAGCGAGTCATTCAAGCGGCTGCTCTACTCAGAAACCTGACAGATGATCTACTTTGGCCCTTCAGGGTGACTCGCGCTTGATCAAACGTCTGGCGTGAGTAGCAGGCAAGCTAAGCGGTCTCAGCTTCCTCATTGGTATTCTCGAACGGAAGATAGCCTTTATAGACTAACTGATTGCGGACCACAGACGGGTGAACGAGGAACTTCTTAGCAGCGATCTTCATCGCCTCGGGCGTGGGATCGCTCACGTCAATTACTCGCTGTAGGTGATCAAAAGGACATAGCAAACTGTGAGCAAAAGCACGTTGGAACTTTTGGCGGTCACTCTTCGAGCGACTTACGATACCGAAATCGGCATCTTTCGGCCACACAGCATCTCCAAACTGTCGTGCTAACTCGAAGCGCCGGTCATGAGGTTTTGAGGTTAAAGTTTGTAAGGCTACTCGAGACCTCGTTTCACCACCAATTCGGGCACCGTATCGCAGATTTCTCGCCGTCGCAGTAGCCGATTTCAAATCATCCCACCGTGCCTTGAAAATATCCGCAAAGTTTGTATGGTCCAAAAGACCTCTTGTAACACCGATCTTGGATCGAAGCTCCGTCGCAGCAGCTTCCGCCATTTCCCATGGACTCGCGTAGCTCGGCAAATTCCAGTCACGCTGAAGGCTATCTGCCAGACTTAAATCAATTTCTACTTTCGATTCCCGCGTAGCTTCTATCACCGAACTCAAGGATTGAGCCGCACTGGTTCCGGGCGCTGCATGTGCCGCTTCCTCCACGCCGTCCTCACCTGCTATCTTTTCTAACGCAACTAATGCGTTGACAACCTCGTCTGGTGCCGCATCAGGATCAAACCCGAGACAAGCTTCCAATCGTCGCCAACCTGCCAATTCGGGATCATTACGCTCAGTAGTGATTTGGTTGAGCAAAACTTTTAGCGCATTGCCGTCATCTGTCTTTGCGCAATGCCCAAGAACTGCATCGAAAAAGCTGTCCAATTCCCGCTCGAATTCGGCGGCAGCGACCATGCATATCTTGGGCGAGAAGATATAAGACTGAGGGCCATCGACCACTCTCTTTCCGACGCTTGGAGCAAATGCAATCCGATCGCCAACGCTGAAAATCATCACTGGAGGCCAAAGTGCCCCCCCACTTGCCGAATTCAATTCATGGCGTAGTCGCCAGTCCACAGAGGGAAGCCCAGAATCACTGATTGTTTCCCAGCGTAAGCGCCACCAATTATCTGCCAGCCAAAGCGCCAAACACGTAGAGGAAGCTCGAAAGTAGTCTCTATTCGTCCCTATCTTAGTATCAGCGATTCGCGAGATGACACTGTCTCCCACGCGAAGGAGAATCTCCGCCACATCGTCGCTGCCCTTCGGCCAAGTAGCAGAAAATTGAAAATAGTTTGAAATAGTCATCTGTAAAAAATCTCCGCTGCGGCTATCGCGTCTTGTACACCCGGATATTCATTTATGGAAAATTCGCCTTCTCTATTGAAAGCTTCCCTTGCTCTAACCAAAACATGCCTCGCAAAAGCATCGTTAGGAAGTACAGGGTAGCCATGATACTGAGCTTGGCCTGGATTGGTAATGCGGAGTTCAAATATCCAACCGCTCTCGTCAATAGTCCAGAGTAAACTTGGAGTATCCCCGTTGATCTGATCTGACCAGAGTCCGAGCATCACCCCGCGTACAAGGAGAGCGGGAATTCGTTTGAGGTTGTCCTTACCGAAATGTGCGTGTTCGTCGCAGTAAGTCCGTTCCTCATCCTGACCAGCATAAGGACTGAGCTTATAGGCCGTTGGGTTAAATTTGTGCTTGGAGTAGCAGCCATACGTCACCCGCTCTGACAAATCCACTCGCGACTCTATTGTAGGCAGGGTGGCAATTAGCCGTCGCTTTGCATTATTTCTTGAGCGTTGCACCGCTATTCGGGGTGGCGGCTTTTTTCTGGGCATCTCAAATTCTTCACGTTTTCGGCGTAGGCAAAGTCTACCTTTGGCCTTGCCGAGTTGATCAGAGGACTGGCTAACCGCAAAACCTAGGATTTTCCCGCTTCTATTAATTCTATCCCAAAAGGCAATTAAACGTTGGCCTATTTGAGGCTGTCTCCATTCTGGAGGTAACTTCTGATAGTTCAGATGTCCCTTGGCTTGAGATGCGGCTTACCAACGCAATGCCGTCTTCACCAACCAGCCCCTTGGACGGCTGATTTGGCCAGGGTGCCGACGTTGG
Source organism: uncultured Methylococcaceae bacterium (assembly GCA_903859815.1). GTDB lineage: Bacteria > Pseudomonadota > Gammaproteobacteria > Methylococcales > Methylococcaceae > Methylumidiphilus. The sequence goes on along the minus strand of CAIOOA010000292.1, from coordinate 1,722 downwards.
GTCTTTGCTCCGGGTGACTGGGCGACTCTGATACCTGCCATTAGAACCCGGACATCTAGACCGTTAGCAATGGGTCGATATTGTACTTTAAACGAAAGCTAAACCTGTCATTCACCAATGGCTCTCTTATTGTTAGGCATGAACCCGGCTTTTCCTCGCTGCCCGTGGCGCGGGTTCCGAGGTGAATTCTTCCGACGACATGGGCCTGATAAACACGAAGGCATCTTTAGGGGTGGCTCGCAGCCAAGCTTCGCGGTGTTCTTCCGGGATGATGACGAGGGAGCGCTTTTCGTCCTCCGGCCCGTGGAAGCGGCCCATGACGGGGTGGCCGTCTGCATTGAGGGTCAGCAGTGAAAAACTGTGTAATAAGGTGTCGCCCCCGTCCGGGATGCGCCAACAATCCCATATTGCCGCCACCGTGAAGGGCAGCCCGTCGCGGCGTTCGATTTTCCAGCGGATGGCCTTGCCAGTTTCATAATCAGGCTCAAAGAAGCCTAGCATCGGGACAAGAGCATAGCGCCGATGTTTCCACGGACCCCGGTAGCTGGGCTTTTCCGCCACCGTCTCCGAGCGGGCATTGTAGGTGTGGCGGGATATTTTGGTGTCTTTGCTCCAGTAAGGTATCAAACCAAACTGGGCATCGAAATACTCCGCCCCGCCACTCTTCGGGGCAAGGACGCGAATCGGTGCCTTGTAGCCGACATAGGTTTCACCGGGGTAGTCAAAGCCGGGTTCCGGCCATTTTAATTCTTGATGGAAAGCCGATTTCGGGGTTGGGAGAAAGTTGGCGCACATTTTAGTTTGATTGACTATGCAAGTGGTGGAGTCAGTTCAGATAGACTTTATCAGACTACAGGCTGTTTTCGTAGGTCTCAGTTCCTATATACAATCGCGCTGCCGTCTATCGCCGGTTGATAGTAACCGATGAACTCCCTGCGCCATATATTTCCCGTGATGTTTCTGTCCTGCCGATTGGTGAAGGTGTAACGGTACATCAACGCCCTCAGATACCTTGGCGGGTGCTCGGGAAAAGGGTTGCTCTCAAACAACGCCAGCACTGACGGCGAGCCTGTGAATAGCTTTTCGAAAACCTGAAACAACCATGGATTTTGGCGCATGTCGCCTAATGCAGCAAACCACATCTGCCAGTCCAATCGCGGTTGATGGGGTATGTTCCAGCATAACGACTTATTCAACTTGCCGGGTTTGTACTTGAACGGGTAAGCCAGCCAAGTTTGACCGTCGTTGGACCCCTCAAGGATGATTTCCCGGCGTTCCGTCGTCATCACGGCAAAAGGCCCATACGTGTTCACCAGCGAGAAGGACGATGCGAATTGCATCATGGCGTAAAACGGTTGGACAGGCCGCTGCTGAGTGTTCGACAGCCAAACCCAACCGCCGCAGACTGCCAGCACAAACCCCGCATACAACCCGGCAATCCAGTGGGCCGCTCGGCTAGGCATTTTGATGGTTGGCATGATGTGCCGGCTCAATCTGGACCCGAGCAGCCGCGCCATGTCTGCCTCGTCCAACAAAAACACACATAATGCGATGGTCAACAGATTGAAAAAGTTGTAATTACCGGTCAGGATGATGGATGTTTGCAGCACAATGAAATTGAAGGCGGCAAACAGCCTGTATTTTCGGGGCATGAAAACCATGAACGGCACGGCCAATTCGATGAAAAACACCAGTCCAGTGAAAAGTTGCAGCATCGGTTCT
>CAIOOA010000291.1 GCA_903859815.1 uncultured Methylococcaceae bacterium | reverse complement strand
GGATCACCCGCTGCGCATTCCTGCCAGACAGATTGAGAAACCAAAAGGTCGTATTCAAAACGTCTTTCCCACCAAGACAACGTAAGCTGTTGATGCGCAGCACCCAGAATCGTTTTGCTCGGACGGGCCGTCAGGTAGCTATTGACGGAAGTTTCAATGTAGACCTTGCGTTTCATTTCAGTGCATCTTACGGCCTTGTTGTCCAATCAGGATATATTGCATATAGAGATTTTAACATTGATGTTTGTATTTCATTATCTAATTTCATAGCTACATATACGAAAAGTTTTGAAGAAGTCTTACGCAGAGTCGGCTTCAAATGTGTAGTCTAACGACCCCGATCAGCCGCCCGCGCGGAATGAGCCGGAATGAACATGCCAAACGTCCACGCGGGTCGGCTGGTACGGCGGGTTAGGCGGGTGGGCAAAGGACCAATGCCGGGGGTTCATGTTTTTTGCTCTTTTTCTCCATTCGGCGCAATACGCGGAGTACCTCTATTGCGCCTTACCGCGTTACCCTCCTAGCTCGCATAGGATGAGCCGGCGAAGGAGGCGCATCAATCGATTCATGCGAATGATGCGCTTCGTTCCTCAGCGCATCTCGCTAATTCAAGAGAGTTTAAGAAATTCATTTAACTCGTCGCTTTCAACTGCTTCATCAAAAGCAAAATAATCTCCACAATATATACCATCTTTAACAATTTGTGGCGGGTGGGCATCTATACCCGCTGCATGTTTCATTTCCGTTTTTGCTTCTTCACTAGACGAAATATCAGCTACATTGTATGGAATATTTTTTCCATCAAGTACCGTCAAAATTTTCTGCTGGTGTTTTTTAAGTTCAGTACTGGATGAAACAGATGAAACATAAACCGTTAAAGACATATAAACCTCCAATTATGCCGCTTAAATTTAGTGTTTAAACTTCTCAATGCGGCGTATCAATTGAAAAGCCTAACTTTGAATTAAACACCCCAATAGGCGCATTATTTTGCACCTACGAAGTGTGTAAGAAAGACATTATTCCACTATGTTACCGTTTGTCAATGCGTTCAACAGAAGATTACATCTTAATCCAAAAAATAAACACACCGAATGAAAACCTTTCGATTTTCTAGTGCTATTAACTCTTCTTTTTGAAGGCTTTCCAAATACAATTCAGCAGCCTCTTGAATGTTTAAAAGTGCTTCCTCGTAAGTTTTACCTTGCGTAACGCAACCTATTTATTCAGGGATTTTGGCGAAGTAACCAAACTCATCTTTTTCGATCACAGCGTTCAAAATCATGGCAATTTAACCTATGCTTACAAAGATGTTCGAATATTCATTTATATTGGATATTATACGTCCATGATTCCGTCTTACGGGTTACGAATGCGTCTTACCGCGTTGCTAGGCAACATACCCCCATAGCTTAAATTGCTCTTGCAGTTCGGGGCTATCTTTGAAAGCAAGGTAGAATAAATATTCTGCGGCCAAATCTAATTCATCAAACCAAATAACGGTGCTATGTTTTACCTTGAAATCTTGAAATATGGATTTTTCTTTTAATCTTAAAAAAATCGGCCTTTTATCATTGAATATAGTTTCTTCAAGGTTTGCAGTGCCTTCCTTGCCATTGTTAAAAATGATATTGATGCTATAGCCACCAACATATTTTGCTTCATTGACAGACAGCATGATTTATTAACCTCTCTACACTAATGGTTTGATTTTATGATATATTCCTTCTTCCTTAATAGTATTCCAGTTTTCAAGCAATTCATCTTGGTGTTCTTGCGCCCACTCGACGACCAAGCTCATCACTTTTGATGGAAGCTTTCCCTCAACGAGTTATTCCGCGTGGGCAGACGATAAAGCCGTCTGCCCACCCTACCTGGCTACCTGGCTAAAAGATTGAGGAAATAATCATAAATAATGCACCGTGGGCGGAATAGCGGTTTAGTCAATTCCGCCGAATATTTCCATTTCCTCATGCGGCGCAATACGCGGCGGAGCCACTATTTCGCCTTACGGCCTTACAGGTTTGCCATGAGGCGCAATGCGCGGCAAAACTCTTATTGCGCCCTTCTACGGCTTTTCACTTGATACCCCACTAATGCAAAACCGACCAGCATCATAGCCCATTCGCTTGGTTCAGGCACTGAAATCACCATATCCTTTGTGACTGTACCCGTGATATTAAGCCCAGTGCTAAACCTATAAACTTCACCTATCGTAAATGACGCGGATAGTGTAAAAGCATCGGGATTCAGTACCCTGTAGCTAAATGAAGTTAGTGGCAAAGCTGAATCCAAAAAGAAATCACCAAGTATTATCTGATCTCCTGTGATCGGGTCAAGTCCGATTGCTGAATCGGAAAACCATTTTGTACTATAGCTTATATTGCCACCTTGAGGCAATTGATCCCCTGGAAGTCCAATTTGGGCAGTAAACCCGGTTGAATTCGTCAGGACACCTTGTACAACCACATTGTTAAAAAGTCCATCCCACTGGCCTGTTGTTGTTATCGCAAAGGTTCCAACACCCTTATCTATAGTGCCATTTATAGTTTGCAGTGCATCTACTTTGCTACTATAAGTAATGTTACCTTCTTTGTCTTTAAAGTCCGCCAGAGTTTGAGTACACTCAACACCACCGCAAGGTACAGAAATAGTTCCGCCACCTTTTTTAGGTAAAACAATTGATTCTCCACCCTTAACCGTAACAGTGGCATTAGATCTATCTTTTGATGTCCATTCTCTAGTAATTGTTGCGGCAACGGAACTCTGTAGAACACCGCACAAACTCAGTGCTAAAATGACCGAATGTAAAATACGCATTTTTTATCTCCAAATTAACTGAAAAAGTTGATTTTTTTTCGCCTTAACTTTGAACTAGACACCCCAATAGGCGCACTATTTTGCACCTACGAGGCATGTAAGAAACACACTACCCCACTTTATTATTTTTTGTCAATGCGTTCAACAGAAAATTACACCCTAATGTTAACGATAAATACACCGATCTCGAATGGGTAGGGGGCAGCTTTCAAGTCCTCCGGTTACTTTCAGTACGGTTTCGCCGCACCCTACCATGATTTCCAATAATACCCCCTCAAACCACAATCAAACTAATCGGGTCGGTCCACAACCCCGGCCCACCGCTACCCATGGCACGGACGCAGAACCAATAAGTTTGGGCGGGGGTCAAGCCTTCGAGCAGAATGTGGGAGCCGGTGGACGAGGTGGTGGCGGGTTTCCAGCTAGTAAGCTCATGTCCCCTTGCTAGTAAGGTCGTGTCACCTATCTAGTAAGGTCATGTCACCCATCTAGTAAGGTCATGTCACCCATCTAGTAAGGTCAAGTCACCTATCTAGTAAGGTCAAGTCACCTATCTAGTAAGGTCGAGTCACCTATCTAGTAAGGTCATGTCACCTATCTAGTAAGGTCATGCCACCTTGTTAGCAAGGTCGGGTCAGGTTGTTAGTAAGGTCATGCCACCTTGTTAGCAAGGTCGATGCAGGTTGCTAACAAGGTCATGTCACCTTGCTAGTAAGAACGAGCCTTCGTGCCCAAAAGATGATTGAGATTTGGCGGGTTCCCAAACTTTTGTTAGGGAACCTACCACTCGGAATCATGAAGGAGAGATGATTAGGTAAGCGCCCAAGCTCACCATCACCAAGCCACTAATGAGTTTTAGCCAGCGCCCTTCATGCTCCTGCAAGCGGCGCTGGCTTAAGGTAATGACACCGATGGATAACACGATAATGTCATCCAACATATAGGCTAGGTTGTACAGCAGTAAATAAGCGTAATAGCCGTAAGGTCCGGGTTGTTCCAAAGTCAGTATCCGGGTGAACAAGGCGGGGAAGCCTGATGTACAGAGGAATTCGACGATCTGCACCAACACGGCGAGTATGATTGCGCCGATGATTGCGCCGGTCAGGTTTTTGGCTTGCAGGATGGCGCGGATGCGGGTGTAAATGCCGGGTTTGGCGGCTTTGGGAATGGATAAGGAAACACCCCAGCCGAACATCCAGAAATCCTTCAGATTGATCGCACCAGCCACAATGGCTATCACGGCGATGACAATTTCCGAGATTCGGGACAAGCCAATGAACAGAAATAAATTCAGCCATGCCGACATGAACAGGAAATAAGCGATGCCCTCCACCAGTACGAAAGTGCCAGCGACGGCGAACATCCGCCCTCGGTTGTTCATCGGGGCCAGCAGTGAAATCATCAAGAGCAACACCCACATGGAGCAGGGGTTGAATCCATCCAGCAAGCCCATGGCAACCGTAAACAACGGTAGGCCGATTTGTTCTAGGGATAGAGTGTGGCCTAGGAAGCTTATTTGGAAGTTGTCAGCGGGTTTGCTGGTTGGGGCTGGTGGCGGTGTATCCGGTCCACAGGATAGACTTTCCTCCGCCTCGCAACTGCTAGTGGAGTCATGAGGCGGTGGGGCAGGGGGGTTGCTTTGGCTGAGTGCATCGCGGATCAGTTTGCCTGAAGTTAACTCATCCGTGTAACCTAGGATCAACTGACCGCCGACAGCAAACGCGGGGACTCTTGCCGATGTTACATTCAGCTTCTCGGCTATTGCTTTCAAGCGTTGCAAGGCGGTAGGGTCTTTGCTGACATCATGTAGCGTGATCTGCAAAGCGGGTTGTTCTTGCTTGAGTTTTGCCAAGAATTCTTCGGCCTTGGCGCAATGGGGGCAGCCCTCCCGAACAAAAACCTCGATAACGGTCTTCGGTTTAACCGATTCTGCAACGGCTGGCCCATTTGCTTGGGCGGCTAGGGCGTCATGTGCTGCAACCCCAAGCAGCCATGACAGCAAAAAGACTATAACTAAAAAATTAAGCTTGAACATGATGGGTTGATATTACTCAATGTAGGAGCGTCAAAGCTTGCTTTGACAAAGCCGGGGCGTCAACGCTTGCTTTGACTAAGCCGGAGCGTCAACGCTTGCTTTGACTAAGATACATCAAGTTAAGCTTGTCAAAGCAAGCTTTGACGCTCCTGTATGTATGCCAGTCAAAGCAAGCTTTGACGCTCCGTTGTTATTAATTCAAACGTTTGACATAGGCCGCTTCGCCAAACCCATCAGCCCTGACTAGATAATACCCACCATCATTATCTTTGGCTAGAAAATAATGGTTGCCCAAATAGAATATATGGGCATCGGGTACTACTTGGTAGACTGCTTTGTAATCTTCTTCCGAGCCACTACAAGCGTTCAGCGTCAAGAACACGATACTCAATAATAAGAGTCTAACTAATTTCATTTCTCTCATCGGTATAAGACTTGGGTTTAGCGGATGTTGTTTGGATTCAATCGTTCCAACGTTCAGGCAAGCGGACATCATCCGTGGGCAGGACTGGCAATACGTTCCAGATTTGACTGGCATATTCCCCAATCGTGCGATCACTGGAAAAATAACCCGACCTAGCGACATTCAGCACGGCCTTGCGCGCCCATTCCTCTGGGGTTTGATAGAGTTTGTCGACCTCTTCCTGCACCTGAATATAAGACTGATAGTCGGCTAACAAGGCGTAGCGGTCACCATTATGGAGCAGTTCGTCGAACAAGGGCCGGAAGCGCAAGGGTTCGTCCATGGAAAAATAACCGTTGCCGATCATGTCCAATACCTGTTGCAATTCGGCGTTGGCATAGTAGTAATCCCAAGGGTTGTAGCCGCGTTGAAATAGCTCCTGAATTTCCGCTGCCGTTTTGCCGAAGATGAATATATTATCTTCGCCAACTTCTTCCCGGATTTCAATGTTTGCCCCGTCCAAGGTGCCGATGGTCAAAGCACCGTTGATCGTCATTTTCATGTTGCCGGTTCCAGATGCCTCGGTGCCGGCCATTGAAATTTGTTCGGACAAATCAACCGCAGGTATTAATTCCATGGCGCGTGAGACATTGTAATTAGGCGCAAACCAGACCTTGAGTTTGTCGGCGACGACAGGATCGTGATTGATGGTGTCTGCCACATCATTGATTAACTTGATGATGAGTTTGGCGACTCGGTAGCCGGGGGCCGCTTTTCCACCTAAAATGACGCAACGCTTGGGGCAATCCAAGTTCGGATTGGCGCGCAAACGGTTGTAGCGGGTGATGATATGGAAAACATTCAGCAATTGCCGTTTATACTCATGGATGCGCTTAATCTGGGTGTCAAACATGGCATCAGGGTCCAATTCCACGCCATGGCGTCTTTTGACCATCTCGGCGAGTCGCGCTTTGTTGCCGTGTTTGACCTCAAGGAATTCCTTTAGGAAAGTCTTGTCGTCGGCTAATGGGGTCAATTCCTTGAGTCTGGACAAATCATCCACCCAGGTTGGCCCGATGGCGCGGGTAATCAGGTTAGACAGTGCCGGATTGCTATGATTAAGCCAGCGCCTAGGGGTCACTCCATTGGTGATATTGATGAAGCGGTCAGGGAAAATTTGGGCAAAATCACGGAAGATGGTGGTCTTCATTAATTCCGAATGGAGTTTTGCCACACCATTGACCTTGTGACTGCCGACGATTGCCAAATAAGCCATTCGCACTCGTCTGCCCCCATCCTCGTCAATCAGGGAAACGCGGCGGATGAGATCCAAATCGCCGGGGTGGCGATTACTGACTTCACGCAGGAAATGTTGGTTGATGTCGTAAATAATTAGCAAAAGCCTAGGCAGCAAGGCTTCCATCAGTTTCACCGGCCAGGTTTCAAGGGCTTCCGGTTGCAGGGTGTGGTTGGTGTAAGAAAAGGTTCTACAGGTGATGTCCCAGGCTTTATCCCAATCCAAACCATGTTTGTCGAGCAAAATACGCATCAATTCGGGGATGGCGATGCTAGGATGGGTGTCATTGAGTTGGATGGCTACTTCATTCGGCAAATCTTCGACCGGATGCCCACCATCTGACTCGAAGCCTATCATAATATCTTGCAGCGATGCGCTGACGAAGAAATACTCCTGCTTCAAGCGCAGTTCGCGGCCCATTTCCGTGGTGTCATCGGGATACAGCACTTTGGACAGATTTTCGGAACGGTTTTTGCCGTCAACCGCCTTGATGTAATTGCCTTCGTTGAAGTATTTCAGATCAAAATCACGGGTGGCTTTCGCGGCCCACAAGCGCAGATTGTTCACTGTCTGCCCGCCGTGACCGGGGATGGGGGTGTCAAAGGCCATGGCCATGACATCTTCCGTGTCCAACCATTGATGACACAAACGGCCTTGGCTGTCATGTTGCGCAGCCACATGACCACGGAACTGGACCCGGTAAATCACTTCGGTGCGGGCGAACTCCCAAGGATTTCCATAGCGTAGCCAATTGTCAGGGCGCTCTATCTGATAGCCATTCTCGATGGATTGGGCGAACATGCCATATTCATAGCGAATGCCATAACCAAAGCCCGGCAAATGCAGGGTAGCCAACGAGTCGAGAAAACAGGCTGCCAATCGACCCAAGCCACCGTTGCCCAGCCCCGCCTCTTCTTCCATGATGCGAATGCTGTCCAAGTCCATGCCCATTTCCTCGATGGCTTGAATGAATTCGTCATAAAAGCCCATGTTGAGCAGGCTATTGCGTAGGGTTCGTCCAATCAAGAACTCCATGGACAGGTAATACACCCGTTTGACATCCCCTAAATAATAGCCGCGCATGGTTTCCATCCAGCGCAATGTCATGCGGTCGCGCACGACTTGGGCGAGGGCGAGAAACCAGTCGCGATGGCTGGTCTCCAAAGGGTCTTTGCCTATGGAGTAAATGAGCCGGTTGATCATTGCACGTTTGAGCGTTTCGACATCCATGGAATCGATCTCTTGAATGAGATCGGGCTGGTAAGACATAGAGTAAGCTCCTTAGGTTGAAGAGGATAGGTAGCGGAAATGCCGCAATGATGAAACAATCGGTTACAGAGGCTAGATCGGGATTTTGCCTGCCAACTGTGAATCAAAAACCAGTATTCTACCTTAATCAGGGCTGTTGCATTCGACCCGTTGTAGAAGAACAGCAATTCTCATTATGAAGTCAAGTAACCAGCACAAAAGCCTGCCTTGACATACCCTTTAGTTGGCTTTTCAATCAAAGACGACGAGTCAAACCTTAATTGAGCTTGCAATTTTCACTCACTTGGTTCCAAATACACGAACGCCAAAACGGTGAATGTAATCAATCAATAAAAACAGGAGAAAACTCATGCATGTCACTCACGAACAATCCGAACTGGCCTTGGCTGCGGCCATCAGCAAGGCAAAAGAATTGGGGACGCAAATGTGCATTGCGGTGGTGGATTCGGGCGCTGACCTTAAACTTTTTGTGAGGATGGATGATGCTTGGGTGGGCAGCGTCGATATTGCCATCAAAAAGGCCAAAACCGCCTGTTTCTTTGGCATGAAGACGGGGCAAATCGGTCAATTATCCCAGCCGGGTGGGCCGCTTTACGGCATCGAACATTCCAACGACGGGCTAATCACGTTTCCCGGCGGTGTGCCGATAGTGACCAAGGAAGGGGTGTTGATCGGTGCGATTGGGGTGAGCGGTAGCGCGGTGGAGAATGATGACCTCGTGGCTAAGGCAGGGGCCGAGGCAATCGGCGTGTCCGACCTGCCCGACCATCCTTGGAGAACTTAATTGTTCCATAAGCTATAGCCTTGACAAGGGGTTGTGATTAGGTTTGCAACCCCTCGCGCACAAACGCATTTCATTTTCACCTCGCTTTTCCTTAGCCCTCAAAAATTCTTCCCATAAAAAAACCCCCCCGGTTGCCCGGGGGGGCCTTTAGCCTAACGTCTCGGCCGACTTTTCGGCTTCGCCCGCCGGCGCCCGGGGGCGCGGGGGACTCAGCTTACATGAAGGACGGGATCAGCGGCGCATCGATCTGCTGGATGATGCGGTTGCCGCCAGCGTCGAAGAAGAACAACAGGCCGGCGAAACGGCTGTCCGGATCGTAGATGATGTCG
>CAIOOA010000290.1 GCA_903859815.1 uncultured Methylococcaceae bacterium | reverse complement strand
GGCATCGACATCCTGCTAGGAGATGACGACAACCTGCTAGGAGGCATCGACATCCTGCTAGGAGATGACGACATCCTGCTAGGAGGCATCGACATCCTGCTAGGAGATGACGACAACCTGCTAGGAGGCATCGACATCCTGCTTGGATGTATCGACCTCCGGCTAGGAGATCGCTATCTCCGGTCCAGAGCAATCGAACGCTGGCACGGTGATTGCGGTTTCTGCGCTCGACTCAACAAGGATGAGCCACCCCCACAGAAAGGCTTTTAAGAATGCGAAGCTTGCTTCGCCTGTCAAAGCAAGCTTTGACGTTCCAACTGACGCTCCAAAATTTATTGGGTTTCAGTCAACGCCCTTAACCCAGCCGCCATCTCGTTGCCAAACTTCGCCAAAGCTTGTGATTGTGCAGCCACTTTGTCGGCATAATCGTTGCTCGTTGCCGTTGTACGGGTTTGAAAGGCATTCATAGCAACCGGTTTGTTTTGTTTCAAAATCGTCCAATTCGCCTTCAATTCGCAAAGCCCGTTGGCATCCACTTGGAAACGGGTGATTTTGATTTCCAATTGGACATCAGGGCTAATGGCTCGATTCCAAGGGAAGGTTAACAAATGATTGCCCGGCATGGCTAATGCCAAATCTTCCGCCAATACGCGAGTGATGGTGTCTTTTAATGGCTCGGCCCAGCGGTGATATTCAGCCATGGTCAATTCCGCGCCTTCGCCGCCGGTGACGATTTGCGGACGATCTAAATAAGCGGGAATTTCCACAGGCCCAAGCCCGATGGTGAGCGGTTTTGCCGGGGGAGTCCCGATGGCTTGTTGTTCAGTCTTATTAGTGGCTTGCAATAGGTAAAATTTAACCTGCCGGGTATTGGGGGAACAAGCGGCAATTGCCAAGCTGACGATCAATGCTAATACAAGTCGCATTTTAATCTCCTTTAGGGTCTTTTCCGTAGATGAGCGCATCGGGATGACGCTCCAAATAATCCGCCAATACCCGCAATGATTTAGCTGCCGAGGCCAAATCCTTCATAGCCATGTCCAGATTGGAATTTTGCGTAGTGGCTTGGTCTATGGTCGTTAAGGTTGTCCGGGCTTGGTCCATCGTGCCTGCCGTGGATTTCAAGGTATTGCGGGCGTCCTGCATCAGGGGTTCTACATTCTTATTCACTTTTGCCACCAACTGGCGGCTTTCTTGAATGGTTAATTGCAGGTCTTTGGCGAGAGGGTCAACTTTGGAATCCACCTTTTGCAGCAAGTGCTGCAAATCCTTCAAGGTATGGTCTATCGTGGCAAGGCTGGATTGTATTTGAGGGGATTTCAGCAACTTTTCCACTTGCTGAATGCTATTCGACAAGGATTCCACCGTTTGTTGAATTGGCATTTTCTTGACCATCGCCATGACATCCTCAATCGTACTCTCCAATTGTTCCCTAGACGAAGGAATGCTAGGTATCTCCGGGTACATGGGATTATCCCCGCCGAGTAATTTGATGGGGGTTTCCGGGCGGAAATTCAGGTCAATGAACAATTGCCCGGTCACTAGGCTTTGGGTTTGCAATTGCGCTCGCAAGCCTTGTTTGATGAGTAATTTGATGTCTTCGTTACTGGTTTTATCAATATGCCCACCTTCCAAGTTATATAATTTTTTCGGGGTGAATTCAATAATGACTGGCGTGATTACCTTGCCGCGTTGTTCGTCGTAAACCACCAAAATATCAATGACCTTGCCAACCGGTACGCCTTTAAGTTTGACTAAGGCTCCAATGTTCAGCCCATTCACCGAGCCTTCAAAAAAAACCATATTCTTTTGCGGATTGGAAAATGCCCCATTGGCGAACAGCAAGATAGCCGCCACGATCAGCGCCAGAGCGCCCACGATGAAACCGCCAATTAAAACCGGATTGGCCCTGCTGCTCATGCCTTCGTAGCTCCACTAGCCAGCTTATCGTCATTCCTAGAACTGCCGCGAGTCAAGAACTGCTTAACCTTGGGAATCTCGCATTCCGCCAATAGCGTCTTCGGGTCGCCTTGGGCGATGATGGTTTTACTTTCGCCATCCAGAAACACAGAGTTATTGCCTATCGCAAAAATGCTCGGCAATTCATGCGTAACCACCACAATGGTTTCTCCTAAATTATCACGCAGGTTGAGGATCAAATCGTCCAATAATCGGGAACTGATAGGGTCGAGTCCAGCGGAGGGTTCATCAAAAAATAATATGTCCGGGTCCAAGGCCATGGCACGGGCCAGCCCTGCCCTTTTTTGCATCCCGCCGGAGATTTCTGCCGGATAGTATCCCTCAAACCCGGCCAAACCCACCAAAGCCAATTTCAAAGACACTATTTCCCGGATTTCATGACGTTTCAGTTTGGTGAAGGCAGACAAGGGCAAAGCAATATTTTCGGCCAAGGTCATGGAACTGAACAACGCCCCGCTTTGGTACGACACCCCCATCTTCATCATCAGCCGTCGTCGTTGTTTGGGGCTGGCATCCCAAAAGCTGAGGTTCTGGTAAAAAATGCTGCCCTTCGCCGGTTGTTTCAGCCCTATCATGTGCCGCAGCAAGGTGCTTTTGCCACAGCCGCTGCCGCCCATGACAATGAAAATATCGCCCCGATTGACGGTGAAGTTCATGTCGCGCTGGATAACCATATCGCCATAGGCCATGGTCAAGTCGGTCACGGTGATGTGCGGTTCGCCCATGCCGTCACCATTTCATGCTGATGACGATCAAGGTCATCACCGCATCGGCGCAAACAATCATGACGATGCCAGTGACCACGGCGGAAGTCGCCGCCATGCCGACATCTTGCGAACTGCGCCCGCATTGCATCCCGCGCATACAGCCGGAAATAGCCACCAATACCCCAAAAATCACACTCTTGCCCACGCCCACGGCGAAATCTTGAAACCTCAAACGGGCGAGGATATGCTGGGAATATTCCAGGATGGAAATGTCATACAAGCCGAACCCCACCAAACTGCCGCCGGCCATGCCCATCAGGTCGGCATAGACACACAGCAAGGGCATCATCAAGATCAAGGCCAGCATTCTGGGAACCACTAAAAATTCGATTTCCGAAAAGCCCATGGTTTTCAATGCGTCGATTTCGTCATTCACTTGCATGGAACCGAGTTGCGCGGCAAACGCCGCACCCGTGCGTCCGGTCATGATGATGGCGGTCATCAATGCGCCCATTTCGCGGGACATGCCCAAGCCCACCATGTCGGAAATATAATTCTGCGCCCCGTATTTTGCCAATTGCACCGAACCGACGAAAGCCAAGATCATCCCCACCAAAAAACTAATCAAACTGACGATGGGCAGCGCATTGGCCCCGCATTCTTGAATCAGCAAGAACAAATCGACCCGGCGATAATGCGCCCTGCCAAACAGGAAGCGGACAAACCCCACCGTCGCCTCGCCGATGAAAGCCAGTATGTCTATGGTTTCATCCCAAGCCGCGATAGCGAGTAAGCCGGTCTTTTCCAACAAGCCCGGTTGTGGCGGGGTTCGCCTGACACCTTCTTGTTCCGGCACGGCATCCGCCAATTGCAACATGCCGCGAACGCCATCCGGCAAGCCACTGCGGTTGACTTTGATTCCCTTTAATTGACATTGATCGCCTATCTCCTTTAATACGGTCAACAACAAACTATCCCACTGGCCTAGGCCAGTCGTGTCGAAACCGATTTCAGCCCATGACGGGTTTAGTTTGGCGAGGATTTCGCTAGTCGAAGGACGGGCAGAATCCGCATTCCAATCACCGCTTAACACGATTTCGAGCCGGCGATCAGGCAATTCGCGGCTAGACAGGCTGGGTTTGGTGTCACTGGCAGACATGGGGACGGAAACAGGCAGCTTGAGGTTTGGAGTTCATTGCTCCATGATAAGCAAATTGGATGAAAATTTCTTGAATTTCGATGATCTATCTAAACACTGACCATTTAAAACGCTGCATTCAGACGCTTGAATCTTCGCTATTGCTCTACCAACAAGCGGAGACCGGCAGCATTCATCAAGAAATTTACCGCAATGCCATCATCAAAGGCTATGAACTGGCGCAGGAAACCGCATTCAAGCTCATCAAGAAAGCTCTGAAAGAATATGGGCATGGCAGCAAAACGCTGAATGCCACCCCCATCAAAGAAGTGCTGCGTTTGGCTGCGGTTCATGACCTGATGACCGTGGCAGAAGTCGAGCGCTGGTTTCGTTACCGGGACAATCGAAACAACACCGCCCATGATTATGGAGAAGTATTTGCCGTGGAAACTCTTGGGCTGATACCCGCCTTTTTAACGGACATTAACAGGCTGATCCAGCAGTTGGACAGCAAGTTGGGCCAAAATGCCAAAACTTGAACCTGAGCAACTGCAATTACCTCCCCGTTATTTGGCGATGGTGCTGGACATCGTGCAGCAATATCTGCCTGACGCTGAGATATGGGCTTATGGCAGCCGAGTCATGGGCGGATGTTATGAAGCCAGTGACTTGGATTTGGTGGTTCGCCAGCCACAAGATTTGAAAACGCCCATGGATGTCATCTTTGATGTGCAAGAAGCCTTCATCGAAAGTGATTTGCCGATACAAGTGCAAGTATTGGATTGGGCGAGGATACCCAAGCCTTTTCAGCATGAGATTGAAGCGGGGTATGTGGTGATTCAAGGACGCTAGGGGTATTGAACATGGCAAAACGTTTGTAGTCCCGGCTTCAGCCGGTTCTTTTCGGGGAGTGTGCTGCCTAAAGGCGGGACTACGAACGCTCACTTAATGGCAGTGATTGCCGAGTGCTTAGCGATGCCTGATGAAGGCTCTGTTAAGCTTGATGAGTAGTCAGCGAGCCTTGCTGAGCGGTCGTCGAGCCTTGCTGAATGTTCAGCGGATATTGCTGAGCAGTGAGCCAATCTATCTGACTGCCTTGCGGGTCTTGTTGAGCAGTGAGCCAATCTACATGACTGCCTTGCGGGTCTTGATGGGAAGTGGGCGAACCTTGCTGATTGATCGGCAGACTTCGATGAGCGGGTACTGTGATTGCTGAAGGCTCATCCAAGACGGCTGAACGGTCAGCAAGCTCTGCTGACCACTCATCCAACTCTGCGAAGCATTCAAACACGTCCGACCATTGTCTCTCAACATCGGCTAGGCAGTCAGCAAGATGCGCTAAACACTCAATAAGGGCTGATGATTGCTATGCAAGAGCGTCTTAAAAGTGTACCCGGATGTAGCCGTTTTGCGGCGTAATCCGGGTTTGAGTGTCACGGCCCCGAAACCCGTATTCCGCTTCGCTTCATACGGGCTGACTACAGGCTCCCGTCCGTTTCAGCAATTCTCATTATGGCTTATGGCCTGAAGCATTATGGCTTAGGCATTGTGATGTCATCGTTCCATAAGAAAACCTCACGCAACGACGCAACGGCGCAACGTAAAGCGGCTCTTCGTTGCGTCGTTGCGTGAAACCTTTTGTTGCTGTTTTGATGCGCCAGTCCGTTTACCCGGATTACGCCGGAGGGTGGATTCGGGCTACAATAGTTTGCCTCCTTACGTTTCCATGAAAGGAAAACTCATGTTGCCGGAATATTATCATCGTTGGGTGCAAACCGCCGATGCGCTGAGCAGACATCGGTTTTTTTTATGATTTTTCACTAAAGGTAAACTGTAATGGCAATCTACGAACAATCAAGACTCTTGTCGCTATGTGCCCATAAAAATAGCGCTACAGACTGGAACAATTGGAGAAATGACAACCCGAATATAGAAGTTGATCTATCTAAGTTAGAATTAAGTGGTAACTTTGATGTTGTCAATTTGAGCGGTGTCAATTTGAGCGTTGCCAATCTTAAAATATCCCGTTTCAATAATGCTAATATGAGTGGTGCCAATTTCAGTGGTGCCAATTTAGAAAATTCTGGATTTAGCAAATGCAATTTGACGGGTGCCAACTTCAAAGGCGCCAATATTGCGTACTCCAAATATGAAGATGTCGATTTTAGTCATGCCGATTTGAGTAATGTCGATTTTTTAACTGTCACTTTTGCGGGTAAATGCCGCTTTGACCAAGCTAACGTAAGTGGAGCCAGGTTTCCGTTAGTTTATACTAACTGGTTTACCCCAGATCAGTTCAGATCAATGCGCCGTTGACTATCCGGTTGATGGCTCTCGCGCCGGAATTACATTAGAAGGCCGGAATAACAGCAATTCTCATTATGAGGCAAAGCGTTGATGTATAACTCGTCATTCCTGCCGGGAAGCAGGAATCCAGTCACATGGACGTGAAACTAGGATTTGCCAGTCATGTTTAATCAGACACTTATGCACCGACAATTTACCGTCCATGGCACTGGATTCCGGCAGTCCATGCCGGAATGACGGCTTCCATGCCAAAATGAGAATTGCTGCTGCCCTAGCGGGCGTTTCCGGCAACCTGACAGGCGCCGAACAGACCAAATGCCGGAAACGATCGTTGCACGACCCCTTCGACTTCGCTCAGGACAGGCTTATTCCGGCCTACGCCAATCCTTTTACCCGGATTACGCCGGAGGGTGGATTCGGGCTACAATAGAGTGCCTCCTTACGTTTCCATGAAAGGAAAACTCATGTTGCCGGAATACTATTATCGTTGGGTCCAAACAGCGGTTTGCCTATTGCTCGTGTTGGGCATGGTCGCTTGCACCCCAACCAGACCGCCGCAAGCTCAAGCCCAGCCCTTGCCGCCTATGGCAAAATCCCAAACCAGCGCGGAAACAAAAGCCGCCCAGCCCTTCCTGCGCATCGAAACCGGAATGCATACGGCAACGATTACTCGCATCGCCGTGGATCAACAGGAACGCTATCTCATCACTGCTTCCCTTGACAAGACCGCACGGGTGTGGGACTTGCAAACTGGCAAACTGCTGCAAACCCTGCGACCGCCAATAGGTGAGGGCAGCGAAGGCACGCTGTATGCGGTTGCCATGTCGCCGGATGGAAGCACGGTGGCGATGGGGGGATTGACAGCACCAACTAACGCAAGCGAGGAATCAAATGCAATCAAAATTTATCTATTTGACCGTGCCAGCGGTCATCTAATCCGTAGAATCAGTGGTTTGCCGAATGTCATTAACCATCTCGCCTATTCCTTGGACGGACAGTATTTGGCGGCAGCCTTGGGTGGGGGAGAAGGCATCCGCATTTATCGCAGCGCTGATTGGCGAGAAGTGAACAAGGATACCGATTATGGCGATAACAGTTACTGGGTCGAGTTTGACACGCAAGGCCGTCTGGTCAGCACCAGTGATGATGGTTACATCCGGCTTTATAATAAAGATTTCCACCTCATTGCCAAACAAGCAGCCCCCGGCGGCAAGGAACCTTACTCGGCGCGATTCTCACCCGATGGCAGTAAAATTGCCGTGGGTTTCTATGATTCCACCGCCGTCAATGTGCTGTCCGCCGACACGCTGGCCTTGCTCTATGCACCGGATACCAAGGGAATCAAAAATGGAAATTTGGGCAGGGTTGCTTGGTCCCAAGACAGGCAATGGCTGTATGCCGGAGGAACATATGCTGACAGTTCAAATAACTCTCCAATATTGAAATGGTCGCAAGCGGGGCGGGGGGCTTATACCACCTTGTTACCCTCCACCCAAAATACCGTCATGGATATCCGCACTCTGACACAAAATCGCTTGGCGTTTGGCGCGGCTGATCCGGCTTGGGGGGTGATGGACCACACAGACCGGACTATCATCGGTCAAACACCCTTGATTGTCGATCATCGTGACAGCAGCCCAAACAAACTCCTGCTTGCCGAACAAGGCGGCATCGTGGAATTTGAACTCAAACAAGCTGGCATACAGCAAGCTACACGCTTTGATCTGACTCAGCGTCGTTGGTTGTTGGTTGCAAGTAACCAGACGAAACTCAGCCCACCCCGCACTAACTCACCCGGCTTGAACATAACTAACTGGGAAGACAAAACTAATCCCCAACTCAACGGTCAGCCTTTAAAACTTGAATCCTATGAAACATCCCGTAGCCTCGCCATCGCCCCGGATGGCAGGCGTTTTCTGTTGGGAACGGAATGGTGTCTGCGACTATTTGATAAACAAGGCCAGCAACAATGGCAAACGGCTATACCCGGCGCAGCTTGGGCGGTCAATATCAGCGGCGATGGACGTTGGGCGGTGGCGGCGTTGGGGGATGGCACGATACGCTGGTATGGCTTGGAAGACGGGCAGGAACGGCTGGCGTTTTTCCCTCATGCCGATGGCAAACGCTGGGTGCTTTGGACCCCGGAAGGTTTCTTCGATGCCAGCCCCGGCGCGGAGGAATTGATCGGCTATCACCTCAACCAAGGCCCGGACCATGAAGGCCAGTTTGTCGAGGTCAAGCAGTTGTATAATTTGTTCTACCGGCCTGATTTGGTCGCCAAGCGTTTCCAAGGCGATGAGCAAGCCATTGCGCAAGCCTTGGCGACCATCGGCGATGTGCGGCAAGTGCTGGCGGGGGGTTTGCCACCGAGCTTGGAATTGCTGTCCCCTGCCGAAGTGACGCAAACCAATCCTGATTTTACTCTGCAATTCAAGGTGAAGGATCAAGGCGGCGGCATCGGGAAGGTCATCTACCGGATCAATGGCACGACCTTGGAAGGCCGTTCAGTCGGTATTAGTGTTCCCGGTCATGACCCGCTGAGCCGACGTTTCACGCTGGCAACCGGTAACAACACTTTCGAAATCACCGCCACTAACAACAAGGGTGTGGAATCCCGTTCCATCAAATCGGTGGTGCATGTCTTGCAACCTCAACCAAAAGAGGTCAATTTGTATGTTCTGGCTTTGGGAATCCGAAATTATAAAAATCAATCCCTGCAACTACAGTTTCCCGATGCGGATGCTAATGCTATAGTGAAGGAATTCCAGCAACGTGGCGAGGGTTTATTCCATTCAGTGCAAGTCAAACCATTATTGAACGAGCAAGCAACCTTGCCGAATATTCAGGCGGCGTTTGAAGATTGGTCAGGCAAAGTGCAGCCGCAAGATGTGTTTGTGTTGTACCTAGCCGGTCATGGCAAAGCGTTAGACGGAAATTATCTTTTCGTGCCTTGGGAGTATGAAAACGGGATGGACTTGCTCAGCAACAGCCTGAACCAAGATCGGTTAACAAAACTACTGGCAAAGATTCCAGCACAGAATAGCGTCATTTTATTGGACACCTGCGAAGCGGGTGCTTTCAAATTGGATGGGCGTGAGTGGGAACAACAAACTGCCAACAACCGTTTGGCGCGATCAACGGGTCGTTCAATTCTTTCTGCCACCTCTGACATTGATATGGCTCTAGGAGGCTACAAAAATCATGGTGTCTTCACTTATGCCCTGTTGGAGGGATTGAAAAAGGCTGACATCAATGATAACAACCAGATCGAACTCGACGAATTATCTATATTCGTCGGAAATTTGGTCCCTAAAATTACTAAAGAACAATGGCATCTTGAGCAAAAACCCATGCGGCTTTTGCAAGGCTCGTCGTTTGCGATTGGGATGAAGCCGGCGGATTAACAGCAATCCTTAGTATGAGCTTAAGCGCCTGTTGTTGATGCGTCATTTCGGCAGGGATGCCGAAATCCAGGCCATGGACGGTAACTATCAGATGGCATAAGCGCTTGATTAAGACTAACAGGCTGATTATAGCTTGCCTTCCCTGGACGCTGGATTTCGGCATCCCTGCCGAAATGACGGGCTTCTTTGATTGAAAAGAATCACAAACTATGAATAAACCTTTAGAAGTTTTCTTCTCCTATGCCCACGAGGACGAGAAACTACGTGATGAGTTGGCAAAACATCTAAAACTGCTCAAACGGGAAGGCGTGATTAATGATTGGCACGACCGCCAGATCATGCCGGGTAGTCAATGGAAGGATCAGATCGACGGGCATTTGGAATCGGCGGACATTATCCTATTGCTGGTCAGCGCGGATTTCCTCGATTCCGATTATTGCTATGACATAGAGATGAAACGCGCCTTGGAACGGCATGAACAAGGCGAGGCAACCGTCATCCCGATTATCTTAAGACCGGTCGATTGGCAAGGCGCTCCGTTTGGGCGTCTGCAATGCTTGCCGAAAGATGCCAAGCCAGTGACTAGCTGGACCAATCAGGATGAGGCATTTTTGGATATTGCGCGGGGTATAAGATTAGCGGCTAGTTCTGGCGTCACTCGCCGCCCTATCACCGATGCTGTGGAATTAGCAGAAATAGGCCGGAATAAGCCCGTCTTGAGCGAAGCCGAAAGGCTTGCCCCAGCGGGCGTTTCCGGCAATCCGAAAGGCTCAATGCCGGAAACGGTCGTTGCACGACCTTATTCCGGCCCACGAATTTTCCTCTCTTTACTAATTGCTGTATTGGTAGCAGGGGGTTGGTGGTCCTATGTCTTTATAAATAAGGTTGACGAAATTGATTCCAGAATCACTGTTGCCGACAATCTACTGAATATTGGTCGCTATGCGGAGGCCAAACAAGCCTATGAATACGCTTTGGAAATCGACCCCCATAATGCAGAGGCTTCATGGGGCCAAAAGAAGGCTGCCGTTTGGGATATTCAAGAGAAACCTGTGTTTGAACTAGCCATCAAGCATCTTTATGAGGAAAACCCGGAAGACGAACATGTCAACTTGTTTCTAGGCGAGTTTTATGCCACCTCCCCAACTCGTGATGAAAACGCCAAAGCGATTGACTATTTAAAAAAGGCCATAGAACTCAACCCTAAAGTGGCGGAAGCCTATTTTGATTTGGGTGTGTTATACGAGCAATCGGGCAAAAACCAAGAGGCCGAGACCAATTATCAACAAGCCGTGAATATTTCACATTCCACCGCGAAATATCTCAATAACCTCGCCTATTTGTATTTCAAACAGAAAGACTATCAAAAAGCCTTGGCGACTTATGGCAAGGTTTCCAAGTTTCCCTTATCTGCGTTGGAAAGTGCAAAGATTTATTGGCGATTGGGTAAAGTGGACAAGGCCATGGAATTCCAACGCCTCGCACTGGAATGGTTGAATGATGACGCATTAATGCTTAAACCTGACCAACAGAAACCTTGGGATTTTGAATTTGGCAAGGAAGAATGGCTGGAACAATTATTCCAAACACCCGAGAAAAAAAGCTATGCCTCATTATGTTTGTCGGTCAGCCAATACTTGTTAGGGCAAACGGAAGAGGCAGCGAAAACCATCACCAATGTCCGCGAACAAAAACTAACCCGCCAAGCCACCATCGATCAAATCATGCGCAAGGAGTTGGAGGAATTGGCGCTAGACTATCCTACGTTTGCAGTTCAATTGGATGCTTATATGAAAACCTATTTGCCAAGCAAAAAGTAAATGTGGATTTATTCACTGGGTCAGTGGCTAGTGGCTAGTGGTTAGTGGTCAGCGGGTCGGGATTTGCAATCCCGGCCCTTTTGTTTGGTGCAGGGACAAAACTTCCATCTTGGCACAAAACAAGGCAGACGGGATTGCAAATCCCGTCTGGCGTTGGGTGAGCAATCCAGCGCAGGGATGCCCCAAACCTTTATCCGTTGGGAGAGTTTGCCATCCTTGGACGATGGATTCCGACATCCATGACGGAATGACGAGGATTATCTTTACCTAATGCCGATGAGTTCATGGACAGTAACTTGTCGATTGCGATAAGCATTGCGAAAGGTTCTGGTTTGCCATCCTTGGACGATGGATTCCGGCATCCATGCCGGAATGACGAGGTTTAAATTCAAAATGAGAAGGCTGAAAGAATTGGCTTTACAGCAATGCACTAATTTCAGGATGCCCGGAAATGAGTTGGTTGCGGAATGCCTCGATGACAGCCTCGTCTTCGCGAGACGGCCTGGGAATATCAATGTTCACCTGATGCAATACTGTGGTGGGTGACGGGGACAGGAAGATCAAGCGGTCGGCAAGGCTGATGGCCTCGCGTAAATCATGGGTCACAAATAACACGGTGTGGGGGCGTTCCTGCCAAACTCGGATCAATAACTGCCGCACCCGCCGGGCTGTCGGAGCATCCAAGGAAACAAAAGGCTCGTCCATTAACAATAAGGTGGGTTCGATGGCAAAGGCCCGCACCAAGGCCACCCGGCGGCTCATGCCCAAGGAAAGCCGTTCCGGGTATTGGCTTTGCGACTGGGACAAGCCCATTACGTCCAACAGATGATCGACGGCTTTGCCATCCTGTCCTTTGGGCAAGGCCAGATCAATATTTTCCCGCACCGTTCGCCACGGCAGCAAACGCGGATTTTGGAACATATAAGCAATGCGCAAAGGTTTGCCGGTCTGGTCGGTGTCAATGCCGCCGTCAAAATGAGTATCCAAACCGGCAATTAGATTCAGTAAGGTCGTCTTGCCGCAGCCGGACGGTCCCACCAAACACACGAATTCCCCTGCCCCTAGCTCAATGCGCAAGTCTTGGATGGCGATATGCTCGCCCGACCCATGCTTGGCAGGATAGGCTTTCTTGCGGATGTCGATTAAGATGCGGGTCATCTAAGATGCTATTAGTGATGTAGGAGTGCAAGGCTTGCCTTGCGAGGGCGCATAGATGCAAGCCAAGCCTGCCCCTCCCAGCCTAATTTGTAGCAAGGCAAGCCTTGCACTCCCAACTTAATTTCAAAAAACGCTGGATTGCGCTCATCGACGCCATCGCTTGGCACGGCGGTCCAGCGGTTTCAACAATAAGGCTTCAATCAGTTGGATCACGGTGACAAAGGCAATAGTATAGGCCAGAATCCCGGCGACATTGAACATCTGAAAAAACAAGTGCAATTGATAACCCATGCCATTGCTGCGCCCTAGCAACTCGACCACCAGAATGATTTTCCAGATCAAAGCAATGCCGGTACGCGCCGCGCCAATCAAATAAGGGAACAATTGCGGCCAGATGACATGGCGCAAGGTCTTCCATCGCCCAAACCGATAAGCTTGGGCCATTTCCAACAAGTCACGGTCCAAAGCCCTGGCCCCTTCCCTCACCGTCACCACGACATTCGGCAGTTTGTTTGCCACCACGGCGGCAATGGCGGCTACTTCGGACAAGCCAAACCAGACATAACACAGAATGATGGTGACCAAGGCCGGGATGTTCAAGAAAATGACCAGCCAATTGTCGAAAAAGCGGTCTAGCTTTTCATGCTGCCCAAAAAATATGCCGATCAGCGAACCCAAGCTCATAGCCAGTACAAAACTCACCAGCAAACGGGCCAAGGTTGCGCCTAGGTGAAAGGGAAGTTGGCCTGACACGATTTCTTGATAAAGCACTAGAAACACTGTGCCAGGCGTAGGCAATGCGGACGAGTCCAACAGAGAAGCCAAAACTTGCCACAGCGCCAAGAATAACAGCGAGGATAAAACCGGCAGCAGAAAGGCAAGGCGCATGAGGGCAGCAATTCTCATTATGGCTAAAACGCCGTCATTCCGGCATGGACTGCCGGAATCCAGTGCCATGGACGGTAACTTGTCGGTGCATAAGTGTTTGATTAAGCATGGTTGGCAAATCCTAGTTTCACGTCCCTGTGACTGGATTCCTGCTTCCCGGCAGGAATGACGGTTTACACATCAACGCTTTGCCTCATAATGAGAATTGCTGGCATGAGGACGATTGACAAGCCTTTACTTCGGCTTCATGCATTGCCCTTCGGTGACGATGCGTATCGCCCTAGTCGGGCAGAACTTCTCCGCCGCCCTCGCCTTCTCCAATAATTCGGCCTTGGGGTTGTACTCCAAGACGGTCAAACTGCCTTTGTCATCCACTTGGAAAATCTCCGGGGCTTCTGCCGCGCAATTCCCATGTCCCTTGCACAAGTCAAAATCCACTTCCACCCGGAATGTACCTTGGGCTTCAACCGCCTCCTGTGCATCGGATTGGGTCGTGACGGCACTTGGCTGTTTGGCTTCTACTCGCTTCTTATAGCGAACCAGACAGGGGGAACCGGGTTCCACCACCATTTTCTGATAATCGTCTTGATAGCTTTCCGCCGGATTGACCAATTCAAACTCATATTGCGACAGCAAGGTGCTGATGATGGCTTTGATTTGGAACAGCGCAAATGAGTTGCCTGAGCATTTGTGCCTGCCGCCACCGAAGGCTTGCCAACCATACATGTTCTTGTCTTCGCAACGCTCCGGGGTGTAGCGGTCCGGGTCAAACTTGTCCGGGTCGGGAAACAAGGAAGCCATGCGATGGGTGACTGAGGGCGCGGCGCAGACAAATTTCCCCGCCTTGACGAGATAATCCTTGACGTGGAAATCTTGCATCACTCTGCGCATCAACAATATTAGCGGCGGATGCAAGCGTAGCACTTCTTTCAGGACGTTTTCCAGCTTGGGGACTTGGCGCAGGGAATCAAAACTAACGCCCTCCCCTTCGTCATAAAGCTGGTCAACTTCTTCCAATACGCTTTGTAAATGCTCTGGATGGCGCAATAATTCGATCAATACCCAAGCCGTCGTTCCCGAACTGGTGTGATGGCCGGCAAAAACAGCGGCAATCAACATGCCGGTGATTTCGTGAGGCGTTAGCTTGGTGCCGTCTTCATAATTGGCTTCGATCAATGTTTGGAAAACATTGGCCTTGTTTTCTTGCTTGCCTGCCCGCTTGACCATGATCTCGCGCACCAATTTTTCCAGCTTGACTCGCGCCTTGTCGCGCCGCCTGAACACCGGGAATGGCAGATAGGGGAAGATATAGGCGATGGGTTTGATGGCTTGTTCAAGATCATGATAGATGCCGACAAATTCATTGCTCAGTTCATAGCGAAACTCAGGCCCGAGCAGACAATGGCTGGACGTGTACATGGTCAGTTCTTTGGTGAATTCGAGCAGATCAATCTGGCCCGAATCGCCCCAGTCTTTGATGAGGTTTTCCACCTCGCCCACGATCAGGCCGGAATAAGTCCGCATCGGCTTGTCGCGCAAGGCCGGCATCAGCATTTGCAGTTGTTCGTTCTTCCTTTTAATAGGCGCATCGAACACCACGCCTTTGCCGAAGATCGGTGTCATCATCTTATAAGCCGGGCCTTGGTCCAGCACTTCGTCCGGGGCGCGGTAAAACGCCTCGCTGGCTTCCGGGCCAGTGATCAACACCATGTCGAGATGGAAAAACTTGAATTGCGCGACATCGCCCAACTGCTCGCGCAAATCCAGCATGAATTTGTGCGGGTTTTTACCAAATTGAGGGATGTGCCCGACCAAGGGTAAGCCGCCGGACAGTTTGGGGGGTTCCTTATAATTTTGCTTGCTCATACGATAGACTAGAGGCAGTGGTGATAAATGGGGCAAGTCTACTCCATTTAAGGCAGATTTGAACACCGAATTAGGCAAATCTCCTGACTTAGGGCAAAATATTAAACCTAGTTGCGGTCAGACTGTCTATCTTTCGGTCAGTCAGCTTGCCCTGTTGGTTTGGCGGTCAATGCAGGGTTCATGACTCGTCAACTGACACCATTCACAATAACAAATTAATTCTCGGAGGTATTTTGCTATGAAACTTCGTTCAAATGTTATTAAAGGATTTTTGGCTTTCATGCTGGTGTTGCCACTTTCGCCCATGGCGAATGCCAGTTGCTCAACTGCTGATGCAGAGCGGCTTGAAAAGGTCGCTCAAGCAGTCGTAGGCGCATTACCGACCTTGAATTATTCAGCGGTCCGCCGAGCTAAGTTTAAGGTGACAGCAGATGAGTCCACGGGCGCCTTGAACCTTAAATATAGCAATTTGCGCAGAACCTTGTTCGAGCAAAGCATAAACATTCAAGAACTGGCCCCAGATGTAGTGCCGGGTTGCAAATTGGTGGGGCGTCCTGCAAAGGGTAGGCCCGCCAATGGATTATTCTTGCGGCTTGCCTGTGAAGCACCGCAATCAACCCCCGGCTGCGCCATCGTCATCCAACCCGGCTTGAATCGCTCCGGCCAATTCGGTTGGACTTTCCGCGTGACCGGCAATCGGGCGTTAATGCCCGCTCAATCGAGATAATCGGTAGGGCAAACCTAGCCTAAACCGTTTGTAACCCGCACGAAGCAAGCTTCGTGCGGGTTTTGCGTTTGCTCCCGTGTGGGACCATGAGCACTATCTATCTTTGATACACTCTAAAAATTGACTGATGTTACGTAGCGGCCTAGGATTGAAGCGTCAAATCTTGCTTTGACAAGAGAATTGAAGATGCTTAGCTTGCTTCGCCTGTCAAAGCAAGCTTTGACGCTCCCGTACTGCCTGTCAAAGCAAGCGTTGACGCTCCTAATATAATGTTATTATGAGCGGCATTTATAGCTTGCTTCAATACTTATTCAGGAAAACAAAATGCCCGCATACCCACGCAAAGAACTGGAAGAAATGGTTGAACGCTGGCTGGATGCCAACAAACAATCGGAACAAGAAGGCGACTGGATCAAGCATTTGGGTGCCATGTACACCGACGATGCCGAATACAGTTGGAACATGGGCCCAAACCGCGAATTTATCGCCAGAGGCAGAAAGGAAATTGAGGATTGGGCCTTGGGCGCACACATGGAAGGCTTCGAGAAATGGCGCTACCCGTATGAAAAAATCATCATTGACGACCAACAGGGAGAAATCATCGGGATTTGGCGTCAAGTCGCCCCGGTGAAACGCGCTGACGGCACTGAATACGAAGTGGCGGGGGTTGGCGGTTCGTGGTTTCGCTATGGTGGCGATTATAAATGGTGTTGGCAGCGTGATTTCTTCGATCTAGGCAATGTAAAAACGATGTTCATGGAACTGGCCGCCGATGGGCAATTGGATGCGTCGGTAAAGCAACGCTTAAGCAAGTTGGCAAAAGGGCAACAACTTCCCGGAGTCTATCCTATCCATGCCGATCCTAGTTTTGTCAAGAAATTGCAGGGTTTATTAGCCATGCTCAGGATTGTCTTACTGGGTAAATAGTCCTGTTAGTCAAAAATAACAGGCACATGCCATCGAAAAGGGTGGACTTGAGCGCTTTTTTCCCGCACAATAATACTTGGTTATTTGAGACCGCTTTGCTTTGCTTGCGGGTTTGTTTGATGAGAGCATTGATTGTTAACGGCTAATTTGTTGCTTGCAAGCCACAGGCATCGGCCTTAGACGCTAGGGTCGGTATCCGTCACCCTTGATCAGATCAATAATTAGTTTAAGACACTTAGGTTTTGGCCCACACTACATGCAACTTCCCCTGGATGGCAGAGGATGACTGAAATCCCTGTGACTAAAACTAAACTGACAGATTCCTGCCTCAAGGCTGTGCGTCGACTGCTGCAATTGCAGAAGTCCACTGGCGATTGGGAAGGGGAAATGGTCTGGTGTACGATGATTCTTGCCCAAGCGGTCATCGTTCGCACGGTGCTTGGCCTGCCCTATTCCGAGGTGGACAAGGCAGAAATCATCAAGCATTTTACGGTCACGCAAACCACGGACGGAGCTTGGGGGATGCACCCAGAATCTAAGGGTTATGTCTTTTTCACCGCCTTGGCTTATGTTGCTCTGAGATTGCTAGGCTTGAAACCCGACGAGCCTATGCTCGTCAAGGCTAGGGCTTGGTTAAATGCCCAACCCGACGGGGTTAAAAGCATCCCATCTTGGGGCAAATTTTGGCTTGCGATGATTGGCTTGTACGATTACAAAGGCTTGAACTCGCTGCCGCCGGAGATTTTCCTGCTGCCTGAGTCCCTACCCTTTCATCCTCGCCGCTATTATTGCCATACCCGGCTGATCTATTTAGGCATCGCCTATCTTTATGGCAAGCGGTTTGTCGCAAGCTTGCCGGGTTCTTTATGCGCAGATTTACGCCGTGAGCTTTACCCTGAAGCTTATGACAGTATAGATTTCAGTCAGTATCGGCATGTCATCGCCAAGACCGATGTCCTCGTCCCGATTAGCCCCATCTTGAAGCTTGTTTACAATATGTTGGGGGTTTACGAGCGCTGGCATTTTTCTAAGCTTCGCAGCAAAGGGCTGGCATTTTGCTTGGACAAAATTCTATATGAACAGCGTTCGACTAATTATCAAGGCATCTCCCCAGTCAGCGGGCTGTTGAACTGCCTTGCCATTTTTGCGGCAGACCCCAAGCATCCCGATCTGGCTCCTAATATTGCCGGGATGGAAGCTTGGCGCTGGCAAGATGAAGCCGAAGGCATACGCTATGTGGGCGCACGCTCCAACACGTGGGACACGGCATTCGTCGTCCAAGCCTTACTGGAAGCCCCCATCGTCATAGAAGAGGAAGCGGCAGCGCTCAACAAGGCCAATGGATACTTCGATCATGCCCAAATGACGGAAGAGTTGCAGGATTATCAACACGCTTGGCGAGACCCCGCCTTGGGGGGTTGGTGTTTTTCCGATGGTGAACATCATTGGCCTGTGAGCGATTGCACGGCGGAGGCGCTTTGTGCGTTGCTTGATCTTTATCATCGCCAAGACATACCCATTGAAGCACCCTTGCCCGAAAAACGCTTGACTCAGGCGGTGGAATTTATTCTATCCCGGCAAAATAAAGATGGCGGTTTCGGCACTTATGAAAGTAGGCGAGCTGGTAAATTTTTGGAGGCGATCAACCCCTCGGAGATGTATGGTCAATGCATGACCGAATTGTCTTATATCGAATGCACCGCCTCTTCACTCGCGGCATTGAGTCATTATCGCAAGCATTACCCTGATTTTGCCGATGGCAGGATAGACCGTTCCTGCACACGCGCAGTGGATTTGTTGCGTCAAACCCAACTGGAAGATGGTTCCTACCCCGGCTTTTGGGGCATCAACTACACCTATGCCATCTTTCATGTTGCCAAGGCATTTAGAGCGGCTGGCATCCCGGAGTCGGACCCTGCCCTGCTATCCGCCGCCCGTTGGCTGATCGGCAAACAACGCCAAGATGGCGGATGGGGGGAGCATTACACCAGTTGCCTAGAGGGCCGCTACATCGAACACCCGCAAAGCCAAGTCGTCATGACGAGTTGGGCCGTGTTGGCTTTGATGGACATTGTCCCTCCCGATCATGAATCCATTCAGCGCGGAATCGCTTGGTTAATCACTCAACAACAAGAAAATGGCGATTGGCCTAAGCAAACCGTCAACGGCGTTTTCTTTGGGGCGGCAATGTTGGATTACCGCCTCTACCATATTTATTTTCCAACGTGGGCATTGGCTCGCTATGCGAGATTGAACTCCGTCGTAGCCAGTTGATGAAGTATTTGCAAGACATTGTATTTTAGTAAGGGCTTAGTTTTGGTACACTTTTTGAATTGTTTAATATTGTCAAATCATCGGGCTGTAGTCGGCACTCTCGCCTACCCCCAACTTTTGGAAAAAATTTTATGAAGAACGATACGATTGATCGAGAAGTTGTGGATGTTTTAATCGCAGGTGGAAGTGTGGCAGGGGTTGCTGCCGCAGCAGCACTTTCCAAGCTAGGCTTGAACATTCTGATTATCGAACCCGGCCCTGCCCATGGCAGACGTTTGGCTGGCGAACTCATTCACCCGCCGGGCATAGACGGGCTTTGCGAATTGGGACTATTGGACAGGGACATGCCCTTGGGTTCCGAAGTGAAAGGCTTTGCGATATTTCCTTCCAATTTAGGCAAGGATGAGGAATGCATGGTCTTGCCTTATGGCGAAAGCGAGGGCAAGCAAGTTTCCGGGTTGGCTATCGAACATACTTTGCTCAAAGAGAAGATACTAGAGAGGGTGCAGGGATTTGCCGGTGTCAGAACCATTATTGGTGCAAGAGTCACCGCTTTGGAAGGCGACGGACCCTTTACCGCCGTGGTAAGCACGGCTGACGGAGAGGAACGCATCACTGCCAAGTTGATACTCGGTGCTGACGGGCCTATGTCGCAGGTGCGCAAAATGGCTGGCGTGTCTCATGATACGACCCGTTATTCGGGCATGATGGGCGTGGAAATAGACGATTCCTACCTACCCTATCATGGCTTTGGCAATATTTTCCTTAACCCGGTTGGGGTCGCCTATGCCTATGCCATCGGGGACGGACGCGCCAGAATCATGTTTGAAGTACTTCGGGACGCGGATGCGAAAGAATCCATCAAAACCCATTTGAGTTTCTTCCCCGAGAAATTAAGAAATGCCGTCGAACAAAATATGGCTGAGAACAAACCTCTAGCTGCGGCAAATTATTGCATCATTCCCGAAACCAGCGTGAAGAGCAACTTTGCACTGGTCGGCGATGCGCGTGGTTGCTGCCATCCGTTGACGGCATCTGGAATTACCGCCGCAGTCAAAGACGCATTGATTTTGCGCGACTCGTTAGTCGCAACCAAACGCGGCGATCAGTTTGATTTTGATGCGGCATTGAGGCGCTTTGCCCGTATATGCGGTCGTTTGCATTTGACCCGCCGCACCTTGGCGGAGGAACTACGCGAGGCTTTCCTCGCCCAGACCCCCGCCGCTTTGTTGCTGAACCAATGCATCTTCTCCTATTGGCGTAACAGCGCGAAAGGCCGCGAACACTCGATGGCCTTGCTTTCCATGCTGGATAGCAGCATCTTCTCCTTAGCCGGTCAATATTTATTGGTGGTCACGCACGTGTTCCGGCTATTGCCCAGTTGGGTCAGGGAGAAAAAGCTAATGTCATGGGGTGACGGAGTGTTCAAACTGTTTGTCAAAAGCTTGGAATTTCAACAAACAGCCATCACTCAATGGTTGAAAGCCTAAGCTTAAGCTTGGAAACGAGCAAAACCCGTTTGTAGTCCCGGCTTCAGCGGGTTCTTTCCGGCCAGTTTGCCGGCTAAAGGCGGGACTACGACGCTAAGTTAATGGCAGTAAAACTGGAATTTGGGAACGGGCAAACAGCACTAGAAAGAACAGCAACCGTGCCAGCGGACAACGTAACCGGCGGTAAGGAGAAGTGTCTTTGAACTTCGAAGACAGGCTCATTCCATCCGCTCCGAAATCGCCGCGTCTTCCAGCGAATCCCGCCAGATGGAAATCACCACCGCCATCACCGTCGGGCCTAAAAACAGCCCAAGCAAACCGAAATTCTCCAAGCCGCCGAAGATCCCCAATAAGGTCCACAGAAAGGGCAGCTTGATGGAACTGCCGATTAAGATGGGGCGGACGTAGTTTTCGGCGACCAAGATCACGAGGATGCCGAAGACAAACAAACCGATTCCAGAGGCGACTTGCCCCGAAGCCGCCAACACCAATGAACAGGTCGCCAGCGCCAGCTTGGCGGCGAAGGGAACCATGGCAAACACACCCGTGATGGCGCCGAGCATGGCGGGATGGCTCAAACCGGTTACTGCATAGCCGATTCCGAGCAATAAGCCTTCCACCAAGCCTAATAAAACCAAACCATTGACGGTGGCGCGGACGGCAGCGACTGCATGTTCGGCATAGCGGACCCCGGAATCGCCAAACAACTTCCGGCTCCCCCACAATATCTGCCGTCCTAACACGTCGCCCTCGCGATACAGGAAGAATAAGGCCAATAAGGTGATGAACAGGCCGAATGCGCGGTGCAAAATTTGGCTGGCTAAATCTTTGGTATGGGCCATGGCCGTGCCGGTTTGCAGCCAATGCAGGGTTTCCTTGGCGGCATCAGGCGAGCCTAGGCTGGAATCCCATAATTCTGTCAACCAAGTGCCGACCTTGGGGACGGTAGGCAACCATTCGGGGGGAGGCAAGCCGGCATTTTGTGCCGCCATCAGCATTTTCCCCAAAGATTGCACCTCGGCAATGATTTTGGTCAATCCATAACCCAAGGGGGCAAGAATCATGGTCCCAATCAACAATGTCAATATCACCGCTGCCCAAGCATGGCGGTTGCGGGAGTCCAGCAAATCCGTCAAACGGCGGTAGACCGGCCATGTGGTCAAGGCCAGCACCACCGCCCAAAACAAGAATCCAAGGAAAGTGTGCAATATCCAAGCGCCTAGCGCCAATAGTAAAAAGCCGCCGATGAGGCGAGCGCGAACTTCGGGTTGTATCGTCATGTTGCTGTCTGGGTGAATGTGCAAAGAGGAATAGTAACTGATGTTAAGTACGGATACGAAGCTTGCTTTGATATATATGGGAGCGTCAAAGCTTGCTTTGACATATACGGGAGCGTCAAAGCTTGCTTTGACATATACGGGAGCGTCAAAGCTTGCTTTGACATAT
>CAIOOA010000289.1 GCA_903859815.1 uncultured Methylococcaceae bacterium | reverse complement strand
GAAGTTGACCGGTACTGCATGACCGCATTGAATGCCGTGCAGACGCGCATTTTAGGGTTGATCGGATTCCCGCCGACAATCTACCAAGGGATTGAAATGCAATCCGGGAAACTGGCCGTTAAAATGGGCGAACCGTGAGACTTTAGTCGGCGAAATCGAAAAGAAAACCCAAAACCGCATTATTTCATTGTTTGTTCAGCGGTTGAAATATGTCTACAAAGGCAACCTGATTGACTGCCCCAACAATGCCAATATCGAACCGGAATGGCTTACGTCTTGGCTCATGAAGCAAGGAGTCAGTGAATATCTGATAACCAAGGCGTTAGACGAGTTGAACAAGGTGGCAACTGACACCAGCAAGTGCTTGTATGACCGCAACAAGGCCGTTTACAACTTGCTGCGCTATGGCGTGAAAGTCCGGCCCGGCGTGGGCGAGAACCATGTCACCGTTTGGCTGATCGACTGGAAGCACCCGGAAAATAACGATTTCGCTTTGGCGGAGGAAGTGAGCATTCAAGGCGCGAATGCCAAAGCCAACAGCAAACGCCCGGACATTGTGATTTACATCAACGGCATTGCTTTGGCTGTGTTGGAATTGAAACGCTCGTCAGTTTCAGTTTCGGAAGGCATACGCCAAAACCTAGACAATCAGGAGAAGACATTCATCCGACCGTTTTTCTCGACCCTGCAATGGGTCATGGCGGGTAACGATGCCGAAGGTTTGCGTTTCGGAACCATCGAAACTCCGGAAAAATATTACTTGCGCTGGGTGGAGGAAACAGGAACCTACGCTAGCGAAGCGAACTGGCTGGATCGCCAACTGTTACAAGTCTTCGATAAAGCGCGGTTTATTGAATTGATTCATGACTTTGTGGTGTTCGATGCAGGCATCAAGAAACTCTGCCGCCAAAACCAGTATTTTGGCGTGAAGGCCGCACAAGATTTCATCGTCCGCCGCGAGGGTGGCATCATCTGGCACACCCAAGGCAGTGGCAAGTCGCTCACCATGGTTTGGCTTGCCAAGTGGATACTCGAAAACCGACTTGAAGCCAGAGTGCTGATTATCACCGACCGCACCGAATTGGACGAGCAGATTGAGAAGGTTTTTAAGGGTGTCAATCTGGAAATTTATCGCACGAAAAGCGGAGCCGACCTGATCGGCAAACTCAACCGCACCGAAGAGTCTTTGCTGTGTTCATTGGTGCATAAGTTTGGCCGCAAGGATAAAGAAGAGGCGGAAAACGACGAGGGAATCAAAGCATTTATCCAATCCATCCAACACTTGCCACAAGACTTCAAGGCCAAAGGTGATCTGTATGTGTTCGTGGACGAATGCCACCGCACCCAATCCGGCGACTTGCATAAGGCGATGAAAGGCATCCTGCCTAACGCGCTGTTCATCGGTTTTACCGGCACACCCTTGCTGAAGGCAGACAAGGCCAAAAGCATTGAGGTGTTTGGGCGCTACATCCATACCTACCGCTTCGATCAAGCCGTGCGCGAAGGCGTGGTGTTGGACATTCGTTACGAGGCAAGGGACATCGACCAAAAGCTGACCAATTTGGATAAAGTAGACCATTGGTTTGAATCCCATACCCAAGGATTGAATGATTATGCCAAAGCGCAACTCAAGCAAAAATGGGGAACCATGCAGCGTGTACTTTCGAGTAAATCACGCTTGGAGGAGATCGTCAAAGACATTGTATTTGATATGTATACCCGACCTCGCCTGATGGACGGGCATGGTAACGCGATGTTGGTGGCAGGGAGCATTTACGAAGCCTGCAAGTTTTACGAACTGTTTGCCAAAACCGAACTCAAGGACAAGTGCGCCATCATCACCAGCTATGCGCCCAAAGCTGAAGACATCAAGGGCGAGACTACGGGTGAAGGCGAAACGGACAACGTATTCAAGTATGGCGTGTACTGCCAGATGTTAGCCGACTGGTTCGACGAACCGCAAGAAAAAGCCATAAAGAAAGCGGAACAGTTTGAAAAGGATGCCAAGAAAAAGTTTATCGACGAACCGGGGCAGATGAAGCTCCTCATCGTGGTGGACAAGCTGCTCACCGGCTTCGATGCGCCATCGGCCACTTATCTTTACATTGACAAGGAAATGCGCGACCACGGGCTTTTTCAGGCTATTTGCCGGGTCAACCGGCTAGACGGAGACGATAAGGATTACGGCTATGTCATCGACTATAAAGACTTGTTCAAGAGCTTGGAAGGCGCGGTTAAAGACTACACCAACGGTGCATTCGGTCGTTGTCAAGTAAGATGTCGCATTTTCAGTTTTGATTTTGTGTCGATTCCTGCTTTTTCTGATGGTCGGATTTGTCCGGATTGAGGGAGACAGTTTCTGGCCGATCCCAATTGCGAGTGTCGCCTGACCATCTT
>CAIOOA010000288.1 GCA_903859815.1 uncultured Methylococcaceae bacterium | reverse complement strand
CGGCGCGAAGGAACCCAAAACCATCAACGCCACATCGGGAAGCATCAGCACTGTCTGTCATCTCTCGTAAGCCATCACCAGCCGGGTATTGTGCTACGAGAACAGTTCCTCTGCTTCACTGAAAAAGGCCAAAGTCGAGCTATAAACACCCCTGCGAATTTCCATGCTTTTGAGTTTTGTGCCGCCACTGTTCAGGCGGTCAAACATTTCACGGCGGGCTTCGTCGTCAGCTTTGTCAGTTATCTCGATGACGCGGATCGTTTGGCGTTTGAACCGTAGCTTTCTAGCTTGAGGTAAGTCATTGAACTTCATGCCGTTGGCGGTGTCTAGCCGTTGCAAGTCAACTAACATGAGCCTATTGGAGAGAAAATTGTCCAGCGTCCTGATACGTTGCGAGCCGTCAATGATTTCGAGATTACCCGCCCTGTCGCCCTCTGCTACATCGGCGGCAAAAATGAACGGCACGGGCAGGCGAATTAGAATAGATTCGATAAAGCGGGATTGTTGCCTAGGACTCCAGACCATTTCGCGTTGATAATCCGGGATGAAAATTTCCGAACTATCAGTGTCCCTGCCATTGGTAAATTTATCAACCAATACTTCAATAGGCCATTCGCGAATTTCATAATCTGTAATTTTTTGCAGCTCTTTGATTTGCGCTTCGACCCGCGAAGCTTGATCTTCCAAAGAATGTTGTTCAAAAAAATCTTGAGTCATGCCAGTTAGCCTTAATGGTATGTTTGTTTACAATTTCAAATCTTGGGAATATATTTTTTTGCCGCTCATGTTTTTGGCGACATTCCTCTATCTTAAACCTATAGATCATGTCCAGCACTACGCCAATTATGTTTAGATGTGCCTGTTGCTTGATTCGAGAACAGTCGTTAAGTATCGTAAATATCCGTCTTGCCAAGGTCTCGGTCAAGCCTTGCGTTGAAAGCGAGTGCTGCGTTAATTTTAGCTTGTATTCGGGATCGAATGGCTTGCCGTACTTGAGCATAGGTCGCTATACACCTTACTTCACCGCAATCAACCCACTAAAATTATACCAACGGAAAAACTCCTCCACATGGCGGAAACCGGCATTGTTTAGTAACTCCAAGTTTTCCTCAGGGCGATAGGGTATCAAAACGTTTTCCAATGCCTCGCGCTTATGGGCAATTTCCGACTCGGAATAGCCTTGGCGTTTTTTCAAGTGATAGTAATAGCGGATGAATAGCCGGTTGAACAAGCTATCGCCCAAGGTCAGTTTTTCGACCAAGATCAAACAACCCTGCTCGTTCAGTCCTTGGTGAATATTGCGGATGACCCGCTCACGGTACAACGGCCTGATGAATTGCAAAGTCAGATTCATTACCACTACCGATGCATTTTCCACCACTTGGGTTTGATGCAAATCGGCTTGCACTAAATCAAACGCCCGCCCGGAAGGGCAAGCCGCCAGCTTTTGCTGGGCTTTGTCCAGCATTTCCTGCGAACTGTCCACGCCGACAAACCGCACTGCCGGGTCGATGATCGGGTCCAATGCCAGCAAAGACGTGCCGGTGGAACAACCCAAATCAAACAATGACGTGTCAGGCCGTGCGAAGTCGGCGGCAATTTCCCCGGTCATGCGCTGGATTTCGTCATACCAAGGCACCGAGCGGGCAATCATGTCATCAAACACCGCCGCCGTCTTGTCGTCAAAGCGAAAATCGCCGTTGGCGGGGGTTTGAAATAAGTGGTCTTTGGGGGGTGATTGTTGGGTCAATGTTGGTTTTGTGTTTGGTGTAGAAGCCTGTGAATTTTACACCGTTTTGAAGCGTTTGCTGTTAGCGTTGCGCCGTTGCGTGAGTCAAAAAATTCTAGTCGTATACACCACAAGTTGAAAAGCTGGATAACCAAAAAGAAAGTCTCACGCAACGACGCAAAGACGCAACGTAAAAAGCCATTCTTTGAGTCAACAACTGGGTTGGGTTTCGGAGCAAAATGTTGGGGGTTTAGGCGCTAAATTTCCCAGTATGCGCCTACACTGCATAGCCACAAAATGCTTTTGCTCTTAGCGTTGCGTCTTTGCGCCGTTGCGTGAGGAAAAAAAATCGAGTCGAATTCGGTCGTTGTCAAGTAAGATGTCGCATTTTCAGTTTTGATTTTGTGTCGATTCCTGCTTTTTCTGATGGTCGGATTTGTCCGGATTGAGGGAGACAGTTTCTGGCCGATCCCAATTGCGAGTGTCGCCTGACCATCTT
>CAIOOA010000287.1 GCA_903859815.1 uncultured Methylococcaceae bacterium | reverse complement strand
GTGCTTGTCGATTTGCAGCAACGAACTTTGAGCTAATTCTGGGCGGATTTTCCCAATAGGTCCAATTGGTCAACCATTGAAAACCGCCCCTTAACAAAGAGTACGGAAACGCAAACTTGACAAAAACTATACGCTGTCAACCTGTCAACCACTAGATCAAGATTCGCACTAACAGCTTTTTGTCTTTGCTTTTTTCGTTAATTTTCGATTAGGTCAAGACACATATCGTTTCCTCATGTGAAAATATAGAAGAGTTTTTCAGACTTCATCAGACTATTAGAGGTCGAAGAAAGCCAGCATGACTTTCAAGACAAGCGGACAATCCATTGTCACGCTTGCATAGAACACAAGGAACAAGATGACTGCGAACCTGAATATTAATACCATCCGCCAACGTGCCACCGAGTTTGCCAAAGAATTTGCAAAATCCAACTACGAAATGGGGGAGGCGCAAAACTTCATTCGCGAACTGTGCAACGTATTCGGTCTTGACTACCGCCGATCCGTCCGTTTTGAAGAGCGGGTCAAGAAACGAGGCGGCAAGAAGGGCCGGATAGATGGTTTCTTCCCTGGCAAGCTGCTGGTAGAAATGAAGTCCGCCGGCGAAGACATGGACAAAGCTTATATTCAGGCAACCAAATATTTCGACGGACTCAAAAACGAGGAAATGCCAGACTATGTGCTGGTATGCGACTTCGCCAATCTGCACCTATACAATCTTGTCACCAAAGACCCGCCGTTCAAGGTCAAGCTCGCCGACTTTCCGCAACACATCGAACACTTTTTGTTCATGGCGGAATACGAAGTCGTAGCCATTCAAGAGGAACAAAAGGCCAACGAACTCGCCGCCGAGAAAATGGCCAGTTTGCATGATGCCATGAAAGCCACGGGCTATGAAGGTAAGGACTTAGAAACCTATCTCGTGCGCTTGTTGTTTTGCTTGTTCGCAGACGACACCGCTTTGTTTGATCGCAACGGGGTTTTTCTCAATTTTCTGATTAACCATACCAAAGTCGATGGTTCTGACTTGCATGGGGCTTTGACTGGGCTTTTCGATACCTTGAACCGTCCAACGGACAAGCGGCCTAAGAACATACCCGAACACTTGGACTGGTTCCCCTATGTCAATGGTGCGTTGTTTCAAGACTCTTTAACGCAATGCTATTTTGATGAAGCGGTGCGCAAAACCTTGGTGGAATGCGCCCACTTGGATTGGAGCCAAATCAGTCCAGCTATATTCGGCTCGTTGTTCCAAGCTATCATGCACTTTGACGATGAGGAATCCACTGCAAAAACCAAGAAAAGGCGTGAATTCGGCGCTCATTACACCTCTGAAACCAATATCCTCAAGGTCATCAAACCCCTGTTTCTCGATGGGCTGCGCGAAGAGTTGAAAACCATCCGCCGCAACAATGCCAAGTTGATCGCGTTTCACCAACGCCTGTCCACACTGAATTTCTTTGACCCGGCTTGTGGTTGTGGCAACTTCCTCGTCATTGCCTACCGGGAACTGCGCCTACTGGAATTGGAAGTCATCGAAGCGATTTGGGGCAAAAATTTAACCGGGCAAATTGATGTTGACACCTTGATCCTGTGCAACGTTAACCAATTCCACGGCATTGAAATTGACCCTAGTGCCGCCCAAATCGCCAAAGTTGCCTTATGGTTGACCGACCATCAAATGAATTTGGAGGTTCAACGCTTTGGCAATTATTACAAGCGACTACCGCTGGATAAGCAGGGCAATATTGTCTGTGGAAACGCTTTGCAATTGGATTGGGCAAAGGTATTGCCGCCTACTCAGTGCAGCTATCTCATGGGCAATCCGCCCTTTGTGGGTTATAGCTATCAAAGCAAAGAACAGAAAGCCGATTTGGAACGGGTTTTTAAGGGATTGAAGGGCGTTGGGGTGTTGGATTATGTTTGCGCTTGGTATGTCAAAGCAGCCGAATACATTCAAGCCAACCCGAAAGTGCCGGTTGCTTTTGTCTCCACCAATAGCATCTGCCAAGGTGAGCAAGTGACTCTCCTCTGGGGGTATCTGTTGGCGCGGGGCATCTGCATTCAGTTTGCCCACCGAACCTTTCGGTGGAGCAACGAAGGCCGGGGCGTGGCGGCGGTGCATTGTGTGATAGTCGGCTTTGGGTTGCAAGAACCCAAACAGCGCATGATTTACAATTACGGCGATAACATTGCCGGGGAACCGACTGGCACGGCTGCCAGCAACATCAATCCCTATCTGGTCGATGCGCCTACCGTATTGATTGACAAGCGCAGGAAGCCAATGTGTCAGGGAGTGCCGGAGATGGTAAAAGGTAGCAGTCCCACAGATGGGGGGCATTTGCTTCTATCTCAGCAAGAAGCCAATATCATCAGGCAAAAAGACCCGCTTGCATCTCAATATATCCGCCAATTTCTGGGTGCAGATGAATTTATCAACAACTTATCGCGCTATTGCCTGTGGCTCAAAGATAGCACTGCCGGTCGTTGTCAAGTAAGATGTCGCATTTTCAGTTTTGATTTTGTGTCGATTCCTGCTTTTTCTGATGGTCGGATTTGTCCGGATTGAGGGAGACAGTTTCTGGCCGATCCCAATTGCGAGTGTCGCCTGACCATCTTT
>CAIOOA010000286.1 GCA_903859815.1 uncultured Methylococcaceae bacterium | reverse complement strand
CCAGTTCAACGTGACGGGTGGGTTTCAGGCTTCGCCATACGTTCGCAGGCTCGCCGCAACATCCCGCCGAATCGGGTTCGTCATCCTACGGACCGGCCTTTCGCTTCCGGTTGCTCCCCACCCCGCCTCGCGGCGACGCAGGTACCTTCAGCTACGGAGTTCTGGCATACTCCGACACGGACTTCCACCGTGCTAGTGATGCGCCATCACGGGCGCACGAGCGTCAAAGCTTGCTTTGACAGACGAAGCAGGCTGGCATTTGCAATTCTCTTGTCAAAGCAAGCTTTGACGCTCCCTATACGCTTGGAAATAAGCAACTCTTGCATCTGTGCGTAACATCAGTGAAAAATAAAACTGAACGCTATACCGTGGCAGACTATACCCGTAAATACTCTCGACCTTTTCCAGCAAGCCGGGGTGACGGGTTTGCGCTGACGCATAATCCGGTGCGTTTGACGGTATAACAGCGCTGACAGGCATGGGACCACCTCATTCAAACAAAAAACCACAGTAATAACCAAAACAAAGCTTGCATCCTTTTCATTCCATTAAATTTGTGACCCACAACAAACCAAGCCGAAAAACAGGTTGACAGGATGCGGTATAAATGTATCATATTTTAAACCCTGTTAGAATCTGCATTTTTGAGGTTAAGCGTCAGTGACGATGATGTCTAACAGGGGCAAAGACATCATGTTTGATGTCTAATTAGCGTTAGGCATCGTGTGGTTAATTCTCTATCGCCCTTTTCCTGTTGGTTTTTTCCTTCTCGCCGTAATGGGGCTGAAGGAGGTGCCACGCCCTAGCGTCGTACCGGCGACGCGATTCGCGGTCATGGCGGCGGTTGCGGTAGTTGTTTCTCTCGTCTTTCATGGTTTTGCTCTCCGATTCTAGTGCCTAACCCGTCATTCAAGCGGACACGGGTTGTGCATTGGTTTGTTTTCTCGTAGTTCCGTCCGCCGTGCCGCTTAATTCAGGCGTTAGGCAACATAAACACATCAGGAATAATCTTTATGAATGACAATGCTTTCTATGAGTGCAAATACTTTCTTGAACAGAGAATGCAAGAATTACCGGATAATGCCGAGCTTGTAAAAGCATACATTGTACTCATTGAGCAGAAAACAAAATTTGACATTGCATATTTTTCGCAGACATCAGAAATTCAAAAAAATTGGAATGACAATCAAGCCAAGATGAATGCTGCTTGGCACGAAAGCCAAGCCAAGGTTGCCACGAAGCAGATTGAGGTTGGCGGAAGGCTAATAAATAGCGGTATATAGCTTAGCCGTGTAGGTTTGGAAATGGCTTTATCGTTGCCCGACATTCTCAACGCGGTAAGGCGCAATAGCGGTACTCCGCGTATTGCGCCGCATGGAAAAAAAAGCAAAATCCATGAATCCCCGGCATTGTCTCTTTGCCCACCCGCCTAACCCGCCGTTCCAGCCGACCCGCGTGGACGTTTGGCTCATTTTTCTGGCTCCTTCCGCGCGGGCGGCTGAACGGGGTCGTTAGGCATCTATAGCATATAGCAGAATGCGTATTATTAACTCACTTACTAAGATTGCGCAATCGATTGTTGCGTCTATATTCATCGGAATAAGTTTACCTTGTAGGGCCGACGTGGAGGTATGCGGCTTCGATAATGGAGGGACAATGATTTGCGTAGTGATGAAAAATTCTATTGATTGCGCAGGAGAAGTAAAGCATTATCAGCAATTAGAAGCCATAGATAAAAGCGTATCTGAATCGCTTGATGCTGCATATAAGGATTGCAAAAAATACGGTGGTGACAAATGTATGCGTTATGTATTTTCGATGTCACTAGCTGGCGGGAGTAGCATAAGATCTGGCAAGGAAGTCACGGAAGAAATAGCAAAGTTGAAATGTGATTGTTTAAACAAGGGCAACGTAGATGCAGATGGCATTTGTATAGCACATGGAAAAGAATGGGACTTTTATAAAAGATAATCAAAAACAAAAACGCGGTAAGGCGTAATAGCTGTGCTCCACATATTGCGCCGAATGGGAAAAGAGAGCAAAATCTATGAATGACCGGCATTGTTTCCCTACCCACCCGCCTAACCCGCCGTTCCAGCCGACCCGCGTGGACGTTTGGCGTGTTCATTCTGGCTCCTTTCGCGCTGGCGGCTGAACGGGGGCGTTAGGCTTATCTTCCATATCTTTAGGATATTTTAATTGGTAACTCGGAAAACCCCTATAACCGCAGTCGATCTGCAAGAAGAAAACTCCAAT
Organism: uncultured Methylococcaceae bacterium; assembly: GCA_903859815.1. Taxonomy (GTDB): domain Bacteria; phylum Pseudomonadota; class Gammaproteobacteria; order Methylococcales; family Methylococcaceae; genus Methylumidiphilus. Next base: position 557 of record CAIOOA010000286.1, on the reverse strand, counting down.
CTCTTGTCTCAAATTAGAGAATTGAAGAAAATAAATCTCTATCTGCATAATAAAGTTAATAAACTTCAAACAAAAGAAGTGTCCCTTAAAAACGAGATCAAGGTTCTCAAGAAAAAGTGTAATAAAGTCCAACCACGGAAAGGTTTTTCTGAAATTGCTTACAGGGTCATTGATAATCCAATTAAAACCTAATATTGGTCTTGAGGTCGATTTTAAATGCTTACCCTTTACCACCAGCCTAACCCGCCGTTCCAGCCGACCAGCGAAAACGTTTGGCGTGTTCATTCTGGCTCCTTCCGCGCTGGCGGCTGAACGGGGGCGTTAGACATCATTACCGTTATTTATGTGCTTGTTATAGATGCATTTGAGTTGTTCTAGTGCGTCCTCATATGCTTCGCTCATGGCTTTTGATTTTTTCGGTTCTTTGGGATTTCGCATGGTTGGCAACCCATTGTAATCTATGCAAACTGCTCGTAGCCGCCAAGGTCGAGGCTCAGGCGCTGAAACAGGTGTATCCGGTTGAATACCCCATAGCAACGCCCCAGCAATACCCTGAT
>CAIOOA010000285.1 GCA_903859815.1 uncultured Methylococcaceae bacterium | reverse complement strand
GGGCGGGGCCTGCTCAGGCACGGGGGCTTGCGTAGTCACGCTCAATGCGGCGACGGCGGTCACGGCTGAGTATGCCATCAACTCCTATCTACTGACGATCGGCAAAACCGGCAGCGGTAGCGGCACGGTGACGAGCAACCCGGTCGGAATTGACTGCGGTGGTACATGCAGCTACGCCTACCCGTTTGGCACTCAAGTCAGCTTAAGCCCTGTAGCGTCCAATGGTTCGACCTTCATCGGTTGGGGCGGGGCCTGCTCAGGCACGGGGGCTTGTGTGGTCACGCTGAACGCGGCGGCGACGGTCACGGCTGATTATGCCGTCAACTCCTATCTGCTGACGGTCGGCAAAACCGGCAGCGGTAGCGGTACGGTAACGAGCAACCCGGTCGGCATCGATTGCGGCAGTTCATGCAGCTACGCTTTCCTGCATGGCACTCAAGTCAGCTTAATCTCTGTAGCGTCCAATGGTTCGACCTTCACCGGTTGGGGTGGGGCTTGCTCAGGCACGGGGGCTTGCGTGGTCACGCTGAACGCGGCGGCGACGGTCACGGCTGAGTATGCCATCAACTCCAAACCCACTATTGCCACCCTAGATGTCAACGGCACGTTGCTAAAAATAGGGTTAACGGCTGGCAGCAACCTAGGAAAAAACGCAGACTGGTGGTTTGTGGCGTTAAGCCCTTGGGGGCATTGGTACTCTTACGTCTATCCTAATACATGGGTGGATATTGGAACAGACCTAAGTAAAGTGATTCCCTCCCATCAAGGCCCATTAAATGAGGTTTCAGACTTGGCATTGTTTGATACCGCCGGCTTACCCAGTGGAACCTATGCTTTATATTTTGGGGTTGATACGAACATGAACGGAAAATTGGATTATGACCAGTTGACGTATTCCCAATTTTTACTCACCCAACCCTAGTGTGTTGCTGAGGATTGTGAACCAAGCGTTCCAATCCTCTCCTTCCCCAAGGTGGCTAGTGTATGAACATAAGCCCCTCTTAGAGGTACTGTGGGGGTTCTGACTTCTGCCGCCGTTCGCCCCGGCGGCAGACATCCCCGCTTACTGCTCATCACCTTCCGAACGTTCCGCCTCCAACCTTCTGGAATGACGGCATTTAGGCTCGGCAGGACTTGCGGATAACGACAAGAGCGGAGCGTGGGAAATATCCCAATATTTCGCTAAACCAATGGCGTTTACTGCTTAATTGGCTTGGGTAGCTTAAGCAATTCCACTTCCATCTCCTTGATATTTTTCTCATCGTCCTTGGCCAAGCTGCCATTGCTCTGCATGGCCTTAAGTTGCGTCAAAGCGTTTTCCAAATGCTTTCGGGCTAAAGCAAACTCCTTTTTCGCCTCGTAATCCAAAAACAAGTTGTAGTACGAGGCCGACATGTCGCGCTGTAATTGGGTGTTGCCGGGGTCGCGTTGGCTGAGGTTTTGTCGTATTGCCAAGCCGTCTTGGTAGAACTTGAGGGCGGCATCGGTGTTTCCCAACCGCAGTTGCAGATCGCCAATTCTATCATGGTAAACCGACAGGTCGCGCTTTAGTTGGGTGTTGCCGGGGTCGTGTTGGGTTAGGTTTTGTGCTATCGCCAAGCCGTTCTGATAGGACTTGAGGGCGGCATCGGTGTTGCCCAAGCGCAGTTGCAGATCGCCGATTTTATTATGAGAAACCGACAGGTCGCGCTGGAGTTGGGTGTTGCCGGGGTCGTGTTGGGTGAGGGTTTGTACTATCGCCAAGTCGTCCTGATAAGACTTGAGGGCGGCATTGGTGTTGCCCAGGCGCAGTTGCAGATCGCCGATTTTATTATGGAAAACCGACAGGTCGCGCTGAAATACGGTGTTGCTGGGGTCGTGTTGGCTGAGGGTTTGTGCTATCGCCAAGCTATCCTGATATGCCTTGAGGGCTGCACCGGTGTTGCCCTGTCGCAGTTGCAGGTCGCCGATTTTACTATGGGAAACCGACAGGTCGCGCTGGAATTCGGTGTTTCCGGCGTCGCGTTGGGTTAGGGTTTGTCGAATGGCCAAGCTGTCCCGATAGGCTTTGAGGGCGGCATCGGTGTTGCCCAGGCGCAGTTGCAGATCGCCGATTCTTTCATGAGAAACCGACAGGTCTCGCTGTAAGTGGGTGTTGTTGGGGTCGCGTTGGCTTATGGTTTGTCGTATTGCCAAGCTATCTTGATGTGCCTTGAGGGCGGCATCGGTGTTGCCCCTGCGCAGTTGCAGGTCGCCGATATTATTTTGGGAAGCCGACAGATCGTGCTGGAAGTCGGTGTTTCCGGGGTCGTGTTGGCTTATGGTTTGTCGTATTGCCAAGCTGTCCTGATAGGCATTGAGGGCGACATCAGTGTGGCCCAACCGCTGTTGCAGATTGCCGATTTTATCATGGGAATTCGACAGGTCGCGCTGGAATTCGGTGTTGCCGGGGTCGCGTTGGCAGAGTTTGATCAACGCATTGTGGGCTTGTTGGTACAACGGCAAGGCATCGGCAGGGTTGAGTTTGTCGTTTGTTAAGGCTTGGTCGGCCTTCTGCATTAGGGCCGCCGCAATTTGCCGTTGCGATTCGACAGATTCCGAATTGCCCTGCTGTTGCAAAACCTCTACTACGGCATCAATCTGTTGCATGATTTTGATGCGCTCATGTTGCGGGACGTATTTATCCAATACCCCCCGCAATTCAAAATTCATGAACTTAAGGTTGACTTTGATTTGACTCAATAAGTTTTCGGCACGCAGTTGTTGGGATTTTGCATTGCGCCATTGGGCAAAGGCAATGCCGCCTGCAATCAATGTCACCAGTGTCAAGACAGCCAAGCTGGCCGCAATTTTACGAAAGCGTCGGGACTCGGCACGGGCTTTATTGAGTTGATGAATCTTGTCGCGCTGGGTCAGCCGTTCTAAAGGCACGCCTAGGATGCCGGCAATGATCTTGAGCCTGGCCGTGTTAATCTGTTCTTCGTATAGATGCGCCAAACGCTCGGCATCGGCTTTATTGCGGCCTTTTTTTAACAGTTGCTGTTTGTAGACATTGGGGTTGGTAATGCCCTTGCCGCCATCGGGCAGGCGGAAGTTGGCGGCAATCGGTTCGGTGGGTTTGGTCTTGTCCAGTTGGCCTTCGGCAGTCAGCTCGTATTGCAAGGCGGGCGGGAAGCATTCCAAGGTTTGGGCATGTTCCGGGTCTTGGCTCTTGCCGGGGTCGATGGATGCATTGGGTTCGCCCAGTATCAAGGCCGCCATGATATGGTCTTGTTTGCCGGTGCGCTTGAAATGCAGGATTTCTTCGTTGACAAAGCGGCTTTGCACGGCGCGGGGCGAACACAATACGATCAGGAAGCGGGATTGATCCAGAGCTTGGGTGATGGCGGTCGATAAAACCGCATCGGCGGGCAGCGAGACTTCGTCGCGAAACACCGGATAAATCCGATCTGGGATGGTCTGCCCCCGCAGGTTGGTGGTTCCGATCAAGTCGTCGGGGACATCATAGACCTCAAGTTGCTGGTGTAGCCAGGTTGCCCATTGTTGGTCTTCTTCGGTATTGTCGGCATGGCGGTAGGAAATGAAGGCCAGGTATTCCTGTCCAACTGCCAAGCTTCCCGGGTGCATTCTTGGGTTCATATGTCCTCGGTTATTTAAAAATAGCTCTCTTTTGGTTAGGCATGAGTCCGGCTTTTCCTCGCCGGACGTGGCGAGGGTTCCGAATCAGAAAACAATTGAGGCAGGCCATTCCCATAAAATGCGCGGAGCAGGCTTAGCCCCGCGCCAATCTTGGTTGGGATCATTCTATCCCTTGGGTTCCGCTTAGCTTTTGCGATTTACCTAAATCCGGCATTCGATGTGAAAATGTCAGCATAAACAAAAATATGAACAATATGGTAGGGGCGAATTCATTCGCATTTAATACATTGATTTGGCGAATGAATTCGCCCCTACAGCCTTTCCAACCGCCGGATTTAGGATTAATGCAGCTTGATTTTGGGTTGCAAGCGGCTGCGGAAGAAGTTTGAGATGACCATCAGACCGACGCGGAAGGGTCCGAACAAAGCCATTTGGTGCATTTTGTAGAGGGAAAGATAAACCAAGCGGGCGATGGCTCCTTCGATCATCACACTACCCATCAAGTTGCCCATGAGGTTGCCGACGGTGCTGAATTTCCCCAGTGCAACCAGCGAGCCGTAATCGGTGTATACATAGTCCTTCTGGGCTTGGCCTTTGAGTCGAAGCTGGATGTTTTGGTAAACTTGATTTGCCATTTGATGGGCCGACTGGGCGCGGGGGGGAATGATGGCTTCCGGGCCTTTTTCAGGCCATGGGCAGGCGGCGCAATCCCCCAATGCGTAAATGTCGTCATCCAAAGTGGTTTGCAGGGTTCGCTTGACGACCAGTTGATTGATTCTGTTGGATTCCAAGCCGGCAATGCCGTTGAGGAAGTCGGGTGCTTTGATGCCTGCGGACCAAACCTTGATTTCCGCTTGGATGTATTTGCCCGACAGGGTTTTCACGCCGTCTTTCGTCACTTCCACCACGCGTTCGCCTAGCAGCAAGTTCACGCCGATTTCCCGCAATTGATGGGCCGTGGCTTCTGACAGCCGGGCCGGCAATTGTGGCAACAGCTTGGTGGAAGCTTCAATCAAGTGCAATTTGATGTCGGAAGCTTGGATGGAGTCCAGTCCATACGCATTGAAGAGTTGGGTGGCTTGGTGCAGTTGGGCCGACAATTCAATGCCGGTGGCTCCGCCACCGATGATGGCAATGTCCAACACACCGTCACCGCCAAAGCTGCCTTGGGCTTGAGCGCGCAAATAAGCCGCCAATAAATGTTGCTGGAAATGTTCGGCTTGCTCGGTAGAATCCAGAAACTGGCAATGTTCAGCCACGCCGGGAATGCCAAAATCGTTGCAAAGGCTGCCGATGGCCATTACCAGAATGTCATAGCCATAGGTGCGGACTGGAACGATTTCATCCCCTTCAGCATTGTTCATGGAGGCTAGTCGGATTTGCTTGGTATCCCGATATAAAGCATCCATCCTCCCCAGCACAAAGCGGAAATGATTGGCCCTAGCTTGAGCCAAATAGGCCAGCTCATCATCATGAGAGTCCATCGTGCCGGCGGCGACTTCATGCAGCAAAGGCTTCCAAATATGGATTTGGCTACAGTCTACCAGCGTTATTTCGGCTTGCTTCTTTTTGCCTAGGGTTTTACCTAGGCGAGTGGCTAGTTCCAAGCCTCCTGCACCGCCGCCGACGATGACAATGCGGGGAAGGGCAGTAGTGGCTGATGTTGTCGTGCTCATGCGTTTGACCTCTTAGGTGAGAATGCAGGGTAGGGCGGATGTGATCGCGCTCTTGTCATTAAGATTGCCCGTTGTCGGGCATTAAGTATCGCAAGTATTCAAAAAATGCTCAATTTCAGCCAAGCCGAAGGGCCAAAGCAATTCCTGTCCGGTATCCATCAAGCGCAATACCGGGATTATCAGCCCATAGCGTTCAAGCAAACTCTCATCGCTTGTGATGTCTTCAAGGTGCAGGCAATTGGCTGGCATTCCCCTTGCTGATAGGTAAGCTTTTGTTAGAGCTTCAGCTTCTTCGCATAAGTGACAAGCTGATGTGTGATAAAGCAGTAGGCTGGGCATGGGTTTATTCTTGATTGTCATTAAACTGTAACAATTATAGATTAATCTGTGATGCGGCACTTCAAAAGACCAGACACTTTTTGTGGCATCAAACTATGACTCCTACACTATACTCCGCTTCAGATTCAGATATTAGTATGAACCATGAGGCGCAAAAGCAAAAATCCCATCGGGATGCCTCCCGGTTGCGCAAACGCATTTTCTCGGCTGTCCGCGAACAAGATAGTGTGGAAGACGATAGCACGGTTGGAAACTGGAGTGTCCCCGACCCCCGCATCAGTTGCCGCAACGTTGATGTCAATTACGGCGAGAAACAGGCGATTAAACGGGTTAGTCTGGACATAGCGCATAACGAAGTGCTGTCCTTTATCGGCCCTTCCGGTTGCGGCAAATCCACCTTGTTGCGTTGTTTGAATCGCATGAACGACACCATACCAGGCTGTCGAGTGAATGGTGAGATAAAACTCGACGATGAGGATATTTATCTCAACCATATCGATGTCGTCCCTTTAAGGGCAAAAGTTGGGATGGTGTTTCAAAAGCCCAACCCATTCCCCAAAAGCATTTTTGAGAATGTTGCCTATGGTCCGCGTATCCATGGCTTGACCGCGACCAAAGACGAATTGGCTGAAATTGTGGAATCATCCCTGCGTCGTGCTGGACTTTGGGAAGAAGTCAAGGATTATCTTGACCATCCCGGCACTAGCTTGTCGGGGGGGCAACAGCAGCGCCTGTGCATAGCCCGCACGATTGCGGTCAACCCCGAAGTGATTTTGATGGACGAGCCTTGTTCTGCCTTGGACCCGATAGCCACTGCCAAAATCGAACAACTCATTGACGAATTGCGTGAACAATACACCATTGTCATAGTCACCCACTCCATGCAACAGGCGGCGCGGGTTTCGCAACGAACCGCTTATTTCCACCTTGGCAAATTGATCGAGGTGGGCGAGACTGCCAGTGTGTTCACCAAGCCTTTACATAGGTTAACCGATGACTATATCAGTGGACGTTTTGGCTAATCTGGAGATTTGCAATGGATAGACCCCCGACCGAAGGTCATATCATCAGGCGATATGATGGCGAACTGGATCATTTGCGTCTGAGTGTTTTGGAAATGGGCGGGCTGGTTGTCAACTTGCTTGGCAACGCCTTGATCGCTTTCAAGACCCAAGATGAAGACCTAGCCCGCCAAGCAGTGGCGATGGACAATGAAGTGGATCAATTGGAAGTCGATGTCGATCAAGAAATCGCCAAAATCATCGCCAAACGCTGCCCAGTCAGTTCCGACCTGCGGATGGTCATGGCGGTCTCGAAAAGTGTCAGCGATTTGGAGCGCATTGGCGATGAGGCGGTTAGAATCGCCGGCTTGGCCATTCAATTGATAGAAAACGATGGTGGCGAGCCAAACAGTCAAATGCTGCGTGATGTCAACAGAATCGGTGATATGGCGATGTCTGGCCTACGCAGTGCGATAGAAGTGTTTGATATCTGGGATGAAGAAAAGGCATTGCAGGTGATTGAAAATCACAAAGCCATGGAGGAGGAGTTTCAGGCCGACCTTAGGCATCTATTGACCTATATTTTGGAAGATTACCGAAACATAGGCTTTGCCATCAGTGTGGTGTTGGTCATCAAGGCATTGGAACGCATTGGTCATCATGCGCAAAATCTCGCCGAATATGCTGTTTTTCAAGTCTGTGGTGAAGATATTCGGAGCCAACAACCCTAGGGGAAACCTCGAAAAACCCCGCACTTCGACAATCTCTGTGCGAACGGTAATAGTTTAATCAAAAGTATACGTTCGTGGTGAGCTTGTCGCGCCATGAACGTAACCGGTTTTTCGAGGTTCCCTAAGGCAATGGAAGCTGAACAATTCGAGGCCGGTTTAATTCGGTTGCGCCAGGGTCATAGGAAGCATTGGGGAATTTGAATATTTCCATGTAGGCCGCCACGGCATCGATTTCGTTTGTGAATTTGACAGGGTTAAGCCCGTCTTTTAGGATGCTGAAATTGTCCCCGCCCTTTGCCAGATATTCGTTCATGGTGACGCGATAGGTCTTGTTCGGACTGAGCAGCACACCGCCAGTCGCAATCAAATCAAGCATTCCAGAACGGGTGGGCGGTGAATGGGACAAGTCCATATGCGTCAATTTCATGTCCCAAATCTTGGCACAGTGCCCCCGGTTGGATTTCCAACTAAAACTGAATCCGTTGGAAACCTGTAAAATGCGCTGTTGGGTTTGTCCCCCGCAACCGGCAAACTGTTGTTCAAGCACGTATTTCAACTGTTGAGCCGTCAGTTGGAGTGTGACCAAATCATAGCCGTTGGGTAGCAAGGCGGCTATCTCGTCGTATCTCACATCGTGTGGGTAGAGTTTGGCAATCAGACCCTTGCCAGCCAATGATCCCGGATTCACCAAGGCTATCTCTGCCCGTCCAAGTTTGGCAGCTTGGGTTGCCATCAATTGCGCATCGGCAATGAAAACACCTGCTTGGATTTCACCATTCAAATCAGTTTCATTGGGAATCCCTGCCACTATCCTGCCGAAAACTTGTGTGTTTTCGACCGATTTGTTGGCTTCCGCGTTCATGGTCATAACGCATGACCAAAATAAGCACGAATAGAAGAAGCGAAGTCCGGCTGTGAATGTGGGGTGTTTGAATTTCATCAGTGATTCTCTAGGGAAACCAGATTGCCTTAGGCCATTACTTTGGAGGAATAAAAAATGTTAGACTGCTACCATAGAGTTTAGTGAGGCACACAGGGAATTTACAACGCCATTATAAAACCGTTGAAATGAATGATGTAAGAAAATTTGCCCGAACCTTGGAGGGTCTGAGCTAAGTTGGGCTGTTCCAAGAGTTTTTCGTCCTAAAATAGCAATGGGAATTGCCAGCAGGCTTGCCAAGGCTCTATGATAAGCATTTCTGCCATCGAAGAAAGCATAGACCATGACTAAAAAATTTTCCATCAAGCTGACCCGCGACCCTTCTGAAGTGTTCACCCAATTTAAGGCTTACGCCGCAAAGAATGGCGTAGGCGTGAGTGGTGATCACCAACTGGGTCAATTCAATGGCAAAGGTATCGTGGGGAGTTACGCCCTGTCAGGCAAGACTTTGAACATAACTATCGAAAAAAAACCCATGTTGCTGGGTTGGTCGCTGATTGAGAATAAAGTCCGGGAGTTTTTTGTCTAGTTTGCTAAGATGCCACTTTAGCGGGTGGGTCGGGCAACGTGTTTGGCTGTGCTGAATTCTTGGGGAAAATCGTTGTCAACTATGATGGGGACATTGATAAAGCCGGTAGATGGAAGCTTAGCTCTTGAAAAAAAAGCTAATTCTGCTAAATTATACAGTATGTCGAGTCAAGATTGAATGCACAAACAATTTCCATCCTGCTATTGATATTCAACACTGTATTCCCTTGTTTTGATCGAAATAACCATTATTATAGGATTTATCCATAGACTACAGGCAATACATGATTGCTTAGTTCATAGCTTTTAATGGATTGTCAAAATCCTTTAGAATATTGCTAAACCCTATCCTTTGCGGAGAAAATTCACATGAGTACAACTAAACCCACCTCGTCGACGAAGCCAGCCGCTGACACCAAAGCCACTGCCGTCACTGAGGCCAAGACAGCCAAGCCCAAAGCAGAGGCAAAGGCTAAGCCAGATGCGCCTAAGGCTACTCCCACCAAAGCAGCAGCCCCCACCAAAGCTGCTACTGAATCAACAGCGCCTAAAGCCTCGCTACCCGTTGCGAAAGCCCCTGAGCCTGTGGTTGCCTCTACGACAGCGACTGCCCCCGCTCCGGCAAAAACTGCCGTGCCTAAGCCTGCCCCGGCCACTGCTGAGAAACCTGCCACTGCACCGAAGGCAGCGGCTGCAACGGATGCTCCAAAACCAGCCGCTAAGCCGACCAAACCTACCACAACAGCCAAAGCAGCCCCTGCCCCTGCCCCGGCTCCTGCTGTAGCCGAGCCATCTGTCGAAACGGCAACCCCAGAGATTGAAAAAGTCGTAAAGCCCGCCGCCAAGAAATCCAAAGCCAAGTCTGCCAATGCGGAACAAGAGGCGCAACTTCCTCAGGTTGACGAGGCTGAAGTTGCTCGCATGATCGCCGAGGCGGCATATTATTTGGCCGAAAAAAGAAATTTCCAACCGGGTTTCGAACAAGAGGATTGGGCGACAGCCACTGCTCAGGTGATGGACAAGCTGAAAGGGGCCTAAGCGACGAGTGTTTGAGTTGATATTGCTTAAGCATGTGTGGCCTTGATAGCCTCCCGATTTCGGCTATCAACAAACTATATTGTTGCCGGTTTCGATCTAAGGAAGATTCAACAGCCGGCTTTCAATTTCGGGCCATGATGGCCCGCCCACCAGCCAATCAATCCGGCCTATTATGAAGTACCGCGACTTGCGTGATTTTATCGCCAAACTCGAAGTGAGGGGAGAACTGAAACGCATCGGATATCCCGCCGATCCAAATCTTGAAATCACCGAGATTTGTGATCGTACCCTAAGAGCCCAAGGGCCGGCCTTGCTGTTTGAAACCCCTAAGGGTTATGCCATTCCCTTGCTTGGCAATTTGTTTGGCACTCCACAGAGGGTGGCTCTGGGTATGGGCGAAGAATCGGTTGGAGCCTTGCGCGAGGTGGGTAAGTTGTTGGCTTTTTTGAAGGAGCCGGACCCGCCTAAGGGAATGAGGGATGCTGTGAGCAAGTTGCCGCTATTCAAGCAAGTTTTGAACATGAACCCAAGGGAACTAAAAAATGCCCCTTGCCAAGAGTCCATTTTGACTGGCGGGGACATTGATTTAGGCCGCTATCCGGTGCAAACCTGCTGGCCGGGGGATGTAGGTCCGCTAATCACTTGGGCCTTGGTCGTTACCCGTGGGCCGCATAAGCCTAGGCAAAACTTAGGCATCTATCGTCTGCAAGTCATCGCAAAAAACAAGGTCATCATGCGCTGGCTGGCACACCGGGGCGGGGCGCTGGATTTCCGTGAATGGCAAAAGGCCAATCCCGGAAAACCTTTTCCAGTGGCAGTTGCCCTGGGAGCCGACCCAGCCACCATCCTTGGCGCAGTCACTCCTGTGCCTGACACTTTGTCGGAATATGGCTTTGCCGGTTTGTTGCGGGGTGATAAGACTGAAGTGGTCAAATGTCGCTTAAGCGATTTACAAGTGCCGGCCAGTGCGGAAATTGTTCTGGAAGGGTTTATCCATCCCAATGAAACCGCGCCAGAAGGCCCGTTTGGCGATCATACCGGTTATTACAATGAGGTGGAGGAGTTCCCGGTGTTCACCATTGAGTGTATCACCCAGCGGGAAAACCCCATCTACCACAGCACCTATACCGGTCGTCCGCCGGATGAGCCGGCAATCCTAGGCGTTGCGCTGAATGAAGTGTTTGTTCCCATTTTGCAAAAGCAATTCCCTGAAATCGTCGATTTCTATTTGCCGCCGGAAGGTTGTTCCTATCGAATGGCGGTGGTCAGCATGAAAAAACAATACCCTGGACATGCCAAGCGGGTGATGTTCGGAGTGTGGTCATTCTTGCGCCAATTCATGTACACCAAATTTGTCATTGTCACCGATGACGATGTGAACGTTCGCGATTGGAACGATGTCATCTGGGCCATCACCACACGAGTGGACCCTGCCCGTGACGTGACGCTGATTGAAAACACCCCTATAGACTATTTGGATTTCGCTTCGCCAGTTTCCGGCCTAGGCTCAAAAATGGGTTTGGACGCAACCAACAAATGGCCCGGCGAAACCTCGCGGGAGTGGGGGACGCCTATCGCCATGTCTGATGAAATAAAGGAAAAGGTTGACTTGGTTTGGGAAAGTTTGGGGATTGTATAGTGTGGGTAGGGCCTTCCGGCCTACACTGGGAGGATCGGGTTCCGTTAAAAGCCTCCCCCCTTAGCGCTAAAATTTTCTTTCTGATGCGAACCGGAAAAAGGAACTCGAAGCGAGCCTACGGAATGAAGAAATCTAACTGTGGCTGCTCCACAGGTTAGCGATAAAAAGCAGCTTGGCATAAGTTTCAAGGCTCATGTCGAAGTATCAATTATTGAAGGATCGAACATTGCCCCTAGAAGGTAGTCCTCATGCAGCAATTTGTTGAAAATAGATCAGCTTTACTTATTGTCCCCAAAGAACCATACAAGGAATGGGCAAAACTTTACAACGAAGAATCATTGGAAGTTCTTGACGCTCGTTTGGATGAAAAGCACATATACTTAATTGAATTTTCCTACGAGGAAGATTTGATGGATATCTTAAGCCCATATTATATTCAAATATTTGAAAACGAATTATTGAGTTGGAATCACCGTAAACGCGAGTGGCCGGAAGAGCGAAGCATTGCCGTTTTTCTTAATTGGTTCAAAGTAATATTTTGCGCTGATATATTTGACTTGGTGTCAGAGAAAATAGTGACCGATATTTTATAATTATGATTTGAAATAAGGGATATCAATCTTTATCAGCCAACAACCCCGCCAATTTGCCAGCCCTGTCTAAAGCGGACAGATCGTCAAAACCGCCGACATAGGTTGAACCAATATAAATTTGTGGAACCGTGCGCCTCTGTGTCTTCTGCGTCATTTCTAGGCGCTTTTCCGGGTCAATATCGACCCTGATTTTCTCGATTTCAGTCACCCCCCGCGCCTTTAACAAACGTTCTGCCATGACGCAGAAAGGGCAACTGGCGGTGCTATACATTACAACTTTAGCCATGATTTAAGTTTCCTTGATTGGCAAAACAACTTTATTGTTAAGTTTTGATAGTGTGGAATTCTACAAACATCCCGGCGGCTTCGGTAGGCCAGCGATCAGGCACGCAAACCGAACCGCGCTATTGGGGAAAAGAGAATGCAAATACCGCGAATTGCCCTTGTCCTCCCCCAAACTTTTTTGCACTAGTTTGACAAACATGCGAGCATTGGGAAGGTGCAGATAGTTGAAATAATATTGCCTGATTAGATGTATGATTTCCCAATGCTCATCGGTTAGCCCGATATGCGAAGCTTGGGCCAATGCCTGTGCCACCGACTCATTCCAGTCAGAGGTGTTCACCAAAAAACCGCTGTCGGTCAATTCCACAACCGAACCTTCCACGATCAAGTGCGGCACACTAACCGTCCATTCAATATCCGCTCGAAGCCACATCCAATCCCAGTGGCACGGTGTCGAGTCGAACGACATCTGTGCTAATGTCGCCATTTGGGTGAAGTTCTATCCAACGATAGCCCTGCGGAAGCTGGTCCAAGGCAAAATCCTTGCAGTCGGGCTTAAATTGAAAGCAGGTTGATGGGCATCCCAGTAAGCGCAAGTTTTGGAATTGTTCATCCATGGTTTGGTGGATATGTCCATAAACGACGCCTTTGACGAGGGGGAATCGCTTAATCAGTTTGAAAAAATCGTCGGCATTGGACAGTTTCATCGTATCCAACCAGTCGGAACCTGTGGGCAAAGGCGAATGGTGGAGGCAAACAATCGTATAGCGTTTGGGCTGATCCACAAGGCCGGCTTCCAGCAAATCGAGTTGGTTTTGCGTCAAATATCCGCCCGCGTTGCCGGGGAGTGTGCTGTCAAGGCAAATGATCTGCCACCCATCCAGTAGAATTTGGGAGTGATAGTGAACATTGCTTTCAACCATGCTCAAACGGATCAATTCGGGATCATCATGGTTGCCGGGGAGGCAGTAGCAAGGAATGGATAAGCAACTCAAGCGTTCTTGCAAGCGTTGGTAGGTGGCGATGGAGGGTTCTTGGACCAAGTCACCCGTCATCAGGTACAAAGCGACCCCATCGCTATGTTGCCAAGCATGTTGCAGCACGGCTAGGAAACTTTGTTCGGTGTTGATTCCCATCATGGTGCGCTTCGGGTCGCTGAGAAGGTGGAAATCGGTAATCTGTATGATTCGGATAGGTTTGGCCATTTGGCTAACAGGGTTCATGGCGATCAGTCCTTTGCGAGATCTTGATAAGTAAGTATTTAATAACCGAAAATTGGGTTCATGTCTAATGATTTTGTAGCATTGCAGTTGAATAATTTGAAAATAAACATTTGACATCCTCAAATTTCAGACACAATACACGATTATAGAGTTTATTTGCATGATTCGCTTAAGGAGATTCCTACGCCATGGGTAGACATTATCTTGAACATTTGTTTTCACCGCAATCCATTGCCGTATTCGGTGCGAATGGCAATGTCGATTCAGTCGGTGGCCGGGTCTACAGCAATCTAGTGGCAGGAGGTTTCAGCGGACCCGTTTATGCCATTAACCCAAAATATCAACAGATCGGAAATAAACCTTGCTTTGACACGCTGGATCGCATCCATGAACGGATTGATTTGGCGGTCATTGCAAGCCCCGCAGCCACCGTGCCAAGCATCATCCGCACCTGCGGTGAACATCAAGTGAAAACCGCCATTGTATTGTCGGCGGGTTTTGGTGAAATGGAAAGCGGGGCAGGCGAAATTCTCGAACAGGCTTTGCTTGAAGAAGCGCATCGCCATGGCGTTCGCATCTTGGGTCCAAATTGTCTGGGGCTGATGAGGCCATCTGTCGGACTCAATGCAAGCTTTAGCAATAACGTCGCCACATTAGGCAAAATAGCATTAGTTTCTCAATCGGGGGCCATTTGTACGGCAATATTGGATTGGGCTAATGCCCACGCGGTAGGCTTTTCCGCCGTGGTTTCGGTGGGTTCGGCATCAGATTTGGATTTCGGGGATATCCTTGATTATTTGGCAATGGACCCTGAAACCCGTAGCATTCTGATGTACATAGAGGGAGTTCGCAATGCCCGCCGCTTTATGAGCGGATTGCGCGCTGCGGCGCGTTTAAAGACGGTCATCGTCATCAAAGCGGGCCGACATGCCGAAGGCTCAAGGGCTGCTTTATCCCATACCGGCTCCTTGGTGGGTTCCGACGATGTTTTTCGCGCCGCCTTCGAACGCGCAGGCGTGGTGCGCGCCGACACGATCAAGCAAATGTTTGCAGCGGCACAGCTTCTTTCCAAACCGCAACGAGTCAGGGGCAACCGGCTCGCGATTATCACCAATGCGGGTGGGCCAGGCGTGTTAGCCGCCGACAGAGCCTGTGAACGCGGTATACAATTGGCGGTGTTATCCGAAGAGTCCAAGCTAAAGCTGAACGAATCGCTTCCTGAAAATTGGTCACACAATAATCCGGTGGATATTCTTGAAGATGCCACGCCAGAACGTTATAAAGTCGCCGTGGAAGTGTGTTTGCAAGACAAGAATATTGACGGTTTGCTGGTCATGCTGGCCCCGCAGGTGATGACTCAACCGACTATGGCGGCGAAGTCCGTTGTAGAGTCCAGAAATCCCATGCACAAGCCTATCCTTTGCTGTTGGCTAGGGGAAACCCAAGTGCTGGAAGGCAGGAAAATTTTCGATGAACAGCGTTTCCCAAGCTTTTCTGACTTGGAGAGTGCGTTGGAAGGCTTTGGCTTCCTCGCCGAATTTCGCCGTAATCAAGAATTCCTCATGCAAGCACCTGGACCGTTGGCAGACATGGACCACCCGGATATTGAGGGAGCCAAAGCGATAATTGAGGGTGCTTTGGCTGAACAGCGTAGCTTATTGTCGGCCTTGGAAACGCGAGCCTTGCTCCGTGCTTTCAATATTCCAATGTTGCCCGCGATGACTGCACATTCCCCGGACGAGGCACTCACCGCCGCTGAAACCTTGGGGTTCCCCGTCGTCATGAAAATCGTCTCGCCGGATATATCGCACAAATCCGATGTCGGGGGTGTTCGCTTGAACATCAGCAGCGCCCAGACCTTGCGCTATCATTACCACGATCTGATCGAACAAGTCCGTCAATTTCGCCCAGATGCCAAGATCGACGGGGTCAGCATAGAAAAAATGCACACCAACCCCAACGGGCGGGAATTGTTGGTCGGAGTCATGGATGATCCGGTGTTCGGGCCGGTCATCAACTTTGGGGCTGGCGGGACGGCGGTGGAAATTCTGCATGACCGCTCCATTGCCTTGCCTCCGTTGAATGAACTCATTGCCCGCAATCGACTGGAGCATACCAAAGTCTACAAAATACTAGGCTGGTGGCGGCAAAAGCCGCCCGTCAACCTTGACGCGGTGGTGCGAGTGTTGCTGAGAGTGTCGGAAATGGTGTGCGAATTGCCCCAGATCAAAGAAATGGACATCAACCCGTTGACCGTCGATGAGAACGGGGCGTGGGCTTTGGATGCTAGGGTTGTTGTCAAACACCATTCGACGGGAAGGCCATACGACCACATGGCCATCCATCCCTACCCAAGCCATTTGGTCAGAGAATTTCAACTGCCTAACGGAACCCGTGTGACCATCCGCCCCATCCGCCCGGAAGATGCGCAAATCGAGCAGGCTTTTGTTCGCAATTTATCCCAAGAAGCCAAGTATTTCCGCTTCATGGAATCCATCCATGAATTGAGCCGGGAAATGTTAATCCATTTCACCCAGCTTGACTATTCCCGAGAATTGGCATTTATCGCCACTCATAAGCAAGGCGACAAGGAGACCGGCGTGGGTGTGGCCCGTTATTTCACCAACCCTGACGGGGAAAGCGGGGAAATTGCCTTGGTCGTTGCCGACCAGTGGCAAAACCTAGGGCTAGGCACTCGCTTGATGTCTTGCATTATTGAAGCCGCCAAGGAAAAGCACTTTCATTCATTGGATGGGGAGGTGTTGGCTAACAATGTCAAGATGTTGCATCTGATGCATAAACTGGGTTTTGCCCATCAAACCAAAGCCGATGAACCCGGCGTGGTGGTGGTGAGAAAAGACTTGTAAGCCCATTCAGGCTATTTAGCGAGTGCCACTGGATAATTTGGATGTTGAGGATTAGCAATCAACTTTTGCTGGCGTGTGTCAACGATTAAATCCATCGCTTCCAAAGGAATGACACCCAACAACGGTTCATCACCCAAAACAACCGCTTCGGTTACATAACTACGGTTTTCAAACGCAATCTCAATGGGAGCAATTTTCGGAACTTTGCGCTGGTGACCATCTGCAAGAGTGACTAATTGCTGACTTACTTCAGTAATATCGAAACCCAATTGCAATGCAGTCTCTTCCGTCACACACATGAATGTTGCGCCCGTATCCACCAGAGCGTTAATTTCAACCTGATGATGATTAAACAGATTTGTTAATTTAAGTTTGGCGTAAGTTAAACCCATAATATTTCTCTTCTTGGCTACGCATCTATTCTCCCTGCTTGATACTGGTTTTGACATACAGTTTCGCTTCGGTTTCCAAACGGACACGGAGATGGTTTTGATCGTCGAAAGGGCGGTTGAATACGCAGTTATCCAGATATATTCGCATGATGACTGTTGACGATCAGTCAACCATTAACTCTTCAACTTTTCGCATATAGGGTATTTCATCTGATTCAAGATCAACCAGCAATGATCTCAGGTTCTCCGCAAGTTCTTCTCTGCTCATACCTTACGAATGCGCCTTACCGTGTTGGTTGAGGCTTCGTTCCTCGTGGGCAAACAATAAAGCCGTTTGCACACACTACCCGGCTAATCGAACAATGATCCTTGCGCATCAATCATCTTGAGGTTCTGAGTGGTGCGCAATACTCCAATAATCATAAATTGCCATGGCCTAGCCTTTGCAGTACCCATAATCAAGTGGATGTTTTGATTTGGTATTATATTTTCATACATTTCTTTCATTTTCAATAACGTGTCAATTCCATATTTTTTCTTGTAATTGTAATAAGTTGCTTGAACCTCCCAATCATGGATTTTCATTTCATGGGCTATTTTGTTTGAAGTGAATTTGTAAGAAAAGCAATAATCCGCCTTTAAATGAGTTAAAGGCGAATCGTTGAACAAGCTCATTTGCTTATAGCATTGATTGGCATATGACTGGTCTTCGTCAGATTGTTCTTTTATGGGTTTGTAGACAAAGCTTATTGAACCCTCATCTGGCCGAACTATCCCTAGGCTTTGCCTTTTTTCTTGGTTATCATCTTTCAATTGTGCAAATGACGTTGCGACAAATGGCAACCATAGCTTAACTTGCTCTTGCTTTGGAAGTTTATTGCCTTTCTT
>CAIOOA010000284.1 GCA_903859815.1 uncultured Methylococcaceae bacterium | reverse complement strand
GCCGCCCGCCAACACCTTGACTTCCGAACCGTGGCATTGCCAGCACCCGCTGACGGCGGCGGGCGAGTCGTGATGCATATTGCCCTCCACCACTTCCGCTAGCACATTGTCCAAGCTTCCCAAAATCTTGGCGGCTTCGGCATGGTGGCTGGCTTGGAATTCTTTGGATTCCTTTTCATGGCAACGGGAACAGTCCTTGGGGGAAACAATCGTGGCAATGAAGAAGCCATTATGCTCAAAACCGTCCACATCGCCCTTGTCTGCCTGATGGCATTCGTAGCAACCCACCCCCTTATTGGAATGGCTGCTGAGTTTCCACTGATTGACAATGCCGCCGGTCAGCGCCTTGTGGCAATTTAAACAGGTTTGGCTTTGGGTGCTACTGCTAGTGTTACTGGCAGCGGTGCTGACAGCGGCGGGGGTCGCCTTGTCGGTGGGTGGTTTCGCACCCACTGGGTTTGTCAGACCCAGTAGAATTGTCGTAAATAAAATGATTAGATGTTTCATCATATGTCTTTGTTCTAATTAAAAATGAATATCTGTTTTTTCTCTAGTTTTTCGTCAGAAATTGCGCTCAGCACGGCATCTCCGCACCTTTCCTCGCATAAAACCACCACGTTATTGCAATGCAACTCAAATAAAACACCAAGAAACCATGCAAAGCCGCATCGGGTGCGCCAGTCAGGGCAATCGCCGTGCCGTAGCTCTTGGGAATAAAGAATGCGCCATAAGCCGCGATTGCCGAGCTAAATCCCAGCACCGCCGCTGATTCCTTCGCGGCTTCGCGGCGGGCTTGGTCGGCATTATCCGCTCCCAAAGCCCGTTGGCGTTCAGTCAGGAAAATCACCGGGATCATGCGGAAGGTTGAGCCATTGCCGATGCCAGTGGTAATGAACAGCAGCATGAACAAGCCGAGGAAGCCATAGAAATTCCCCCCGACTCCGCCATGGGGCATGAAATGCAACACGCCGAACACGGCCACCCCCATGATGATGAAATTCCAAAACGTGACCCGCGCCCCACCTAGCTTGTCCGCCAGCCAGCCGCCGACCGGGCGCACCAGTGCGCCGACCAATGGCCCTAAGAACGCATATTGGGTGGGGTTCACCGTTGGAAACAGGATTTTGATCAGCATCGGCAAACCCGCTGAATAGCCGATGAACGAGCCGAAGGTTCCGGTATAAAGCCAGCACATCAGCCAATTGTGTTTGCGTTGGAAAATCACGGCCTGATCTTTGAACGAGGCTCTCGCCGAGGCGATGTCGTTCATGCCAAACCATGCGGCAATGGACGTGGCAATGATGAATGGCACCCAAATGAAACCGGCATTTTGCAGCCAGAGTGATTTGGTCACGCCATCCTTGACCCAAATTTGCGGTTCACCACCGAACCAGCCAAACACACTGGCGGTGATGACCAGCGGCACGACGAATTGCACGGTGCTGACGCCTAGGTTGCCGAGGCCGGCATTCATCCCCAAAGCCGCGCCTTTTTTGGCTTGCGGAAAGAAGAAACTGATGTTCGCCATGCTGGATGCGAAATTGCCGCCGCCGAAGCCACACAACAAGGCCAATACCAGCATTAAAAGATATGGCGTGTCGGGATTTTGCACCGCGAAGCCAATCCAGATCGACGGCACTAACAGCGAGGCCGTGCTGATTGTCGTCCAGCGCCGTCCGCCAAAAATCGGCACCATGAATGAATAGAAAATCCGCAGTGTCGCCCCGGAAAGCCCCGGCAATGCCGTCAGCCAAAATAATTCGTTGGTCGTATATTTGAAACCGATGCTAGGCAGGTTGATGACTACTACGCTCCACACCATCCACACCGCAAAGGCCAAGAGCAGGGCAGGGATGCTGATCCATAGGTTGCGGGTAGCGATGCGCTTGCCAGTTTTCTCCCAGAATGTGGCATCTTCCGGGTTCCATTCGGTTAGCACCAAAGGCGAAGGATGGGACAGTTCCGGCAAGTCGGTGGAAGCGGTCGCTAGTTGCGGGGCCAAACGGCGTTCCGCACTGGCAATGGTGAAATGCATCCACGTCAACGCAACCGTCACCAACACAAACAATAGCATGAAGCAACTTGTCCACAGGCCGGTGAGGTCTAACAACATGCCGAAGGTCAATGGCAGCAGGAAGCCGCCCAAGCCGCCGATCATGCCGACCACGCCGCCGACCGCGCCGACATTGTTCGGATAATATTCAGGGATATGCTTGTACACCGCTGCCTTGCCCAAGGACATGAATATCCCCAACACAAACAGCAATAGCATAAATGCCACAGGGCCAATCGCTAGAGTGAACGCGATGTCGCCCTTGACTCCATGCACGACATAATCGGTTGGCGGGTAGGACAATATGAAGGTACAGATGGCGGAGACGATAAAAGTTGTGTACATAATCGTCCGCGCCCCATGGCGGTCCGACAGCCAACCACCATAAGCACGGAACAAGCTAGCAGGAATCGAATACAGCGCAGCCACCATGCCGGCAGTCTTGACATCAAATCCATACGCCCCGGTCAGGTAGCGCGGCAACCACAAGGCCAAGCCGACAAATGCGCCAAACACAAAGAAATAATATAGCGAAAAACGCCAAACTTGGAGATTTTTCAGCGGCTCCAACTGCGTCAAGAAAGGTTCCGGCGGGGCGTTTGCCAAACGGCGAAGTTTCAACACCGGGTCGTCCTCAGTGGTGAACCAGAACACCACCGCCATCACCACCAAGGCTGCTGCCCAGACTTGTGCCACCGCATGCCAGCCGAAGGCGACCATCACGAAAGGCGCGGTGAATTTGGTCACCGCCGCACCGACGTTGCCCAAACCGAAGATGCCTAGCGCAAAGCCTTGACGTTCAAGCGGAAACCAGCGGGACACATAGGCGATGCCCACGGCGAAGGAGCCGCCGGCGATGCCTATGCCCAGTGCCGTGACCAAGAACATGGGGTAAGTGTTGACATTGGTCAATAAAAAAGTCGCAACCGCCGCTGACAACATCACGGCGACATAAACCAATCGCCCACCGTATTGGTCGGTCCATATGCCAAGCACCAGCCGAATCAGCGAGCCGGTCAAAATCGGTGTACCCACCAACAGGCCAAATTCTGTTTCGCTGAGATTTAAATCTTTGCGGATTTGCAGGCCAATGATGGAGAAAATAGTCCAAACGGCGAAGCAGACGGTGAAGGCCACGGTGCTGGCGGTCAATGCGCGGGTGGAATGGGAAGTGTTGATAGTGATCACGTTCTATGGTTCCGTTGATAGACGGGTAATTTTAAAAGAGGTTTGTAGGGATGAATTCATTCGCCCATGGGCGGCTGAAGCCAATCCTTCATTTAATTTTTGAATTAACACTAGAGTCAGGGCGTTCCACCGGTATCACGACTCCATAAGCTGATGCCATTAGGCTCTTTGCCGACGGGTATGCGGGCGGTTTCCATATCGGTTTTCAGGTCTATCACCGACATATCATCACTAACGATATTAGTCACATAAGCTGATTTGCCGTCTTTAGCAATGACGATCCCATGGGGTGCGGTTCCAGCCTTGACGGACCAAATTACGGAGGATTTAGCCAAGTCCACTTTGTATATCCATTGGCTGTCCGACTGGCCAAAGTAATGCCCTTGGTCGGCTACATAAACAAAGCGGCTATCCGGTGTGGGGTATAGTTGCACTGGACCCATCGCACCCTTTAATAATTCGATGTCATGCAAGGATTTTGATTGGGTGTCATAGACAGCAAGCTTTTTAGTGTCGTAGAGGGTAGCCAGAACGAATTTGCCATCGGGGGTGACGGCAGTTTGCACGGCTGCGCCATTCAATGGGACGGTTTCTAGCTTGCCACTGGCTAAATCCAAAATTCCCAATCCTTTGCCTTGCAGCAAAGCGATGTAGGCCCGCGAGCCATCCGGGGCGATGCGCAAGCCGTGGGGCTGGCTACCTTGTGGGGCTTGTAATTTCCCCGTCACTTTATATTGGTGGGCATCCAGTTTATAGATAGCGTTTTCGTTTTGTGCGGTGACGTAAGCGGTGGAACTGTCAGGCGTTAAAACCACATGGGCCAAATGCAGCGCAGGGCCGATGGGAATGCGTTGGATGACCTCGTCTGTTTCCGGGTCTATCACCAAAACCTCATCGGAGGGTGCTTCCATCACCATTCTGTGTTGGCCGTCACCATCCTCATTTTGTTCGGCAGCGTTGGGCTTTCCAGCATGTCCGCCGTGCGAACCGTTTGCCGTCACCCAAACCGTCTTGCCATCTGGGGCGACTTGGACGTTGTGGGGAGAAACTGACATCGCCATGCCATGCTGCTCATAGGAGAGGTCGATTTGCCGCAACAATTTCTGCTTAGACGTATCGAAAACCGCGATTTTACCTTCCCCTTCAATGGCTATATAAAGCTTCTCTCTTTCTGTTGCAGCCGCAAAAACATTTATGCTCAGTGTAAGAGTGACAATAGCTAAAAAAATTGAAAATTTGTTCATGAGATATATTATCTTTGGGTGTAAAAGCATACGAAGCTTGCCGCTCATATTGATCAGTTTGGTCGTGGTTTCTTTGGTCATAATATTCAAAAATTTATATTTTATTTTGCCAAATGTCCGGCCATGCTTCGATAAAGGGCAGTGATTAAGTCGGTTTGGCTGATTAAGCCCACCAATTTATTGCGTTCGTCTACGACAGGCACTTGATGGATGCCTCGCTCGGTCAGGAGCCTGGCGAGTTCGGGCAAGTGTTCGGTGACGGCGGCAGTGATGACGGGGGTGGCCATAATTTGTCCCGCCACTTCCGGTTTGTGCGAGGTAACAGTGGTGCTGATCTTGAGCAGCTCCCTCAACTTTCCGCCTAGGGTGTTGTACTGCTCGGCGCGGGCATGGCGGAAAAAATCGCTCTGGGTGACGATGCCGATGACATGGCGACCTCGGTCAATGACCGGTAAGGCTTTGATCTTGTGTTTTTGCATCAAACCCCAAGTCTCCTCTAGTTCAGTGCCGAACTCCACCGTCAAAGGATTGTGGGCCATCACCTCGGATGCGACCGTCTCGCCGAAATTGCGGCGAAAGGCTTGGGCAGTGGCTAGTTTGTAAATTTCATTCAATTCGTGCTCGCCCACATCGATAAATTCGTCCATTTCGGCCAGAGCGGCACGCAGGTCATCGGTTTGTATGCCGAGACGCTCTGTCGGCCTACCGCCGTGCAATCCTGTTTCCGGGGCTAGTGCGAGGGGCTTGGGTAGCAACAGACGCCGGTAAACCAAGGCTATGGTCAACATCACCGCGAGATTGAGAGACAAAGGCATCAGTAGAAACTGAAAACCCAGCGCTTTGACGCTTTCCCCGCCTAGCACCGGGATCAAGGCCGAAGCCCCGCCCGGCGGGTGCAAACAGCGAGCCAAGTGCATGGCGAAGATTGACAGCCCCACAGCCATCGCAGCCGCCAGCCAAATTTGAGGAATCCAGCGGGCGCAGAGGATGCCGACGCTTGCTGAAATGAGATGCCCGCCCACCAAGGGCCAAGGTCTGGCCACCGGGCTGTGGGGCATGGCAAATAGAATCACTGCCGACGCGCCCATGGATGCCAAGAGCGTCTTCAAACCTCCGCCGTCAATGGTTAGGCTGGCAAGCCAACCAGCCAGGAAAATCGCCACACCCGACACTAGGGCGGTGCGTATTTTTTCCCGATGGCTGAGCGGGGAAGCTTGAGGTAGCTTAAACAAAGGCTGCATACCGGGTTTTGGCCTGACCTCAGTCATAAGGCTTCATAACCATGCTCATATCGTTTGCACCCAAGCCAGCGCTTGCGGGAACAGAGCCTCGTTATCCAGGTGAATATGCCGCAACAAATCTGCCTCCAAGTTTTCCATGGCTTGCAGCGCGATACGGTAGCTGGTGCAAAGGTCTGCTGGAGGAACGAAATTCGAGAAGGCAATTTCTTTCATCAATGTTTGAGTGTCCATGGGATATCCTGTGAATTAGCGTTTAGACGTGACTAACATTAAAGGCATCGGCGTGGATGTCTTGCAGTAATGCACCGGCGAGGAAGGCTTTTTTTCGAGTCATTTTGACCATTTCGGGGTGGCCGCAGAGAAATATCCGCCAGCCCTTAAGTTGAGGCGTTTCTGCTAATGCGGCTTCATGCACTCGACCAGCGGCAAAGCCATCAGGCACATCAGAACCGGACAGGCAAGGATGATAGGTAAAATTAGGAAAGCGACTTTCCAGTTCGCGGAGTTCTTCCATCAAATAGAGTCCATGCAAATCCCGACTGCCATGAAACAGGCGAACCGGGCCTTGGTGTCCTTGGTCCAAGGCATCGCGCAGGATGCCATAAAGCGGAGCCAAACCGGAACCTGTGCCGATCAGCAGCAAGGCTTGCTCTGGCTTGCCGGGCACATAGATGCAATCGCCAGCCGGGCCGCGTATCTCGGCCTGCTGCCCT
>CAIOOA010000283.1 GCA_903859815.1 uncultured Methylococcaceae bacterium | reverse complement strand
TTCTGTTGCCGGATGGCCTCCACCGCGACTTTGGCCTTAAACTCCGCCGTATGCCTCTTGCGTACATTCGCCATGATTCACCTTGCTTGTTGCTTGAGCCTCCTATCTTAAGTCGTGGTCTGAAATATGGGGAGTATCATATAGAACCTGAATCGCAAAACCCTTGCCAAAGGGAAATTTCAACTTCCTTAATTGACCCATCACCCTTTCAACCACGTTTGCGATTTGATCACGAAGAATTAGTGCGTCTGGCTGATTCAATTAAGGAAGGTACGTTAAGCGACCCAATCTCCGTCAGGGAAAAGGCGAATGGTCGGTATGAGCTAATTTCTGGTGAGCGTCGATGGCGTGCGCACCAATTCCTCGATTTAAAAACAATCCCAGCGGTTTTGAGATTGCTAGATGATAGGCAGTCAGCGTTGATAGCCATTGCTTCTAATACTGTGAGAGAGGATTTAAGCGACTTTGAATTGGGTCGCTGCTTCAAAAAAACGATTGATTCCGGGTATGTGAAATCAGTTGCCGAACTAAGCAAGATTATTGGACTGTCACGTCAACAAATCGACCGATGTCTGGATTTTATGAAACTGCCTACTGAAGCCATAAACAAACTAGAGCATACTCCTAATTGTTTTGGTGCTAACTGTGCGGAGTTTTTTGCTGGCTATGTCAAAAATGGACATGGTGACGCTGTCATTACGGCTGTCAATCTTATTGTGGAAGAGGGTTTCACAGAACAAAAGGCCATGACGTGGCTTAGAAATTCCACAGCCCCAGAAATCCCAAAAAGAAAGAAAAACTCAACGAATGTGCCTTTATTTTATGGAAGAAAACAAGTCGGAAATGCATATCTTGACCATAGGAAGGTTGTTATCGATTGCCATGACGGTGTGAAACCAACAGAACTTCTTGAGATGGTTCGTGGCTTTTTTAAGGGTGAATCAGAGTGATGAATAGTCGTTTAAGAATTTTTAACCTATTTTTCAAGCAAAATTTATGGAGGGGTCAATGCGTTGATGGTCGATTTTTTACAAACCACCAATGGGTGCGCCACAGCGTGTTCCTGCGAAAGAGATGAGGTCTGAAATTGCATTGCCAACGGCATCGCTATTATTATCCGCGTATTCCGCCGAATGTTGCCGCCTTTCACCGCGTGAAAGCGGATTATCCAATCACAGAACTTTTAAGGAGGATCGTTCAGGGCAGGGTCTCCCCGCAATCGGGTTGCCATCAGATCGATGAACGCCCTGATCTTGGCAGAGGCGTGACGGCCCTCCCGGTGCAGTACATGGATAGGCAAGGGCTCTGGCTCCCATTCGCGCAACAATAGCTTCAGTTCCCCGCTGGCAAGCGGTGCGGCAATCTGGTACGACAGCAGCCGTGTGATGCCAAACCCTTGCCGGGCGGCTTCAATGGCTGCGGCATTGTTGCTGACGGTCAGCCGCGGCTTGATCCGGACGGATGACTGTTCGATGCCTTGGCCGAACTTCCATTCATGGGTGGGGCTGACCGCAGACGCGGAAATCAGGGCATGCCCCGGCAATTCCGCCGGTGTGGCCGGTGTGCCGTGCCGCTCAAGATAGCCAGGGGCAGCGCATAGCACCCGGCGGACGGCACCCACGCGAATGGCCTTCATGCTGGAATCGGGCAATTCGCCGATGCGCACCCCGACATCCAGCCCTTCCTCCAACAGATTCACTACCCGGTCGAGGAACAGCGCGGACACCTCCATCGCCGGATAACGCTGCAAATAGTCAACGATGCCGGGCAGCACAAACAGCTTGCCGAACAGCACAGGCGCGGTGACCGCCAAATGGCCGCGTGGCTCGGCGTTGATCCCCGCCGCCGCCTCGTCGGCTTCGTCCGCCTCGCCAATGATGCGCCGGGCATCGTCCAAATACCGTTGCCCCGCCTCAGTGGCGCGGACAAAGCGGGTGGTCCGATTGAGCAGTTTCACGCCCAAACGGTCTTCCAACGCCGCGATTGCGCGGGTTGTCGCCGGTGGCGACATCCCCAGCCTTCGAGCGCCGCCCGCGAAGCTTTCCTCTTCGGCCACCGCCACGAACACCGTCATCAAATGCAGTCTGTCCATTGTCAATGTTAATTCCGCTGATTGGAATTAGTTATTGTGCTAGGCGGTTATTCTTATTTCAAGTGGAATCAGGCACAGTATGGTCACTCGCAACGCAAAGGGCGGCGCGAAAAAACAATGTGGCGCAGACCGAGAATAACTTTTCCTCATGGTCAAGCCCAACTTGCAGGCAAGCCATCAAGGCAGTACCGGCGCTGAAACCCTAGGAGTCGCCATCCGCCGACGCATTGGGTCGGCGGATGGCGAACTGGGGTTGAAGCCTTATGATCGACAGGCCATCCATCGGAGGTAATCACCCATGGCACGCGCATTTGCAGACATCGCCTTCACCGATTCGGTCAAGCAGGCACAGAACCGTTACGGCTCCCGGAAATCTTATGCGGGGTTTGAGTCTGACGGCGGACACCGCGACCGTCTCAGTGAAAACGAAATTGCCTTCTTGGCTGAACGCGACAGTTTTTATATGGGTTCGGTCGGCGAGAATGGCTGGCCCTACGTCCAGCACCGGGGAGGGCCTAAGGGTTTTTTGAAGGTGCTGGATGAAGCGACGATAGGTTTTGCCGACTTCAGGGGCAACCGGCAATACATCAGCGTGGGCAATCTAAACGCGGACGGCCGCGTCTCGCTGTTTCTGATGGACTACCCGAACCGGCAACGGTTGAAGCTGTGGGCGCGGGCGCGGGTAGTCCATCCTGACGAAGACCCGAAACTGGTCGCCCGGCTTGAACTGCCCGGTTACAAGGCACGCATCGAACGAGGCATCATCATGGCGGTTGAGGCCGTCGATTGGAATTGCCCGCAGCACATCACCCCCCGGTTCACCGAGGCGGAAATTGAAAGGCTGGTTGCACCGTTGATTGAAGAAAACCGGGCACTGCAAGCCCAACTCGCGCAAGCCATGTCGCGGACAGTCTGAGCTTCAGTAGCCCTGTCTGTCCCGTTCATTTGAGGGGCAAGGCCATGATCGGACTTTATCGATGCGCGTCATGGGGAATCCATCCGCGTGAGGTGTTGTTTCATATTTTCGATGGGCAGTGCCTTGAAGGTTGAATTGGCATGACAATCGCCGGACATCATCGGAGTTGCGCGGCTTGGATGAGGGTAAGTCATCCGTTAAGCCAGTGAAGGCTTCATTGCCTGTCTTGGATATCAGTATTCCCCAAAATCCTCACGCCAGGCTCATCGGCCTGGGCGAATCGAAGCAGCGCCAAGGCCGACTGTGAGGCTTGAATTGGTTCCATTTTACGCAGCCAATGGGCGATTCAACTCGGTGCGCCAAGTGGCGGGGTCAGGGTTGGATTCGGATCCAGACAGGTAGCATTCCCACAGGCTGTCTTGCGGAGTCAGCCCCTCGGTTTCGATCCATGCGCAAAACTCGCCCCACGCCGAGGCAAGCCCTTCATAACCGCCCGTATAAATCGTGCGGACGACGCTTGCGGCGGGCAATTGGCCCATCCTCACCCGTCCGACGGGGGTGATTGGCCGATCAATAGGGAAACCCACATCGAAATCAAACAGGTCGGATGGCCTTTTCGAGTGGTAGGTAAAACACGGCCCGACGGGATTAGCACCCTGTGCGGCCATGGCGGCCATCACCTCGGCAATGGCCGGATCCATGACATGGCTGATTTCGGTGCGGGAAACCGTGAGATGGATGACAGCGGTTGGCTGTTCGCCGGTTTGAGTCAAGTGTGGCGTATCCAGCATGTAGGCTCCAAAGTGGTATATTGTGATAGGGTCTCAATAAGGCGTTGAATGGCAGGCTTCTGCTTCCGAACAGCAACAAGCAAACCGTCAATAGGGTGTTTCAGGTGAATGCGGCATGGGAAACAACTGTCCGCGCAGGGACCAAGTTCGAGCCAATGAATTTAATCTGTACCGCTTTATGGCCTGCCGAATTGCTGCTATAAAGGCTAATCCATCAGCCACCCATATTTTGCCGGTCGATAATGAACGCATCGCTGTCCCTCGTCAACCCATCCGAACGATCCTTCCAAGTTGCCAATGCCGTCGTGCCAGGGCAAACCGACAGGGCATCCCCACGATTCCGTCTGCCGACGTTCCGGTTCCGCCTGTCTGCTGATAACCCCGCCTGCCGCCCCATCCCGGTCAGCGCAGCATGAAGGGCGAAAAGAAAAACACCAGGCCGGTCAGCGCCGACACCGTCGTCGTGCTTGACTTCGAAACCACCGGATTGTCCCCGGACCTAGGCGAACGGCCCATTGAGGTTGGCGCGGTGTTGCTGGAGGCTGGACGCATCATCGACCGTTTCCAAAGCCTGATGAACCCGGGCAAGCGCATCAATTCATTCATCGAGGGCTACACCGGCATCTCCAATGCCATGGTGCGCAAGGCACCGCCTTGTGCCGAGGTCATGGCCGAATTCGCCCAATTCATCCAAGCTCACAATTTGGTGGCCCACAATGCCTCGTTCGACCAAAAGTTCCTGGATGCCGAATTCGGGCGGATCAATTGCCAGCGGCAAGGGGACTTTGCCTGTTCGATGTTGATCTCACGCCGGATTTACCCGGATGCGCCGAATCACCAACTGGGCACCCTCGTGGGGTATAAGCGACTCAAGTCCGACGGCATCTTTCACCGAGCCTTGGCGGATGCTGAAATGGCGGCGCATTTATGGGTTGCCCTGTTGGGGGACATTGAAAACCGCTACCGGATAAGCCGTATCCCGTTCCCCGTCATGCGCAAGTTGGCCCGGACGCCAAAGGCTTCCGCCGACCCCTGGCTCTGGCAGTACAGCCGGTCACACGCGGATGTGAAAGCCAAGCCCTGATCGGCTGACACGAAAAACAAAGTGATTTATCCCGACATAACCCATCCATGGGTTTTCGCCCCTAAATTTTAGGGGCGCGGATTGCACTACAGTTTCTGTCATGTTTTTTATGAGGAAGCCGTAACCTCAACCCACCGTGGCATGCCGTATTTTAGATCGACAGCCAGCAATTCCCGCCTGACATAGAAGGCCAGCGCCTTCCTGCAGGTGACGGTCAGTTTTTCCGATTCTTTCAAACCGTAGTCCATCCGGATGGCAACGACCGACGGGCGTGGCAGGGAATGGTTTACGGTGAAGACAATATCGGCGTATTCATTCCATTCGCCGTCCTGTGACGAGGGAACCCAAGGTTCTTGGCTTGCCCTGAAATTGTCGATCCTCGAAATCACCAAATCGAGGAAGTGCCCCGACAAGTGGCAGTAGGCCCGGACATGGTAGCGGTTGCTCGCGAAAATGATGGAATGTGGGCAAATGTCCCTGTCCAGGTGCCTGGTCTTTGCCCGGTACGTCACCCTGAGGCTGTGCCGGTTTCGCAGGGACGCCAGCAATTCCCGCGTATTTGAAAAATTTAACTTGGGCCGCGTAAACCGGTCCACGTCGACGAGTGAAAGCTCGCTCCATTCGGACTGGTCCAAGTAATAGCCCACCAG
>CAIOOA010000282.1 GCA_903859815.1 uncultured Methylococcaceae bacterium | reverse complement strand
TTTTTTATATCCCTGATAAATCTGTGAAGCAGATTATCGCCTGAATGTAGATTTTCAAAGAAAGTAATAGCTTCGTCTATCGTACTTTCAGTTTCTTCATCGATTTCGTCATCAGTACCTGAGTACCACCATTCGGATGGTTCTTCGATAATGATGATTCCCAATTGGCCTATTGTAAGCATCAAGCGTGAGATTAATGCTTCATCAATGTTGCCATTGCCGTCATAAGCGGCTTGTTCAACACGGCTAAGCGAGACATAGCCATAACGAAGACCATTCAACATAAGCTCATGAAGTGAAACCTGAGTATCTTCAGAAAAAACATTTTTGCGTAGATGCTTACGTTGAACATCTGGAAGATCGATTTCATCTAACCAGTCTTCGTCGATGTTTATGGGCAAATGGCCCGAAATTTCATGCTGAAGTTTTGCCGCCGCAGTCATGTAAGTCTCGTCTACAGGCGGTGGCGGTGTCTCTTCGTACTCCTCCCAGTCAGAAAGATCGAGTTCATCTTGATTCGCTTCCACCAAATCATGCGCTGTAGATGATCCCACTTCTGGCGGATTTGTTGATGTCACCTCAAAATGGGCGAGATATTCATGTAACATTTCGACAACTTCTGTGTAACCGTTGTTTACTGCGATAGCAAGTGCGTCATGCCCTTGATTGTCGGTCACATTCAGGTTAGCACCTGCGTCTATAAGCAGCTTGCAAATTCCAGAATACCCCCTTGAAGCGGCCAACATCAAGAGAGAACGTCCATTGTTGTCAACGACATTGACGTTGCCCCCTCGACGGACATACAGACTGATGGTGTCTTGTACATCATTGAGTACAGCCATTCTGATAATCTGCGTTGAGGATTTTATTACTGGATGGGGACTATTGCTCACGGACTTTCTCCTAGAGCAAAATTGACTAGAGTAAATACGACACTGACACAGTAGGGGTAGAGAAGTGTATCCCATAAACAAGAATTATCTTCTTGTTTTAATAGACAATAATTATGGCAACAGCCTCTGATTCGGCTGTGTGACTTACGACTAGCTATGGCTGTCTGCACTGTTGGAATCATTAACTGCTTCTTTTGTTTATAAATCCAAGGGGTTTGACTAGCAAGGTTTAAGTTTATTACTGTAAAAATTATAGACCTATTATAGCGATAAATTTTTCGATAGATTCATCCCGATACCAAGCAGAGGAAGCAAACTGTTTGTACATCACTGCCGACAAATGAAGTTGGTGAGACAATAGGAAAGATTTTGATTGATTTGCCGAGTTACTCAGCTACCTTTACATGGCGTGACCAGATCGTGACCTTGGTCAAACTCTATCATTACGTGACAAACTCGGTCACCTTTGCGCGGTGCGTGTGCTGTTAAGTAAATGAAATTGTTGATGCTTTGTGCTGCACTCTGGATTCGCACGGCAGTTATTGTGGAAAAAAAGCAAGACCTTGTTCACATGCTGTTAAACTTTCAAGGCCAATGTTCCTGACAGAAAGACACCTTCTCTATGTCGCCATGACACGAGCCAAGCGAAGGGCTGACTTAATTATATATAATTTAATCGTTGAGGAAAAATTGTGACATGCCCTATCAACTGTTCCATGAACATTTTCCAGACTTGGCTGAACGCGAAACCCGAATTATCGAGCTTTCCGATTCCCATCCTTTCACCGGTGTACCACCCGGTGAGTATGGCTTGCTGGAAGCATTCTGCAACGAGAAGGATTGCGAATGTCGGCGCGTCATGTGGATGGTATCCTCGGTTCGAGAGAAACGCACGGTTGCAGTAGTGGCATGGGGTTGGGGGAGCGCTAGTTTCTATAAAAACTGGTTTGGTCAGGGCGATCCGGCCATCGTCCAAGAAATTGTCCAGGAAATGCGTGGCCCCATTCTGAACATGCCCAGTTCGCAATCGTCCTATGCGCCAGCCATCCTAGACATGTTCACAAAATTCATACTTACGGACAAGACTTACATCGCCCGCGTAAAACGGCATTACACCCAGTTTAGGAATAAGGTCGAACCCGACTCGCGGTTCATGGCTTGATGCAAAACGGGAAGTCTTAAACATGAATCAACAAAAAGCCGCTGTAAAACGTATCCCGCCTGCTGTTCGGCAACAAGCCACTGAAATAGTTGAACGTTTCAATCAGGATGTTCTAAGTACCCGTGGAAATTCCCGCTATGTTGCACGATTCAAGGGTTCATATCTATTTCTTGACCGTCGGGATTGGTACAACCGCAAACCTTCACCAATCTGTCGTCTTGAATGGACGGGTGATATAAGTGCATGGGAATTCGCGATCTACAAATACAGCAAGAACAGTTATGATCCAGATGAATGGATGTTTCCAGGATATGATCATTTTGACGGAACAATCGAAGGCGCGATGAACGCAGGGCTTGATGCCTATGAACCTTAAGCCCCTCACTAAACTCAATGAGCACTAAAACTCCTCGAATCATACGCATGGATTCACATGCATAAGCTGGCTTCGTCTTCATGCCTGACCAGGAGGTTAAACATGCTACATTTCCATGACGGCATATGCCTAATTGCGATTGTCAGTCTCTTAGGTTGTGCGTCAAATCCTCGTGAGGCATTATCCGGTTCGATTGCACAATCTGTGCAAGAGTCGGTGATGGTTGTTGGTCAAGATTTCGTATGGCGTGGCCCTGCTTTGCGTGTAAGCCACTATCGTACTTTGTTCTATGGATACGATAGTATTGATTACTGGCTAAATGTCCGCAAATCACCTGCCGGTTGCGTCCAGTACGAAATGTCATTTGATGCCGACTATGGCGGAGACCTCCGACATTATGATGCCGTGAAGTTTGAGGATGGCTCAAGCCGTCAGACTGTCAATCACCGACACGAAACTGAGCGGTGCCAGTTTTTCAATAGCATGGTTTATTCCTGCCTATATCATGAACGGGCCAACTTGGAGCTTTCGGAATCGGAATTGGTGGCCGCACGAATAAATGGGATTCAGTTTACCTTGAGTTCGGGTAAGCAAGATTATGAATCTATCGTCCTGCCAGCGAATTATATTCAGGGGTTCCTTCAAGTAGCCCAGCGAGTCGCTACCCATCAACATCAATTGGGCAAACAATCCATCCCAAACAACCCCGGTTTCAGCTTCTGAAGCAGAATATTTTTAATTTAACGTGCAAACCCTGAAATGTTTGCCTATTTAGGCAACTTTTTCATCCCCCGAACGTATTCCAAGTAGGTAACATAGATTCAATGTTATCGAATCTTGGTAATGGCTTTATCATGAAATCTCCCCTCGTCCGATTTGCCGGATGGCACGTTGCCATACGCTTTATTGTTCTTGCGTTTACTAAACGCTCTGGTTTTCCTGGTGATCACAAGGTTATCTTTGGTTGGGCTTACGTCGCAGTCTTGTCTGTACAATTTTACTTCGAGAAGCGCAGGAAGCAGAGATGGTAAAGATTCTCCTGAAGTTGGACGAAGTGGTGGAAGTGATCGGTATGTCAAAAACGACAATACGGCGACACATGGAGTCGGGAAAATTTCCTCCGCCCGTGAAAATTGATGGCCTTGTATTTTGGCGTCGCGTTGATTTGGAAGAATGGGCCGCAAAATTAACCCCGGCCCAATTCGAATCACAACCCGTACCGTCTAAGCAAAAGTCCAAGCCAGGACGACCAAGACTGGCTCATTAAATCCGCTAGATGCCAATAAGTTTGGGTTAGCCCAGTAAGCTTGCCAAATCCTCACCCTGCAAATGCGTGTAGCGTCGAAGCATTACCATCGTTTTATGGCCCGTAATCGCTGCAACTTGCATCATGTTGAGACCTCGCTCAAAAAAGCGGGAGGTGGCTTCGTGACGCAGTACATGGAAGGTAATTTCAGGGAACCCTGCCGCATCGGCTGCCTCTGAGAATTGCCGAGTCACATAATCAAGGTTTAGAGAAAACATTCGTCCATCCAGCCTGTTGGGTAGTTGTGTGAGTGCCTCCCTAGCCCGCGTGGAGAGGGGTACTTGGCGGGCAGTGCCGTTTTTGGTGTCTGGCAGATACGCTACGCGACCGCGCACCCATTCCCTCCTCAACGAATGAATCTCTCCACGCCTCATGCCCGTCTCAACGGCTACTATCGCCCAAATACGAAGCTCAGAGTGTATTTTGTCCAATTCAGAAAGAATCATCTCTTCCTGATGCGGGAGGCAACGCTCATCTCTCGGTTTTCCGACAGGCGGTTTTCGGATGTTGGTTACAGGATTCGTTACAGGCAGCCCCCATTCTTTGATTGCAATTGTGTAAAGATGCGAGAGAAGTGCGAGATCAAGGCGCACGGTATTTCCTGCCGTCCCCGATTGAAGCCGAGCATCCCGCCAAGCCGCAACATCCGTTGACCGCACCGCAGCAATCGACTTCTCGGCAAAAGGGGTTTTCTTCAGGGTGCCAATCCGGATCATTTCACGCGAGGCGCCTTTTTTGGAGGGTGTAACCTCCCGACCGTAACGATCCAAGCATTCAATGAGAGTGGTAGATTCGGCCTCGCGGGTGTCAACATACTTTCCTTGGCCCATGGTTGCCTCGACGGACAGCGCCCATCGCTCCGCTTCAACTTTTGTATCGAAAGTTCTTGAAATTGATTTGTGACCGGTGCGGCGAATTT
Source organism: uncultured Methylococcaceae bacterium (assembly GCA_903859815.1). Lineage (GTDB taxonomy): Bacteria > Pseudomonadota > Gammaproteobacteria > Methylococcales > Methylococcaceae > Methylumidiphilus. The sequence continues at coordinate 2,586 of CAIOOA010000282.1, read as the reverse complement.
GTGCCAACCACCCGGAGGATCGTTTGATAAATGTGGCCATAACTACTGATACCCAACAAACATGGTCTGAAAGATTAGATGCCTTTTTTATGGCTGCATCAAAACTGCATCAATTATGGCAATAAAAAAGGGCTGCATCAATGCAACCCTTTGTTTTACTTGGTGGGCCCTCAGGGATTTGAACCCCGGACCAAGGGATTATGAGTTCTATAATTTAATGTTTTAAGTATTCTTACATACTCTTAATACGTCTTAATATATGCTTACAATCAATGATATGAGGTTTATAATAAGTCCCATGAAGTAAGCACAGGTTTTCATTCAACTGCTTACATAGTGCTTACATGGATTTTTCATCTCACAGACGCAGGGACTTAAATCTTACATGGGGCAGATTGCATGATTCTCAACAAATCGACCATAGACACCTTGCCGACACCGGACAAGGGCTATTCAATCCATTGGGATGAAAAAATGGCAGGTTTTGGGCTTAGGGTGACTTCCACGGGCGCAAAGGCTTTCATCCTGCAACGGCGTATCAACGGCATAGACAAGCGTATGACCATCGGGCGTTATGGCGACCTTACCGCCGAGCAAGCCCGGAAACAGGCAGTGAAACTGGCGGGTGACATTGCCAGTGGCGGCGATCCGATAGCCGAAAAAGCCAAGAAAAAAATCGAATCGAAGAAATTGAGCGAAGCCTTTGAAACGTACTTCGAACGGCGCACACTGAAACCACAAACCGTTTTCGACATTTGCCGATGCATGAAGGAGGTTTATCCCGATTGGCTGGAAAAGCCCATGACGCGAATCACCCCGGACATGGTTGTAAAACGCCACAAGGAATATGGGCAGGCGCACAGCGAAGCAAGGTCTAATCTTGCCATGCGATACCTAAGGGCAATTTTCAATTTTGCGGCGGCGGAATACACCACAGCGGAAGGAAAGCCCGTTATTGATGGAAACCCCGTCAAGAAGCTGTCACAGACTAAATCATGGCATAGGGTAGACAGGCGGCAAACCGTCATTAAATCGCATGAGCTAGGCGGATGGGTGAATGCCGTGCTTGCCTTGCCGGGTGAGGATATGCGCGATTATTTTATGACCGTGCTACTCACAGGCATGAGGCGCGAAGAAGCCTTAAAACTGGCTTGGGCCGATGTTGACATGGTTGGGAAGACATTCACTTTACGCGATCCGAAAAACCACCAAGACCACACCCTGCCCATGAGTGATTATCTGTTTGACTTGCTGGCGAGGCGCAAAGCGGTATCTGTTGCCGATGTGGTTTTTGCCGACTCCCAAGGCCGCAAGATTGGCAATTTTCGCTATGCACAGGCGGCGGTCACCAAAGCCAGCGGCAAAGCCTTTTGTATCCATGATCTACGGCGCACATTCGCCACCATAGCCGAATCCTTGGACATTCCGGCCTATGCACTCAAGCGGCTATTAAACCACGCTAACGGGGCAGACGTTACGGCGGGTTATATCGTGGCAGATGTTGAACGCTTGCGCGAACCCATGCAGAAAATCACGGATTATGTTTTGAAGATGGCAGGATTGAAGGAAACCGCCGAGATTATGCAACTTAAGCAAACGAGAGATTGAAGCCATTTGCATCATTACCGAAAAGATTTAGGACTTACGCAAAATCAGGTGGCGTGCTGGTTGGCCAGTTCCTGGATGCGTTCGTAGTCGGCGACCAGCCCCAGCCGCAACAGCCCGAGCACGAGGATGCGCCACTGCGTCAAGCCGGGGAGGCCCGTCTTCGGGCTGGCCTTGCCTTCCGCACCGACCCGCTCCAGAAGCATTTACATCAGGATGGAAAACACGCGCTAGCGCAAGCCGAGGTCGGCGTGGAGGTGCCAACCCCCTCAACAGTTGCGGGACTTGGGGTCCAGTTTGATGTCGGCGATGGCGATTTGGCCGAGTTCCATTTGGGGGTCGAACAGTTCGCATGAGCTATTTCGCGTGGCGAATTGATATTCAATGGTAATATTGATTATCATCCAAGCACTATCTAATCGACCGCAGATGCGATTTTGGGTTTGATCACTTCGATACCCATCTTTAATAGTGTTGCTTTCAGATGATCATACATCGCTTCATCAGTATAGGTTCCAATTATGGCTCCCCCTGATCCGGTAGAATTTGCGCTTGCACCCACGCTTCTCGCGGCTTCCACCATACTGAGATTTCCTTCGCTAATCCTCGTGATGCTTTTTCTCAGATCGAAATTGCGATTAAGAAACCCGCCAATCTCGGCTCCTTTGCGTGCTTCGAGCAATTCCCTCACTTGCGAAGTCAACTCCGCCCATTGCTTTATTGCGTCGAGAACGGCTACCTCGCCACAATTGTAACGCTGCCGAAGATCCTTGTGCATGACTTCTGAACCCTCGGCCAAATCAGTACGGTAAGCTATGTAAAGACTTGGCAATAGCTTTATACTCGATCTTCAAGTTTTTACTAGGGGCAAAGGGGATTGACTTTCACAACCTTTGTGTTAGTGGTTCATGCCCTAAGCCGCCCGATACCGCAAGGACGGCGTGGGCTCCAGGCGCCCCAAGTCCCTCCCGCTCATGTGTT
>CAIOOA010000281.1 GCA_903859815.1 uncultured Methylococcaceae bacterium | reverse complement strand
CATCAATTCCGAACTCACCCGGTTCTGTCTTCATTAACCAGTGTTTCATGTTGGTGCTTCTTTCTTTGAAGTGGGGGTGCTCTCCGCCTGCGCCGTGGCTCGCTTTCGCCCTTGAACCGTAGGTTCAGGTGGGAGGTGCAGGCCAAGAATCAGGCTTCCCGCTTGTAGCGGACATGCTCACATCATTGGCCTTTACTATCCCGGGGTTAGGAATTAGGCTCAAGAAAAAACCCAGCGTGCCTCGAACGCCGCAGGGAACACCCATGACTATTCTACTTGGTTGTCAGTGTATCGCAACAGCGCCAAGCAAATTATTCTTAACCCTCTGTGGCATCGGTCTTTTCGTGGGGGGTGGGAATTCGCTCGCTCATGCCTGCTGATAGCAGTCTGTTTTGCTGTTGCAATTGGATAAATTCGTGCGCGATGTTTAATGCAGCCATTACAGCAATACGCTCGGCACCGAAAACCCGACCAGTGTCGCGTATCTGTCGCATCTTATCATCCAAGTAACGTGCGGCAATCAAAAGCTCGTGCTCCTCGTCTTGTGGACAGACGATGGGATATTCTTTGCCGAGAAGATGGACTTTGATCGGCGATTTTGTTTCATTCATTACATGATCCCCATGTGGTTGCAAAGTAGTCTTTCGGCTAACCCAGCCGAAGTGGTAGCATAATTAAATAGTCAACGGTCCACAAGGCGGGAACCATGCAAAACTTATCTTATCATGTTGTCGAGGATGTCGTGAATAACAACGAGGCCACCGTGAGTGCAGCCGAAGCACATGGAATGCTCGCCGGCATGCTGTGTGTGAACAAAGACGTTGCCGCCGAGGATTGGCTGGTCCAAGTCTTCGGTGATACCCGCAATGAACTGACGGCTGAGGAAGAAGAGACCATGAAAGATCTCTTTGAAGAAACCTGCAGGCTTATGCAAGCAGTTGATTTCTCTTTCAAACTTTTTCTTCCAGACGATGACGAGTTGTTAACCGAACGGGCTCGCGCACTGAGCGGCTGGTGCCAAGGTTTTCTGTATGGCATAGGCTTCGCTCATTCCCAAGATGCGTGGCCTGGGGATTGCGAAGAAGTCTTGCATGACCTCGCAGACATTTCAAGATTGGACGAGAACGCTTCCGGCGAGGAAGACGAATTGGCTTATGCCGAAATTAGCGAATTTGTGCGCATCAGCGTGCAATTGATTCGCGGAGACATGCAGCCGCCCCCTGTGAAATCCTACCTTCATTAATCGAGTTGCCTGATGATTACTCCCGGAGAATTCAAACAGCGCCGCAAACATCTGATGCGGAATATGAAAAAAAACTCCATCGCCTTGTTGGCTAGCGCCCCGGCCGTGACCAGAAACCGGGATGTGGAATATCCCTATCGACAGGATAGTGATTTTCATTATTTGACCGGATTTGACGAACCAGAGTCCGTGGCGGTTTTCGCGCCGGGTCGGAAAAAGGGAGAATTCATCCTATTTTGCCGAAAATTTGACGAAACCAAAGCCATTTGGACGGGTAAACATGCGGGTTTGGACGGTGCCAAGGAGCAATTTGGAGCCGATGAAGCCATTCCTATCGAGGAATTCGCGCAAACCCTACCTACCCTGCTGGACGGCAAAAGTTTGGTCAACTATCCCATTGGGGTGAACGCCGAACTGGATCAACAGGTGATGGCGGCGGTCAACACCCTGCGTGGAAAGGCAAGGACCGGTTCCAAGCCACCCGAAGAATTCGTGGCCTTGGATCGTATGCTGCATGAAATGCGTCTGCGCAAGAGTGCGGATGAGATCAATCTGATGCGCAAGGCGGTCGAGGTGTCCATACATGCCCATAAGCGAGCGATGGCGATTTGCCGACCCGGAATGTATGAATACCAACTCGAAGCGGAAATTGCCCATGAGTGCATGCGTCACGGTTTGCGTCACGCCGCCTACCCCGCCATTGTCGCGGGGGGCCACAACGCCTGTGTGTTGCATTACACGGAAAATGCAGACCAATTGCGCGATGGCGATTTGCTGCTAATCGATGCGGGCGCTGAATACGGCAATTATGCTGCCGACATCACGCGGACTTTTCCGGTGAATGGCCGCTACAGCGAACCACAGCGATTGCTTTACGAATTGGTGCTGGAAGCCCAATTGGCTGCCATTTCCAAAATCAAACCGGGCAATCACTGGGTCGAACCCCACGAAGCAGCGGTGAAAGTGTTGGTTCGGGGCTTGGTCAACTTAGGGTTGCTGCAAGGGCGGGTCGTCAAACTCATCAAGGATGAGGCATACAAGCCATTTTTCATGCACCGGACGGGCCATTGGCTGGGCATGGATGTGCATGACGTGGGGGATTACAAGATCGATGATAAATGGCGGTCACTGGAACCGGGCATGGTGTTGACGGTAGAACCTGGCCTGTATGTCTCGCCAATCTGCAAGGAAGTCGATCCAAAATGGCGAGGTATCGGCATCAGGATTGAGGACGACGTATTGGTGACCGAACAGGGCTGTGAGGTATTGAGCAGCGCCATGCCCAAATCCGTTGCCGACATTGAGGCATTCATGGAGGCGACACGATGACTTACGACTATGATGTGTTAATCGTCGGGGGAGGATTGGTCGGTGGCAGCTTGGCGCTGGCCCTTGCCAAAACATCGCTACGGATTGCTGTCATCGAATCCATCCCTGCGGAAACCCGGCTGGCTTCGAGTGCGGGTGATCGCGCCTTGGCTTTGGCTTGGGGATCATCTTTGATCCTCGATCAGATCGGCGTTTGGCAAGAGGTGGTGAAGAAAGCCGCGCCCATTCAGCATATTCATGTTTCGGATCGGAGTCACTTTGGAAAATTACGCATGGATGCGAACCGTGAAGGCGTTCCGGCTTTGGGTTATGTCGCCACTGCCCGCAGCTTGGAGGAAGCAGTCGCCGAAAAGCTTAGCCTTAGCCCCGTGACAATGATTTGTCCTGCGAATGTCGTCGGACTTAAGGCCAGCGAGGATGCCGTCCATGTCAGCCTCAGAGAAGGCACTGAAAGCACTAATCTGACCGCCCGCTTGCTGGTTGCCGCTGACGGCGGCAATTCCACAACACGCAAATTGTTGGAAATTGGGCAAACCGTCAGGGATTATCGGCAAACCGCCATCGTCACTGAGGTCAACACCGGCAAAAGTAGCGATTTCACGGCTTATGAGCGATTCACCCCGGTTGGCCCTTTGGCGTTTCTTCCCATCGCCAAGCGGCGCTACTCGGTGGTGTGGACGCAGCAAACCGACGATGCGGATGACCTGATGGGCATTTCCGAATCCGCATTTGTCCAGCATTTGCAATCTGCATTTGGCTATTGGCTGGGCAAGCTCAGCTTGGCTTCCCGTTGGCAGGGGTTCCCACTCAAGCTGATCCGGGCCGAACGCATGACTGACGAGCGGGTGGTGTTGGTGGGCAACGCCATGCATCAGCTACATCCCGTGGCGGGTCAGGGACTTAATCTCGGGCTAAGGGACATCGGATTGTTGGCCGACATGCTGATTTCCCGCTTGGATTTTGGCGAGGACATCGGCGAAAGGCTATTCTTGGAACGCTACGCACAGGCCAGGCAAAAAGATTTGAATCGGGTCATCGGTTTTACCGATAGCACGGTAAGGATTTTCTCCACAGAATTCTTCCCCATGGCATGGGGCAGAAACCTTGGCTTGCTGGCTTTGGACCGATTCCCGCCGGGCAAGCGCTTATTGGCTAGATATGCCATGGGGTTGGGCGATAGGATTCCAAGGTTTGGCTAATGGTATTTTTTAATGCTTGCCGATCTTTTTTTCGCTGCTTCCACCCGAAATCTCGACGATTTTGAAGAAGCGATTGTTTCTTTTTTTGAACATACATTATTTTTTATACAGAAACATAAAATTGATACGGCTATCCAAAGCCTAGCAATCTAGGGGGTTAGCCGTAATTACATATAGCTTGGCCTGTAAAGTGCTTGTAACTTTTCGGCAATAAAATGTTGCCAAAAAGGGTGATTAGTCGGTAAAGTAAGGCTTATCGTCACTGGGGCTGTCCTGGAGGCCCTAAGCTGTAGCTATTGAGCAGCAACATAACCAGAGAGGTTTTACTGCATGAATTTGAATCGTTTAAAAGGCCATCATGGTCAACCAGCCACTGGCGGCATTAGCCGTCGGGCCTTTCTAACCCGAGTCGGAGCCGCTGCCGCCGCTTCCCTGCTTATCCCATCAGCCGAGGCATTTGCCAGCTCCTTGGGTAGGGAACGCAAAATCAGCATGTTCAACACCCATACCAAGGAAGAATGGGGTTTTATCTGCTCCCCCCAGCAGAACTATGACGAAGAACTGCTCTCCAGTTTCAGCCATTTCCTGCGCGACCACCATGCTGAGGTGTCACGCCCCATGGACCCGGCCTTGTTAGACCTGCTTTATGCGGTCACTGTCCTAACGGGTGGGCGGGGCGAATACAACATAGTATCAGGTTACCGTTCCCCTGAAACCAACCAATGGCTGCGCAAAATCGGTCATGGCGTTGCCGAGCATAGTATGCATATCGAAGGCAAAGCCATCGACTTACGCTCCGATGATGTTGGCATTAGATCCATCCAACAAGTGGCCCTTGCCCTGCAACAAGGCGGAGTTGGCTACTATGGTTCCGCCGATTTTGTCCATCTCGACACGGGCGAAATTCGCTCTTGGTAAACGTCAGGCGGCCTTAGTGCCGCCTCAACTGTGACACACCGGTGTCATTTTTTTCCTGACATTATAGGAACATGAAAGCTTGCTTTGACCCGGGAGCGTCAAAGCTTGCTTTGACTACAAAATTAGAAATGTGGCTTTGCTTCGCCTATCAAAGCAACTTTTGACGCACCCATCTTGGACTGCTGCATTACATCAGTTTGAATACACGGGACGGTAAATCTTGCCCTTGCTCCATTCGACACTTTCTTCCTACCATCCCCTATTCGGGGAACAGCCTATTGAGCCGGTTGTATTGCCCTGTTTTCCGTTTTTTCGCTCTCCACGTCAATTTAAGCTATTCAAGCTTCGGAGTTTCTCATGATTGATGACGCCAATGCCCCGTTCAGTAACACTGAGGGTGACGTGACCATTGCCTCTTTTGCTGAATTACACAACATCACTTTAGCCATGACCGGAACGGCCAAACGGCAATTGGACATCATTAGCCGATCACTGGAACCTGTGGTTTATGACACCAAGGATTTTCTCGATTCTGTCAAAAATATGATTTTGACTTACCGGGGCAAAGTACGCATTGTCGTCATCGATCCAGCAACATTGATTTCCCGCAACGACCACCGACTGGTGGAAATGGCCATTCGCTTGAGTAGTTTCATGGAAATACGAAAACCGGGCGAACATCATGCAGAATTTAATGAAGCCATGTTGATTGCCGACCGCAAAATGGTGATTTATCAGAAGCACTCTGATCGCTATGAAAGCGTGGCCAATTTCAATGCGCCTAGAATGGCGGCTTCCTTGAGCGACAATTTTGATATTATCTGGCAACATACCGTAACCATACCTGATTTTCGCCGATTGATGTTGTAATATCATCATCGTGTTTAATAAGCCAGTTTTATGAAGACGGTTGAATCCTCCAATATGCTGCGAGTCCGGCTGGCCTTTCCTGCCGCGCTTGTCTTCATGGTAACCGTGGTGGGAACCGTGGGTTATATGTGGCTGGGGCAGGAGCAGGGTGCGACTTGGTTGGATGCCTTGTTCATGACAGTCACCACCATCTCCACTATCGGCTACGGCGAAATCATCCACCTGACTAGCGTGGGTCGGATATTCACCATGTTCATCGCCATCTTCGGAATCGCCAGCCTGTTTTACAGCCTGACGATTGTGATGGATTACTTGGTCAGCCGTCGCATCAGCGATCCGCTGGGAGCAAAAAAAGTGCAACGTGAAATAGACAAACTCAAGTCCCATATCATCATTGCCGGCCTAGGTCGCGTAGGCAAGCAGGCCGCCGCAGAGCTTTACGAATCCCGTATTCCCTTCGTCATTGTCGACCCCGGAACCGATTCCCAGCATTATGCCCATCAGCATGGTTATCTTCATTTCCTAGGCGATGCCAGCGATGACGAGGTGTTAATCAAGGCGGGCATCACTAGGGCTAATGGCTTGATTGTGACCACGGGTGACGATGCCAACAACCTTTACATCGTGCTATCGGCGAGGGTGCTAAAATCCGACTTGTACATTGTGTCCCGTGCCGTGGACGATGCCAGCATCCCCAAACTCGAACGAGCCGGCGCCAACCGGGCGATAAGCCCTTACGCTATTGGGGGTCGCCGTCTGGCCCATTTGATCCTTAGCCCCGCCGTGGTGGACTTTTTCGACACCGTCATCAAGCGAGATGAACAAAGCTTGAACTTGGAAGGCATTAAAGTTCCAGCGGAGGCCAAGGTGATCGGTCAAACCCTTGCCTCTTTAGATGCCCTGGGCAAATCCGGGGCAAGCATCCTCGTCATATTGAGGGATAAAAACGTCATCCCCAACCCTGACCCTGAGACGATTCTGTGCGTGGATGACCAATTATTGGCCTTGGGGACGGTTGAGGAATTGGATGTGTTGGAAACCATGATTTCGGCCTGAAACAATCACGCATGATCCAATGAGAACCGAGCCTAAATTGGTCGTGGCGATTTCATCCAGAGCGCTGTTTGACTTGGATGATTCCCATAACATCTTTGAACACGAAGGCAAAGATGCCTTTTGCCGCCATCAAGTGGAGCATGAAGAGGAAATCCTCGCCCCCGGTGTCGCTTTTCCAATGGTGCAAAAGCTACTTGCCATTAACAATGCCTTACCGCAACCACAAATTGAAGTCATCCTGCTTTCGCGCAATAGTGCAGACACCGGGCTACGCATTTTCAATTCCATCGCCCATTATCAATTGGACATTTGTCGCGCCGCTTTCACCAGCGGGCAGTCCCCCTTCGGGTATATTGCCGCGTTTGGCGCACATTTGTTTTTATCCGCCAATGCGGAAGACGTGGTCAAGGCACTGAACGCGGGCTTTGCGGCGGCCACCATTTATGCCTCCCATTCCAGCGACAATCAATCGGAACAACTGCGCATCGCGTTTGACGGCGATGCGGTGCTGTTCTCGGACGAGTCCGAACAAATATACAAAACCCAAGGCTTGGAAGCCTTCACCGAAAACGAAAAAGCCGCTGCCCACGAACCGATGTCGGGAGGGCCGTTCAAGGATTTTCTTGCCGCCTTGCACCACATCCAACAGCAATTCGATGCCGAGACTTCCCCGATCCGCACCGCCCTCGTCACCGCACGGGGCGCACCCGCCCACGAGCGCGTCGTCCGCACCTTACGCGCTTGGAACATCCGCATTGACGAAGCGCTATTCCTCGGCGGCTTGCCCAAGGGCCAATTCCTCAGGGCGTTTGGCGCGGATATTTTCTTTGACGACCAGAAAGGCCATTGCGAATCCGCCAGCCAGCATGTACCCACCGGGCATGTGCCGCATGGGGTGGCGAACCGGTAGCATCGAAGCCGCTGGAACCATTCGTTCGTAGTCCCGCCTTTAGGCGGCAAACTGGCCGGAAACAACCGGCTGAAGCCGGGACTTCAAACAGTTTTGTAATTTGCCCAAATCCTTAACTTATTGGCCGGCAATTCTCATTAAGAGGTAAAGAGTTGACACATAACCCGTCATTCCTGCCGGGAAGCAGGAATCCAGTCACATGGACGTGAAACTTGATTTCATCTGAAATGCTTAATCAAACACTTACGAAACCGACCAGTTACCGTCCATGGCACTGGATTCCGGCAGTCCATGCCGGAATGACGGTTTCCGCGCCAAAATGAGAGGGAACGTCAATAGTCGTTCAAGAAGCCCGCAAACAAAGAAAGTTAGCCGAAAAAATCACTCAGGGAGTCCACTGAGCGAAATTGCAAGCCGCCAAACTAATTCCTCCAGCACCCTGACAAAGATTGTGAGCCGGTAAACTAACTCAGTTGTCCGCCAGACAAACTTTCTCAGCCCGTGAACTTTGTCAGTTGACCGCCAGACAAACTTTCTCAGCTCGTAAACCTTGTCAGGTGACCGCCAGACAAACATTCTCAGCTCGTAAACTTTGTCAGGTGACCGCCAGACAAACTTTCTCAGCTCGTAAACTTTGTCAGGTGACCGCCAGACAAACATTCTCAGCCCGTAAACTTTGTCAGGTGACCGCCAGACAAACTTTCTCAGCCCGTAAACTTTGTCAGGTGACCGCCAGACAAACATTCTCAGCCCGTAAACTTTGTCAGTTGACCGCCAGACAAACTTTCTCAGCCCGTAAATTTTGTCAGGTGACCGCCAGACAAAGATTGTGAGTCGGGAAACTTATTCAGTAGCCCACTAGACAAACATTCTGAGCCATTAAACTTAGTCAGTTGACCACCTGACAAAGATTGTGAGCCAACAAACTAACACGCAGCAATTCTCATTTTGGCGTGGAAGCCGTCATTCCGGCATGGACTGCCGGAATCCAGCGCCATGGATGGTAACTTGTCGGTGCATAAGTGCCTGTTTAAACATGACTAGCAAATCCTAGTTTCACGTCCCTGTGACTGGATGCATTCGGAACATCCCTGTGCAGAACCCTGCGAGTGGCAGAGCCGTGCAAACCAAACCGGAAGTGGATTGGCAATGGTGGGCTACGGTGCGCTGCAAGCTTAGCAGTAAACGGAAGGGTCTGGAAATGCGCACCTAGCCCACCCTACGATTTTGCCAAATGAAAATTGCGGAAAAAAGCTTGACAAAAAAGATATTAGCCCTATCATGAATCCGTTTTCCGCGACCCGGACAGGGTTGGAGCCGGAAAATAAACTTAAAACTTGTTTGTTGCAGAAGGCATTGCCATGACAACTTCCTATTTCCCCACGACCGAAGCCGCCCGTCTGGCTTGGGTGATGAATTACCGCGACAAGATCGCCGTGCATGGCCCGACTTTGGGGCTAAGCGCGGAAGAAATCGCCAACACCCAACGCGGATTGGATTTCTATATTTGGATGCACAGGGATTACTATCCCCCCAGCCAAGCCGATGCCAAGGAATCGACGACCTACCGGAATTTCATGGACAACGGCAGTGGCACGGTGGCCCAGTTTCCGCCGCCTCGCACCCCCATCCCCGACCCTCCGCCCGTGCCGCTGCCCGGTATCCTGACCCGGCTGTTCGCGCAAATCGCCGGCATCAAAAGCAGGCTCGAATTTAACGAGTATATTGGCGCTGAGCTAGGCGTTATCGGTGTCCCGGATACCACCGAGCATCCTTGGCCGGAGTTTTCTTTGACTTATGAACATGGGCCGGATGTGCATCGGGTCAGCATCAGCTTCACCAAGCATGGTCATGATGGTGTTTGGATTGAATGCCGCATCAATAATGGCGAATGGGTCGCCTTGGGTGCGGACAATTCCAAGCCGCATTATGACACCCGCCCGCTGATTGACCCCGCCCTCCCCGAAATCCGCGAATACCGGCTGCGCTGGTGGGACAAGGGTGTTCCGAATGGTGAATTCAGCCCCATTCAGAAGATTGTGGTGGTGGGGTGATGCATAGGTTATATTGACATCGTTCCCATTGTCTCCGTGGGAACGCCTACAGTGACGCTCTGCGTTTTGCACCGCCGGAGCGTTGCTGTTGCAGTCCTACCCGGAACATGGGAAAGACCAAAGCTATACTGTAAGGACATGGCGAACTGTGAAGAGGCTAAGTATTATTTGAAACTGTGCGCGGACTCACTAGGCTAGACGGGGACGGAGTGTCTTATGAGAGTTTGTGTAATTGACAACATTTCCTTAACAAAAAAAACAGTAAATAATGACACATAAACATTTGAACTTAGTTTTCCAAGGCGGCGGTGTACGTGGTATAGCCCATATAGGTGCTCTAAAAACAATACCAGCAAACATTATTTTTGGGACTGTAGCAGGTACTTCGGCTGGCGCAATCATAGCTGCACTTATCGCTATAGGAAAAAATGCGAACCAAATTGAAGAAATAATGAAAAAAATGGAATTAAAAGACTTCCTCGAAACTGAAGAAAAAGAACGATTTAAGCGGCTTACAGATATAAAAGACTTATTAAATGACTTCTTAATAAAAAAAGCATTTTTTAAAACTTTCATTAAATGCTATTTACAAAGCGAAAAACTGGAAGAAGACTTTAAGTACATAGATAATAACCTTGGAATATACAAAACAAATAAAATCAAACATTGGTTAGATGAAATTTTTGATCAAAAAAAATTTAAAGACATAGTAACTGAAGATTTAATAATAGTAGCGACTGACATAACAGAAAAGTCATTTAAGATTTATGACAAGACAACAAGCAATGACGAATATATATCAAATGCTGTACTTGATTCGATAAGCATACCAATTTTCTTTTGCCCAACAAAATATGATGCAACAAACATAATTGTAGATGGAGGTTTACTAAGCAACTTTCCTTGTAATCTTTTTGATAAAACTAAATACCCTACAGTAGGTTTAACACTAGTAAATAATACAGATACAAAAAAAAGTTCAAAAGGAATTAAGCAATTTATCCGTGATCTAATAGATACAGTATTGGACGCACATGACAAATCAGAAATACCACGAACTCATTTTTATAACCACCCAATAAATACAGGTGACATAGAATCAACGGATTTTGAATTAACTGATACACAAAAGGATTACCTGATTAAATCAGGAGAAGAAACTGGACAAAAAATAAAATGGGATGAAATCGCAGAAACTCAAAGTATTTTGAAATTTATTGATCCACGACCCTATGATGTACTTAGCAAATCACTAACAGAGATGCGTTTAGTCTTAGAAGAATATGAGAAAGAAAGTAATTGGTGTGACGCATTAAAAGAAGAAGTTAATATAGATTATATTATCGAAGATAATTGGGATGTAAACTTAAGTTTTGAGCAACATTTAACTGTTGAAGGATCCAAGCCACATTTTATAAGAAGATTAAGCTTTTCAGGCACACCTGAAGGTATGAGCTTAATTGATTTAATACCAGAAATCGAACCTTTAACAGGTTCAAACTTAAAAGTTAATATAGTACCCTGGTGTTCAGAACTTAAGAGACAGGGATTTGCGTTATTTCTGACACCACCAATTTCAGAACAAAATGGATGCCAGGGATTTAAAGTAGTATTACGAATACCGGAAGATCTAAAAAATATCAAACAAGATATAGAAAAATTTACTTGGGTTTTTAGAAAATATGCAAAAAAACATACCCTAGATATTAACATAACTTTTTGGGAAAAAAATAATTTAGATAAAATAAAATTAACAACAAAACAAGACTGGAAAGAAGAACATACAAAAAAAACAAAACCAAAATATATATGTATAGGCGAATACACAAAAAAAATCTTTAAAATAACAAATGATTTTCATGCTGAATTTGAACTTGAAATTGAACCATAAAAAAATAAATTAAATAAAAAAAAGCCAATGAAGTAAAACCGCTCCATCTAAAAGCCCTTTATAACTCACCACACTCACTCTGAAGGTAAACTAAGTATGAAAATTGCAATTGATCCAGGACACGGCATGAGTAATCGACAGCAAAACGTGTATGACCCCGGCGCGACGCACATTGAGAATGGATACAGGCATGAAGAGGCCACAATCGCGTTGAAGTACGGGTTGACTCTAAAAGATTTATTCCGTGCCAAAGGTCATGAAGTATTCATGACCCGCGACGACCCTGATGATCACGCTCCCGTTGGAAAACGAGCAAAGAACGCGAAAGATGCTGGGTGCGAGGTTTTTATCTCAATTCATCTCAACGACTTTGATGATGACGCGGCAAACGGTCAAGAAGTGTTATACCGAGACGCAACCGACAAACAATTCGCGCAGGCGATTCAGACTGCTTTACTCGCCATTACAAAGTTCAAAGACCGTGGCATAAAGAAACGGGAAGATTTGGCCGTCCTAAATTTTAAGGGCCTATCGGCATTGATTGAGCTTGGCTTTATCGCCAATGATAACGACAGAAATACGCTTTTGAACCCTCAGACACGTAATGCAATTTGTGAGGCTATTGTGGCAGTCACAATAGCCCCCTAGATCGGCTTGCAACTCTATCCAAAAGCCAATGATCTCAAAATATTGCTGGAAATTGTTTCTATTTCTAGCTGTATTGGGAATGAGTGGATGCACAAGCATAGGTTGTTGCTTTAGCTTTGCCAACAAGGAAAAAGATTCCTCCATTCATTATTTTGTCATTGGCTTAGGTCTATTGTCAGTGCCGAAACCTGAAGCGCAGACAGCCATATTAGCTACAAAAATGCAAACTCTAGGAGTCGTGCTATCAGATCAACCCGGCACAAAACTTGGACTAGGGTATTCATCCAGTCAAGTGGTGGCTATACCGGATGGTGCCAAAGATGTTCGTGTCGAAATTTCTGAAAAGCCCGGAGGGCCAGTGGTAGTCGATGCGCCTTCTGCATTATTGACACCGGGTCCAAAAAATTAGTCGGCAAGGGATTTTCGATTTTTTACCATCCGATGGAAAGACACCCAGGAGTGTCGAACCTTCATCGCAACGATACAGGTGTTTGATGAACAAACATACCTTAAAAATATCAGCCATGTTGCTAACTTCATTAACCTTAACAGGCTGTGGAAAACCAGGATATTCTATATTGGCAGCGACTGCCACCATAATTGGGGTGGAAATCTCGCAAAATCCCGCCACGCAAACACCCCAAGCAAAGCTTGGCTATAACCGGGCTGAATTTGCCTTTGTGCCGACGAATCGGGGCGGCGGTGTGCCTTCTGATGACGGAGCAATTACATCGGTAAGCGGTGCAAATGAATCAGGCGATGTCATTATGGAATTACGCTATGGTGGAATTTTTGATGTTGGAGCATCTTCTGGTATCTACCAACGCCTAGCGGTAGGGACTGTAGCAGTGCAACAGGCTGGGGCAAGTTTAATGTTCGCAAAAGATGCAGAAGGCACGCTAAATAGCGAAACAATAAGTGCCTTAAAAGCAGTAAAAGGAATAGCGGTATCAAACCCCTTGAAAAATTGTTTGGGCGGTGAATATAATAAACTTGAAAAATTGCATGATTCTGAAAATATTGCTTTATTTAACAAAGCAGCAAAAAATGCAGGTTTTTCAAAATTTAACGAATTCCAAAATCGCACAGATACAACTCAAGAACAGATAGATTCAATTTACAAAGAACTAAAATTGAATTATGAAAAAAACCTATGCCAATAAACTCAGGAGAGAACAATGGTTGAAATAAACGACCCGAAATATATTGACCCAAGAACTATTCTCAGACGAATTGACATGACCAACCTTAAAGGTTTAAGGCTGGATCAGGCTATCACTGAGGAATGCAACGGATTATCCCTTAACTATCGCCTAGCATCCACTTTTGTGGTTGGTGGGCAACTAGTTCTAATTTTTCAAGATTTTAGCTAATCAACGCGGTAAGGCGCATTCGTAACGCGGTAAGGCGCATTCGTAACGCGGTAAGGCGCATTCGGCGCAATAGCGGCTCCGCCGCGTATTGCGCCGAATGGGGAGTTGACTAAACCGCTATTCTGCCTATGATGTTATCTTTGTGATTAAACCGCCAATCCTTTAGGCTCGCCCATGCCGAATTACCGACGTTATCGAGTGCTTGGCGGTACTTATTTTTTCACTGTCACCTGTTGGAGAGGTATCCCAACAATTGATTGATACGCCATGTTGAAAGTCTCCGTACCGTGGTGCGTGAAACCCGCAAGCACTGGCCTTTTCATATTGATGCGTTGGTTGTTTTACCTGACCACTTGCATTGTGTTTGGACTTTGCCTGATGGTGATGACGACAATTCCAACCGCTGGCGATTAATCAAACAAGGGTTTTCCAAGGCATTGCCTATGACGGAAAGACGTTCTGCCGTGAGGGTTGCGAGAGGCGAGCGGGGCATTTGGCAACGCCGTTTTTGGGATTATGTCATCCGGGATGATGGAGATTATGCCGCGCATGTCGATTATTGCCATATCAACCCGGTTAAACATGGCTTGGTTGGGCGGGTGTCTGACTGGCCTTATTCAAGCTTCCATCGATATGTGGAACGGGCCATTTATCCATTGGATTGGGCAAGTTTCCCGACCATTGAAACTGTTGTCGGGGAACGCGGATAATCGTAATGGATTGTGTTGGGGAATAAAGTTTGATGAGAGAAAACTCCAAACCCTTGCTTGTGGTTGGATTCGGCATTCGGCGCAATACGCGGCGGAGCCGCTCGCGCCCTACGCGGGTTATATCGTTTGCCCAAGCGTAATGCTTTGCAAGCAAAGTCAAATGCTTTAAGATTCTGACGAAAGTCCTATCCTTAGCTTCGATTTTTTCTGGCTGTGGAGTCTGGCATCATCCCAAAGCTGCAAGAGAATGAACCATGAATTTACAAACCATCGAACAAGAAGCCTTGAATTTGCCGATTGAGGATAGAGCGAGCCTTGTGGAAACACTTCTATCAAGTTTGGATGCTCTGACTGAGCCAGAAGCTGAAAGACTGTGGTTGATGGAAGCGCAACGACGTTGTGCGGAAATAGACCAAGGCGTGGTTGATCTGGTGTCGGCAGAAGAAATGGAACGTCGCATTCAAACCCTATTGCAATGAGCTATTATTTCCACCCGGAAGCGGCTATGGAATATGCCGAACAAGTAGCTTATTTTAAGTCTTTGCGCGACTCCCTAGCCGAGCGCTTTCATTTGGCTGTGAAATCGGCGGCACTAAAAGCTTGTGCCAATCCTGCCCGTTTTCCTATTAAATATCCTCCCGCCATTCGACGGGTTTTGGTTCAAGGTTTTCCTTATTATCTTATTTTCCGGGAGTTAAGAGGAACTATACAAATCCTTGCCCTAGCCCATCAGCGTCGGCGTCCACATTATTGGCTATGCAGGATTTAATCCTATAAGTCGCATTCTGTATGGATCGCTTACCATTACAGATAGCAGAAATTCGGGCTTCGGTGACACCTATGGCTTTTGACCAGCAATTCTCATTATGAGGCAAAGCGTTGATGTATAACCCGTCATTCCTGCCGGGAAGCAGGAATCCAGTCACAGGGACGTGAAACTAGGATTTGCCAGTCATGTTTAATCAGACACTTATGAACCGACAAGTTACCGT
>CAIOOA010000280.1 GCA_903859815.1 uncultured Methylococcaceae bacterium | reverse complement strand
CTGCTGGCGGATTGCGAATTGCCGGAGACGTTGCGGAGGCAAACATCCAAGATTCTTTGGGGAAGGTGGAAAGAATACTTAAGGAAATTCAATATGGTTGCCCATTTTTACAACACAAGCTTATCCTACGGTCAATTTTTCAATACAGCGCGGATATGAGCAAGCTGATTAATCTTATCCCTAAGGAACTACTTGATGACATCAGCAGTGGTGAATGCTTACCCGTTGTTGGGGCTGGATTTTCTAGAAATGCTGTTTTGCCCCCAAACACTAGCATGCCTTTATGGAATGACTTAGGTATAGAAGTCGCAAAGCGACTCGGCAAATCTTATTCAGGAAATCCAACTGCAGTTTTATCAGAATATTGCCGGGAATGCACAAAGTTCGAGTTAGTAAAGCTTTTGAGAAAGTGCCTTCATATAAGAACGGCACGCCCAGGTACTGTTCATGCTGAATTTGCTAAACTACCATTCAAACAAGTATTGACGACCAACTTCGACTTTCTAATTGAACGGGCATACGACGGTATAGGCAAGTCTTACTTGCCAGTATTAGATGAGGATCTTTTACCTTTTGGTCAGCCTGATGGGGAAACTCGGCTTATCAAAATGCATGGAGATCTTCATCATCCAAGTTTGATGGTCGTAACCGAAGATGACTACGATAAATTCAGGGATGACCGTTGGGCTATGTTTCAGGCTGTTACCAACCTTTTAACTCATCATTCAGTATTGTTTATTGGCTACAGCATTGATGACCCAGATTTTAGGCAAATTTGGCGTTTAGTGGAGAAACACTTTGGTGCCTTCCGTCGGCCAGCTTACACAATTCTAGTAGGTGCTACAAACGAGCAAATTGATACTTATAAAAGAAGAGGGGTTACTAGAGTTATCACTATCCCGGGAAATCCTAAGAACTATGCATCCATTTTAGTAAGGGCTTTTAGTGAAATTGGTATCGAAATTAGTATCCATGTTCCTTGAAAGAAAAACCTATGAATGATTTCGAGTTTGATGTTTTTCTATCGCACAACAGCAGAGATAAATCTGTTGTGCGTTCGTTGGCTGAGTTTCTTCGTAAAAAGGGGCTACGCGTTTGGTTTGATGAATGGTTAATTAATCCAGGGGATGACATTTACCTAGCAATTGAGCGTGGCCTCGAAGCCTCGCGCACATTAGTCCTATGCTTGTCCCCAGCAGCCCTTGGATCTGGGTGGGTAGGTTTGGAACGAACAACCGTCGGATTTCGTAATCCAACTTATATTGGGCGGCGCTTCATTCCTTTGCTTATTTCTGACTGTGAAATACCAGATACGTTGCGTCGCTTTAAATATCTCGATTTTAGACAACAAAACGATGCAGCTTATAATAAACTTCTGGCTGCGTGCTCTCCTGAAATAGGAAATTTACCTTCAATATCCGATCAAAACGAGGGAATTATAAATGAGGACAACAGAAATATAGGTGTTGCTAAAAAAGTTCGGTACTTAGTGACAGCCAAAGTGGTTTTGATTGGTGAAGGCGCTGTCGGCAAGACTTCGCTGGCGCATCGGTTGATTGAGGATCAGTATGTGGTCAAGGATCGCACCCATGGCATGAATGTGTGGCGGCTGGAATTGCCTGTCCCAACCACTCACCCGGCGGGAGAGGGGCTTTTGCAAGAACGCGAAGCCCTGCTCTGGGATTTGGCCGGCCAAGAGGATTATCGCCTGATCCACCAGCTTTTCCTCGACGAAACTGCGCTGGCCTTGCTACTGATTAATCCGCAAAAAGACGATCCGTTTGCCGAGGCCGGTGACTGGCTCAAGGCATTGCAAACCTCGGTCAATAGTCAGAATGCCCAACGCGAAGCGGCCAAGCTGTTGATCTTTTCACAGACCGATGTGGGCGGCATGAAGCTCAGCAATGCCAAGATCGAACGGTTTTGCGAGCAATACGGCTTTGCCGGTTGGCTGCCGACTAGCGCGAAGACCGGGGAGAATTGCTCTGATGCGCTCAACGATCAACAGCCTTCCCAACTGAAACAACTGATTGCCGATTCGATTCCGTGGGACAGGCTGCCCTGGACGAGTACGCCGCGTCTATTAGCCGAATTGAAAAATGCCGTCGTGGCGATGCGCGACGAGGCGGATATCCGGCTGCTGCGTTTTGCCGAACTGGCCCAGCGCTTGGAGCAAGCCTTGCCGGGAGAGACATTCGGCGAGTCCGAGGTGCGCACGGCGGTGACGCTGCTGGCGAATCACGGCTTGGCACGTCCGTTGAAATTTGGTGATTTGGTATTGCTGCGCCTGGACTTGCTAAACGGTTATGCCGGGGCGATCATCCGCGCCGCCCGCGCCAATAAGGATGAAATCGGCTGTGTCGCGGAGGCGATGATTTACGATCCCGCTTTCGATTTCACTGGCGTGGAGCGGCTGCACCGTGCCGATGAGGAATTGCTGCTGCGGGCCTTGGTGCAGACCCTGCTCGAACATTCCTTATGCATCGCCGAGGACACGCCGGACGGGCGGCATTTGGTGTTTCCATCGCAATACCGGCGCGAACGGGATATTCCAAAACATCCCGATATTTTTGTTTCGTACACGTTTAGCGGCGAGTGGCAGACGATCTATTCCACGCTGGTCGTGCGGCTGTGGTATAGCCGCGAGTTTGGGCATAAAGAATTGTGGCGCAACGCGGCGGAGTTTGAGACCAGCAAAGGCTACACGCTGGGCCTGAAGATCGAGAACAAGCAGGGCGAAGGCGAGGCGAGCATTTATCTGTTTTTTGATGTGAAAGTGCCGGATGAACTCAAAGTGATCTTCATCGAGTATATCCACCGGCATTTGGAACGCTACGCCCGCGAAGTGCGGCGAGATCGGCGTTATGTGTGTCCGGCTTGCGCGAAACCGGTGACGGATTTGGAGGCCGTGCGCAAGCGCTTCGACATGAAAAAGGATTTCATCTATTGCCAGCAATGCGACGAGAGAGTGCCGTTGATCGACTTCATCGAGCAACGGCTGGCTTCCGATCCTGTCGCCCGGCGGGTGTTGCACATGGACCAAACCGCCACGCGGGAACTGGATACCCAAGCCTTGGAGCAAATGCTAATCGGCCATATGATGGCGATAGTCGGCGAGGCCAATCAAATCTTCCGGCCTGTGACGATGTTTGACCATGGCATTGACGGTGAGTTGGAATTTAAGGACAACGACGGCAAGGCCAGCGGCAAGAAAATCTACGTCCAACTGAAAAGCGGTAATTCCTATTTGCGTGAGCGCAAGTCAGACGGGAATGAAATCTTTGATGTGAAGAATGATCGCCATTTGGAATACTGGGTGAACCAACCATGGGATGTGTATCTGGTCATCCGGCAACAAGACGAACGCTCAGGCGATGCGGCGATTCGTTGGATGAATATTACGCAGTATTTGAAAGCACGTGAAGACAAAGCCAGCAAACAGATTATATTCATCGGCGAAAAGCTGGACTTATCCGCAGTTTGGCGGGTTCGGGATACGTTTTTTGGTCGATAGTGTGCTTAATTGAAATTTTAACGTTCACCCTTGGTGAGCCACTGCCAGTAAGTTAAGTAATGTAGCCCGTATGCAGCGAAGCGGAATACGGGTTTCCCAGCGCATCGCACATCCCGGATTACGCCGCAAAGCGGCTACATCCGGGCTACTGCTTCAGGCAATCATTATTCCGAAGTCAACCCCGCCGCCTGCACATCCGCGTGATAAGAAGAGCGGACTAAAGGCGCGCTGGCGACATTGGCAAAGCCCAAATTTTTGGCAATATCAGCCAGAGCGTCAAACTCTTCCGGGCTGACATAGCGCTCTACGGGCAAATGATCCCGGCTAGGTTGTAGATACTGGCCTAAGGTCAACATATCGCAACCATGTTCGCGCAAATCCCGCAAAGTTTGTTCCACTTCTTCCATGGTTTCACCCAAGCCCAACATCAAACCAGATTTGGTCGGTATGTTCGGCTGAACCGCTTTGAATTCTCGCAGCAATTCCAAGGAACCTTGATAATCGGCACCGGGTCGGGCTTGGCGATACAGCCTAGGTACGGTTTCCAGATTATGATTAAACACATCCGGCGGATAGGCTTGCAAGGCGGCTAGGGCTTTTTCTACGCGCCCACGAAAATCAGGGACTAGGATTTCGATTTTGGTGTTCGGTGTTTCGCGTCGAATGGCTTGAATGCATTCGGCAAAATGTCCGCCACCGCCATCGCGTAGGTCGTCACGGTCCACCGACGTGACCACGACATAACGCAATTTCATATCGGCTATCGCACGGGCTAGATGATTGGGTTCTTCCGGGTCTAATGGTTTTGGCCTGCCATGGGCCACATCGCAAAACGGGCAGCGACGGGTACAAATATCACCCATTATCATAAATGTCGCCGTGCCATGGCTGAAGCATTCACCCAAATTGGGGCAAGCGGCTTCTTCGCAGACCGAATGCAAGCCATTTTCCCGCAACAGGCGTTTGATGTTTGTGGTGTGTTCATTGTCGCCCGCTTTTACTCGAATCCAAGACGGCTTGCGCAATGGCGTTGTAGTGGGCTCGACTTTAATCGGAATGCGCGAAAGTTTCTCCGCCTTGCGTTGGTGGGTTTCCGGGGTCAGGCGGGAAGGAGCGAGGAAATTATTTTGGTCTGTCATGGGGTTTGGCGATAATCAATCAATAGAGTCTTCTGGATAAAATACTGGTTAAATTGAAGCACGTCAAAACAAATTCAGGAAACAATCCGCAGCAATTCTCATTTTGGCGCGGAAGCCGTCATTCCGGCATGGACTGCCGGAATCCAGTGCCACGGACGGTAACGGGTCGGTTTCGTAAGTATTTGATTAAGCATTGCGGGTTAATTCAAGTTTCACGTCCAAGTGACTGGATGCATTCGGAACATCCCTGTCCCGAACCCTACGGGCGGCGGAGCCGTGCAAATCGGCTGTCCTGCCGATTTGTCCT
>CAIOOA010000279.1 GCA_903859815.1 uncultured Methylococcaceae bacterium | reverse complement strand
CCAGTCACAGGGACGTGAAACTAGAATTTGCCAGTCATGTTTAATCAGACACTTATGAACCGACAAGTTACCGTCCATGGCACTGGATTCCGGCAGTCCATGCCGGAATGACGGCGTTTTAGCCATAATGAGAATTGCTGTGGACGCTCCGTATATGGGTAGTTGATATGGTTAAGTAAAACCGCAACCGATTATACGGACAAATACCTCTTCACAATCTCATCATCCAATTCGCCCATTTTACCAGAAGCCACGCCGCGGCCTTTTTCCATGATGAAAAATTGGTTGCCGACCCGTCTTGCAAAGGGAAGCTTTTGTTCGACCAGTAACACGGTAACGCCCATTTCCTTGTTTAAGCGCAAGATCACATCGCCGATTTCATGGACGATGTTAGGTTGTATGCCCTCGGTGGGTTCATCCAAAATCAATAATTGGGGATCGAGGACCAAGGCGCGGCCTATCGCGAGTTGTTGTTGTTGACCGCCGGACAAATCGCCTCCGCGTCGGCCCAACATGCTTTTCAACACCGGGAAAATCTCGAAAATGTGTTCGGGTATCTTGTTCTGCTTGTCGTGCCGTGCCCCCAAGCCGGTTTTAAGGTTTTCCTCGACCGTCATTAACGGAAAGATTTCCCGGCCTTGTGGCACATAACCGACCCGCAAACCAGCTCGCTTTTCTGCTGGCAACGGGGCGATGTCCACACCTTGCAATTCAATCTTGCCGGTTTTCACCGGCAACAGTCCCATAATGCATTTCAGCAAGGTGGTTTTGCCCACGCCATTGCGCCCCATCAGGCAAGTGCATTGACCGCTGGGGATAGTCATGTCCAAATTCCAAAGGATATGGCTTTCACCGTAAAATTGATTCAATCCAGTAATAGTGAGCATCAGTCCCCCAAATAAACTTCAATGACGCGGGGATGGTTTTGCACCTCGTCCATGGTCCCCTCGGTCAACACCGAGCCCTCGTGCAGCACGGTGACTTTACGGGCGATGGAGCGGACGAATTCCATGTCATGCTCGACCACCACAACGGAATGCTTGCCCGCCAAAGACAATAACAATTCGGCGGTGCGCTCGGTTTCTTGGTGGGTCATGCCGGCCACCGGCTCGTCGACTAATAATAATTTCGGTTTTTGCATTAGCAACATGCCAATTTCCAGCCATTGTTTCTGCCCATGCGAAAGTGAACCCGCCCGCTCCTGGCGTTGTGCGGTCAAACCGATGGTTTCCATGACGATTTCGATGTCATCCCGTTGTGTCGAGTTTAGGCGGGCAAACAATGTGGGCCAAACCCGCTTGTCGGTGTGCATCGCCAACTCCAGGTTCTCAAAGACCGTTAACTGCTCGAACACGCTCGGTTTTTGAAATTTCCTGCCGATGCCAGCTTGGGCGATGGAGGGTTCGTCCAATTTCAACAAATCGATGGTCTGACCGAAAAACACCGTGCCTGCGTCGGGCCGCGTTTTGCCGGTGATGACATCCATCATCGTGGTCTTGCCGGCACCATTCGGGCCGATGATACAGCGCAGTTCGCCATCATCGATGTAAAGCGACAACACATTCAAGGCGCGAAAGCCATCGAAACTAACCGTCACATCTTCTAGGTAAAGGATCGGCCCGTGGGCGGTGTCCAGTTCGGGTGAGGCAACGCCATCGTTTTCGTCTGTGACGGGATCATGGATGCGAACCGTACTCATCGTACACCCCCAAGGCGCAGCCGCCGCGCCACGCCGACCAGCCCGTCAGGCATGAACAAAGTCACTGCGACGAACAAGCCGCCCAGCGCGAATAGCCAGACTTCCGGGAGTATGCCGGTGAATATCGTCTTGGCATAATTGACCAAGATTGCGCCCAACACCGCCCCGTAAAGAGTGCCGCGTCCGCCGACAGCCACCCAGATGACCAATTCCAATGAGTTGAGCGGGGAAAACTCGCTAGGGTTGATGATGCCTACTTGAGGCACATACAAAGCCCCGGCAATGCCGGCCAAAACCGCCGAGAACACGAAAATCCACAGTTTGAAATGTTCCACCTTATACCCTATGAAACGGGTGCGGGATTCCGCATCGCGCACCGCTGTCACTACCCGACCCATTTTTGACTCCACCACGAAGCGGGAAGTGATATAACCTAGACCTAAGAATAATGCACTGAGCAGAAAAATTGCCACCCGCGTCCCATCCTTCTGTAGATTGAAACCTAAAATGTCTTTAAAGTCGGTCAGGCCATTATTCCCGCCAAACCCCATTTCATTGCGGAAAAAAGCCAACATGAAGGCATAGGTCAAGGCTTGGGTGATGATCGAAAGGTATACCCCGGTGACCCGTGAACGAAAGGCCAGCCAGCCAAACAGGCAGGCCAATAGGCCCGGAACCAACAAAACCATCAGAGAGGCGAACCAGAAATGATCGAAACCCAGCCAATACCAGGGCAATTCCTTCCAATTCAAAAACACCATGAAGTCGGGTAATAGCGCATTGCCATAAACCCCGCGCTCGCCTATTTGTCGCATCATGTACATGCCCATTGCATAACCACCCAACGCAAAAAATGCACCGTGGCCCAAGCTGAGTATGCCGCAATAGCCCCACACCAAATCCACGGCAAGGGCGAGCAGCGCGTAACATAAGTATTTCCCCGCCACTGTCACCGTGAAGGTGCTGACATGGAAGGCAGACGCTTCCGGCACTAGCAAGTTCAAGGTTGATACGACGACTGCGAACAAGGCCAATAAGGTCAAAAATGTTTTGCCTACACGATCCCGTGCCAACAGGTTTCCAATGCCCATAACCTAACCCTCCGCCGCCCGGCCTTTTTGTGGGAAAAGTCCCCGAGGCCGCTTTTGGATAAATAGAATGATGAAGATCAGCATCAGAATCTTAGCCAATACCGTGCCGACATAGGGTTCGAGGATTTTGTCAGCCACGCCCAGCGTTAGGCCGCCGACCAAGGTTCCCCATAGATTGCCCACTCCGCCGAACACCACCACCATGAATGAATCGACGATATAGGCTTGACCCAAGTTCGGCCCGACATTGGTCAATTGGCTCAAGGCCACGCCCGCCACGCCGGCGATGCCCGAACCCAAGCCGAAGGTCATGGCATCCACCCAGTCAGTGCGGATGCCCATGGCTTTCGCCATGGCGCGGTTTTGCGCGACGGCCCGCACTTCCAGACCGAGCCGGGTCTTTTTCAAAATCATCAGCAAGCCCCAAAACACCAGCAAACTGAACAAAATGATATAAAACCGGTTCAAGGTCAGCGACAAGGCGCTGTTGATTTCCAGCGAACCGCTCATCCAAGAAGGTGTCGATACGCTACGGTTGAGGGGTGAGAAGATGGAGCGCACCAGTTGCTGCAACACTAAACTCAAGCCGAAGGTCGCCAGCAAGGTTTCCAATGGCCTGCCATACAAGAAGCGGATAATGCCGCGCTCAATGCCGATGCCGACCAGCGCAGTAATGACGAATGCTGCCGGAATGGCAACAAAAAGTGAATAATCGATGGCATTCGGCATCAATAGTTGCACAACATAAGTCGTATAAGCGCCGATCATCATCAGTTCGCCATGGGCCATGTTGATGACCCCCATGACGCCGAAGGTAATCGCCAGCCCAATGGCGGCGAGTACGAGTACCGCGCCTAGGCTTAATCCGAAGAAAAGCATTTCACCCAAACGGTTCATTTCCAGTTTGAGTTGTATTTTTTTCAGGGCAACCGCCGCAAGGTTGCGGATGTCGCTATCCGGTTCAATGAAATCCCCGGTCTCAGTTTTCTCTTGCAGCGCAGTCAAGCGATTGCGCACTTCTTGGTTCAAATTGCCTTCCAAGGCATGGATGGCTTGTACGCGCAAAGTCTTGTCCGATCCTGACAAGTCGGCCAAGGACAAGGCGACTTGAATGGCTTCACGCACCGTGTTGTCGGGTTCTTGCCCGACTTGTTTGGTCAATAATGCCAGCGCTTCAGGGTTTGGGTTTTGGATGATTGACTCGACCGCCTTCAGCCGCTGCTTGGCATCGGGGGCGGTCAATTCAAGCTTGGCGATTGCCGAGTTCAACACCGTGCGCAATGCATTGGTGATGGGAATCTTTTTGACATCGAAACGGCCTACCTCGCCCAAGGCTTCGCCAGTCAAGGCGTCCGTGAGTTTAAAACCGTCGTCTTTTGGGTCGGCAAACACGACCCTTTTGCTTTCCTTGACATAGAATAGCCGAGCTTCAAGCAAGGCTTTCAGCACTCCGCCGACTCGCGGGTCTTGGACTTGTGCCAGCTTGCCTATCGCTTGTTCCATGTCGGCCATGGCAACGGTGGGCAAGGGGTTTAGGGCATCGGCCAAGGCATCGGCCCGTGCCGGGGCAAGTCCAGCCAATAGCAAGGCAAGCACCCATAGGCCAGATGCCAGCAGCAAGAGAGGCTTCTCCCAGCAGGGCAGCATGGGATTGTTGTTTCGCTTCGACATGATACATTCCTAGTGGGATTTTCATTTCATGGCAATGCCCCGGCGGGGCCGTATCGTTCCCGCCATCCTGCGGGAACGATCAAGTCAGTGTGGCTCAATATTTCTGACCGGAACACTTCTTGGTTTTGGTGTTGTAGTTGCCGCAATTGATGGGCGGTGTCCAATCGGCGATGATGACCTTGCTTTCCGGCAGGAAATCTGACCAAGCATCGCCATCCACCAAGCCCTTGGTTTGCCATACCGTCTGGAACTGCCCGTCGTCTTGAATTTCGCCGATTAACACGGGTTTGGAAAGGTGGTGGGCCTTGTTCATCTTCGCCACGCCGCCGGTCAAGTTGGGGAATTCAATCCCAATCATCGCCTTGGCGACCGCATCCGTGTCCGTCGTCCCGGCTTTTTGCACAGCCTTCACCCACATGTTGAAGCCAATGTAATGGGCCTCCATCGGGTCGTTGGTCACGCGCTTGGGATTCTTGATGAATTCATGCCATTTTTTGATGAATTCGGCATTTTCCTTGGTATCCACGCTCATGAAGTAGTTCCATGCCGCCAAGTGACCGACCAAAGGCTTGGTGTCGATGCCGGACAGTTCTTCCTCGCCCACCGAGAATGCCACCACGGGCAGTTTGTCGGCGGTGATGCCTTGGTTGCCCAGTTCCTTATAGAAAGGCACGTTGGCATCGCCATTGATGGTGGACACCACCGCCGTCTTTTTGCCCGCCGTGCCAAATTTCTTGATATCGGCGACGATGCTTTGCCAATCGGAATGACCGAAGGGCGTGTAATTAATCATGATGTCCTTGTCTTTGACACCCTTGGATTTAAGATAAGCCTCCAGAATCTTGTTGGTGGTGCGCGGGTAGACGTAATCCGTCCCGGCCAACACCCAGCGCTTCACCCCTAAATCGTTCATCAAATAATCCACTGCCGGGATGGCCTGCTGGTTGGGCGCAGCCCCGGTGTAAAACACGTTTTTAGAGGATTCCTCGCCCTCGTATTGCACCGGGTAAAACAGCAAACCATTCAATTCCTCCAATACCGGCAACACCGATTTGCGCGAAACCGAGGTCCAGCAACCAAAAATGGCTGCCACTTTATTCTTCTGCAACAATTCGCGGGCTTTTTCCGCAAACAAAGGCCAGTTGGAGCCGGGGTCGACCACCACGGCCTCCAGCTTTTTGCCTAGCAAACCTCCCTTCTTGTTTTGCTCTTCGATCAGCATCAGCATGGTGTCTTTCAGCGTGGTTTCGCTGATGGCCATGGTGCCGGATAAAGAATGCAATATGCCGACTTTAATGGTTTCTTCGGCTAGTGCCGTTGTTGACAATAAGGACGACAGCAACCACAGGGTCGCCGTCGCCAGAAGATTGCCGATAGATCTAAATGATTTCATTCCAGTCACTCCTTCTTGGTAAGGGGTTGAGTCTAAGGTTAAATTTGTAATTGAAATGCGAGTCTTACCGCACTGACATGGTTACCCTGCACAGTATCTGTGTAATTCAAACCCTTGGTCATCAAGTCACCATAGTTATAAATCAAAGATACATTGGCATTATGCCCGTCAATGATATAGTTCAAACCAGCCTCCCAATTATTTCGGTCAGAACTATTGATAGGCATGACTTCGACATAACGTAGATAGGGTTGAAATTGACCTATCGCCACTTTTTGCGGTAATAGGTACATCAAGCTGACATCGAATGCCTGCCCTTCAAACATCGCAAACCCATTGACAGCACCGTATGTCACCAACCGGCGGCTAAACATGTCGAATCCGGAGATACCGTAGTTTTTGTATTCACCGTTAAATGTGAGGACGCCTAAATTACTGGGCATTAATTTTTCAAACAAAACGTCCACTTCGGTTCCACGGAACGTACCCGGGTCAAGCTCTGTACCCGCCCCGTGATATTGATACTGATTGGACGCAGCGAGGGTCAGGATATCCCCGCCCTTACCGTAATAGGTTCCCGACGTATAGTAACCGGGGTTTTTTTCGACCTCCAAAAAGTTATAAGACACACGTTGCGAATACATCAGGTCGTCGTTTTGGTTGGCACCATTGACCAAACCCTGGGAGAACCCTGCCGCATATTGAAAGCGGCCCTCATACACCGCACCCCAGAGGACGACACCCTGATCGCGGCCCGCCGCACCCGCCGAAGTGCCGTTAGTCTTGAACTCGATATTAAAATCAGAGGGCTGGAATGGGGTTCCGGTTGCGAAAATGTCATAAACCGCACTGAAGAAAGGACCGTTCAGTTCACGCCTTTCGGTGGGGAGTAACAAACGCCCTCCCCATATGTTGAAAGCCGGGTCAAATTCAAATTTGCCGATGGCATCCAATACGCGGATCGTGTCGCCCGTGTTATTGCCCGCCCTGACTTCAGTGTTAAATTCCATTTTGATGTATTTATGGATTTGGCCGTTGACATACAAACGCATGTTGTCGAGATAAAAGTTGTTTGACCAACCGGAGCCGTTGGCGGCCCCTCTTTCTTGCGCATAAAAGCTTGACCGCAAGCCAGCACCGATGCTGAGCCATTTTGTGTCGTCAATTTTAAAAGTGGCGCCCGCGTAGGCGTCAGGTGTGCAAGCAAGCGCCATGAATGCCGGCAGCAACCATCTCGCCGCACTTCCACGATGGGCCGATGCTCTGGCTTTGAGTGTGTTTTTCATCGCAAAACCTCTGTGTCGTCGTTTGGATTGGATATTTCTAGCTTCGGCTCCCATTAAAGAGGCTCACAGAAAATGCCTCAATACGTCATATGACGTATGCCGCATGACATGGTTTTAATTTACGATGTCAGATAAATCTCCGTATGGGTAAAAATAGGTGGTTATCCAATAAACTGATATATTGGCGGATAATAGGCTATGTGTTGGTCAATATTAAAGCTTGAGGCTAGTTATGCGAATTGCAATATTGGGGTTATTGATAGGTATGCTGTTGTCCGCCTGTGCGACTGACGAAAAGTCGAGGCCAAGCTTGTCAAATCCAGAAAGGGTGACCCAATTAAACTTGGTGATTTTGCCAGACAACTTAGAATCCATTGCCACCCCCGAGCAGCGCAGGCAGTTGACAGAAACCATCAGTGCCAATCTGAGTTCTTTGGGTTATCCGGTGAAACCTGCCGCGCCTAAGCAGGAAATCCTAGGCTATGCCTTGGAAGGGAAAATCGGAAAAGTCGAAAAAAAAGCCACGCCACCTGGGTTTACCTTGGATTTTGGCAACTCCGACCCGCGGGCTCTCGATTTTCAAAAGGCTAATGTCGTGCCGGTGTCTTGCCTATTGCGGTCGCCGAACAAGACCGAGAAACCGGTGAAGCTCACTGGTGAATTTAGCGTGCCTGCGGATATTGATGAATTGATTGGAGCCCCGAACAAACCCGTCTCGCTGAATTTCTTCGCCGACCGCCTAGGCACGGTTTGCCTGAATCTGCTTGCCGAACTCAATATTCCCAAGACCGGGCAAACGGCGGGTGTCGCGCCTTGGAAGCCTACGGTCGATGTTGAAATCAGGGACAAGCCGGTCAGTCCATCCGTCGTCAAACCGTCCTCACCTCCCGTCGAAGCGCCCAAACCCCCATCGGTTGGCGGCAAAACCCCTAATGCTGTCGAATTATCGGCTCCCCCCGTCGGAGGAAGTTTGGGTGGTGGGCAATCAAAGAGTAGCGAAGCCCCTGCACCTAAGAAACCTGCCAGCCAAGCCGAAGCAGTCAACACCGAAACACGAGTCAATCCTGAAGACCAGCGTAAACAAATGATCATTCATAACCAAGGAACCCCCATCATTTTGGAATTTGGGTATGATCGGCAGTAATTAAGGCATTAAATTTGCTAATTAACATCCTTTGAAGCCATTGAGGCACTGCTTGGGTGACTGCCAAACGAGTTTTGGTTTGACGAGGGGGCACAGATTGAATGGGGGAATATAGCCTACAAAAAATCGCCAAAGTACGGCGGGACTACAATGCTTGGGTCGCCGACGAGACCATGGAAGATTACGCCTTGCGATTCGCGCCCCGGTCATTCCGCAAATGGTCCGAATTTCGCGTCGCCAACACCGCGTTTGGTTCCATTTCGTTCTTAGTATTGGAAGCCATAGGCGGGGCATTGACCATCAATTATGGCTTCACCAATGCCTTCTGGGCGATTTTATGCGTGGGGGTGATTATCTTCTTGACTGGCCTGCCGATCACCTACTATGCCGCCCGTCACAATATCGACATGGATTTGCTGACGCGAGGTGCTGGCTTTGGGTACATCGGTTCGACGATGACCTCGCTGATCTACGCTTCCTTCACCTTCACCTTGTTCGCATTGGAAGCGTCGATCATGTCTTTGGCCTTAGAATTGTATTTTGGCATATCGATTGGCTTTGCCCACTTGGTCAGCGCCCTGGTCGTCATACCCTTGGTCACTTACGGCATCACCAATATCAACCGCCTGCAATTGTGGACCCAACCGGTATGGTTGGTGTTGTTGATCGTGCCTTATGTCGCGGTGCTGACCCGCGAGCCTGAGGCTGTTGCCGGGTTGGTCAGTTTCACCGGGCGCTCGGCGGCAGGGTTTGACTGGATAAGCTTTGGCGCGGCCAGCACGGTGGCATTTTCGATGGTGGCGCAAATTGGCGAGCAGGTCGATTTTCTGCGCTTTTTGCCGGAAAAAACCGAGAAGAACCGCTGGCGTTGGTGGACTGCCGCCATTGTCGCGGGTCCGGGCTGGATCATCCTTGGCATGGCCCGGCAGTTGGGTGGAGCCTTGCTGGCCTATTTGGCGATACAGCATGGCGTGGCAAGCGGACATGCCCACGAACCGACGCAGATGTATTTAGTCGCTTATGGCTACGTTTTTGACAATCCGCAACTGAGCTTTGCTATTGTTACTTTGTTTGTGGTGATTTCCCAGATCAAGATCAATGTGACCAATGCCTACGCCGGTTCTTTGGCATGGTCGAACTTTTTCTCCCGCCTGACCCATAGCCACCCCGGCCGGGTGGTTTGGCTGGTTTTCAATGTCATGATCGCATTGCTGTTGATGGAATTGGGCGTGTTTGGTGCATTGGAGAGGGTATTGGGGCTGTTTTCCAATGTGGCCATCGCTTGGATCGGCGCGGTGGTGGCCGATTTGACCATCAACAAACCGCTGGGATTTAGCCCCCCACAAGTCGAGTTCCGGCGCGCTTATCTGCATGACATCAACCCGGTGGGGGTATTGTCCACGCTCTGCGCCTCAGCCGTCGCCATTGCCGCATTTTTGGGGTTATTGGGGGAAGGGCTGCAAGCCTTTTCTGCTTATTTGGCCTTGGGTGTGGCGTTTCTGCTGACACCGTTGATCGCTTGGGCCACCCAAGGCCATTACTATCACTCACCCCGTTCGAGGAACTGGGGCGAGGCCAACCCGGCGGATCGCTGTTGCATCTGTCAAAAGAATTTTGAAGCGGAGGACAAGGCATATTGTCCGGTCTATGAGGGTGCGCTCTGCTCGCTGTGTTGCACCTTGGATGCACGTTGCCGCGATGCCTGCAAACCCAAAGCCAACTTGAGCGATCAACTGCAAAGTT
>CAIOOA010000278.1 GCA_903859815.1 uncultured Methylococcaceae bacterium | reverse complement strand
TGTTCAAGTATGCCACATGGAATGCAATACCATGGAGCCTTGGGTCAAGCTGTAATCATTGCCAACACCATTACCATAATTCACACCTCCAACATGCGGACTCGCGTTAAAATTTGTGGCTTTACTCGAATTGAGGATGCCAAAGCGGCAGCTTGGTTAGGGGTGGATGCCATTGGCTTGGTGTTTTACCCATCCAGCCCCCGTTTTGTGGATATTGCGCAAGCTCAGGCCATCGTTGCAGCATTGCCTCCCTTCGTGACCGTCGTGGGTTTGTTTGTGGATGAAAACCCGCAGAGGGTCGAAGAGATTGTTCATGCTGTACGGATTGACTTATTGCAGTTTCATGGCGATGAAAGCCCAGAATATTGTGAATCGTTTAAGCGATCCTATATTAAAGCCATTCGTATGAATGCAGGAACCGATTTGCTAGTGGTTGCGTCATACTATCGTTCCGCCGTCGGCTTACTGCTGGACGCGGATGATCCCTTGGCAAAAGGCGGTACGGGAAAAGGTTTTGACTGGGCAATGATTCCGCCAAGTTGCCCATTGCCGGTCATCTTGGCAGGCGGTCTTAACCCGGGGAACGCAAGGGATGCATTACAACAGGTGCGTCCTTATGGCTTGGACGTGAGTAGCGGCGTGGAGCTTGCGAAAGGTGTCAAGGATGCGGATAAAATGGCGGCGTTTATTAATGAGGTCCAAAGCTTTGACCAATCTCGAATTAACTGAATCTTACAATCTGCCTGACCAACGCGGTCATTTCGGTCCTTATGGGGGCATTTTCGTGGCTGAAACGCTGATGTTGCCCATCAGCGAATTGACCGAAGCCTATTACCGCTACATGAAAGACAAGGAATTCTTGGCAGAACTGGACTACGATTTGCAGCATTATGTGGGTCGGCCATCGCCTATCTATCATGCCGAGCGCCTTAGCCGGGAAATGGGCGGTGCGCAAATTTTCCTCAAACGCGAGGACTTGAACCACACCGGCGCACATAAAGTGAATAACACCGTGGGCCAAGCCTTGCTTGCCAAACGCATGGGCAAGACGCGCATCATCGCTGAAACCGGTGCAGGACAACATGGTGTCGCCACTGCGACGGTAGCCGCCCGACTGGGGCTTGAATGTGTCGTCTATATGGGATCGGTTGACGTGGCCCGGCAAGCTCCTAATGTATTGCGCATGAAACTGCTGGGTGCGAAGGTCGTGCCGGTTGAATCTGGCTCCAAGACATTGAAAGATGCACTCAACGAGGCTATGCGTGACTGGGTGACGAATGTGGACAATACTTTCTATATCATAGGCACGGTGGCGGGTCCGCACCCCTACCCTGCCATGGTCAGGGATTTTCAGGCCGTCATCGGCCGCGAGTCCAAAGAGCAGATGCTGGAAATGACCGGGCACAACCCAGATGTGTTGGTCGCTTGCGTTGGCGGAGGCTCCAATGCCATCGGTCTGTTTTATCCCTTCATAGACGACCATGAGGTCGCCATGCATGGCGTCGAAGCGGCAGGGGATGGCATTGCAACGGGCCGTCACTCCGCCCCGTTGAGTGCGGGCCGGCCGGGTGTGTTGCATGGCAACCGCACCTATCTGATGGAAGACGAGGATGGTGAAATCATCGAAACCCATTCCATTTCGGCAGGGTTGGACTATCCGGGGGTGGGTCCTGAACATGCTTGGCTTAAAGATTCCGGTCGCGCTCACTATGTCAGCATCACCGATGATGAAGCCATGCAAGGTTTTCATGCCCTGACCCGTTTGGAAGGCATCATCCCTGCGTTGGAGTCTTCCCACGCCATTGCCTATGCCATGAAATTGGCACCTACCCTTGCCAAGGACAAAACCATTCTGGTCAATTTGTCGGGCCGGGGTGATAAAGACATTAATACGATAGCCGCACGCGAAGGAATTTCTCTGTGAGCCGAATTACTAAAACACTTGAGAACCTCAAGCAAGCTGGGCGCAAGGCGCTAATCCCATTCATCACGGCGGGTGATCCCAATCCTGGCTTCACCGTGCCTGCCATGCACGAGATGGTCAAAGCCGGTGCGGATGTCATTGAATTGGGTGTCCCTTTTTCCGATCCGATGGCTGACGGACCCGTGATCCAACGTGCCAGTGAACGCGCACTCGCCCATAAGATGAGCTTACGCAAAGTGCTTGAACTGGTCAGGGAGTTCCGTCTGCAAGACGATGCCACACCCGTGGTTTTGATGGGCTATTTGAACCCGGTTGAATCCTTGGGTTATCAAAACTTTGTGGACAAAGCGAAGGAAGTTGGCGTTGATGGCATCCTCACCGTGGACATGCCGCCGGAAGAATCGTCTGAATTGCTGCCCATGCTGGATAAGGCTGGCATAGACCCGATTTTTCTGCTGGCACCCAACAGCACCGAAGAACGCATTGCAAAAATGGGCCAACTCGGGCGCGGATACCTGTATTATGTATCGCTTAAAGGCGTGACCGGAGCCTCACACTTAAATCTTGGCGATGTCGAGCGGAAAATCAAGGAGATTCGCAAATTGACGAGCTTGCCCATTGAGATCGGCTTTGGCGTGAAAAACGCAGAAACCGCGGCGGCTGTTTCCAAGCTGGGAGATGGCGTGGTGGTTGGCAGCGCCTTGGTCGGAAAAATTGAGGCTGCGGGAGAGGATACCTCGCTCGCATTACGAGACATCACCGATTTGCTAAGTTCCATGCGCAAGTCGCTTAATGCCTGAATAAACCCTGGGGTCTAAAGTGAGTAGTTGGTTTCATAAAAAGGTATTGTCGAAGATCCGCACCGATGCATCCACCAAAAGCGTGGTGCCGGAGGGATTGTGGTGCAAATGTGACGTGTGCAGCGCCATCCTGTATCGTGCCGAAGTCGAGAGAAATTTGGATGTCTGCCCAAAATGCAGCTATCACATGCGCATTCCCGCACGAAAACGCATTTACGCTTTTTTGGATTCTGAGAATCAAGTTGAACTGGCGCACAATCTAAGTCCATTAGACCCTTTGAAATTCAAAGACAGTAAAAAGTACAAAGACCGTTTGTCGCAGGCGCAAAAACAGACCGGGGAGAGGGATGCCCTGATTGTCATCCATGGACAATTGAAGGGTCGACCCGTGGTGGCGGCAGTGTTTAACTTTGAGTTTATGGCTGGCTCGATGGGTTCTGTCGTCGGCGAAGGATTTGTGCGTGGCATCAATATTTGCTTGGAACATAAAATCCCGATGGTATGTTTTTCAGCCAGTGGAGGTGCGCGTATGCAGGAATCTTTGCTTTCTTTGTTTCAAATGGCAAAGACTAGTGCTGCATTGGCAAAAATGGCCGATGTCGGCCTTCCTTTCATCTCGGTGATGACCGACCCAACCATGGGTGGGGTGTCTGCCAGCCTGGCAATGTTGGGTGACATCAATATCGGTGAGCCTGGTGCCCTGATCGGCTTTGCCGGTCCACGAGTGATCGAGCAGACAGTACGGGAAAAACTGCCGGAGGGTTTCCAGCGAAGTGAATTCCTACTTGAACATGGGGCCATAGATATGATTATCGATAGGCG
>CAIOOA010000277.1 GCA_903859815.1 uncultured Methylococcaceae bacterium | reverse complement strand
TTTGACGCTCCAATCCTGGGTCAAAGCAAGATTTGACGCTCCAATCCTGGGTCAAAGCAAGCTTTGACGCTCCAATCCTGGGTCAAAGCAAGCTTTGACGATCCAATCCTGGGTCAAAGCAAGCTTTGACGATCCAATCCTTGGGCGCTCTGTAATATCAGGGAATAATTTTGGCAAATGCTTTTGGGTATTCCAACGATACCCTACCTTCTCATTTGGAAAACTCAATATGATCGAATTCATCGGCTTTGTAGCAGCCATCTTGACCACACTTTCTTTCGTCCCACAAGCTTTGCATACCATCAAAACCAAGGACACCTCCGGCATTTCGCTGTGGATGTATGTCATTTTTACCAGTGGCATCTTCCTCTGGCTGGTCTATGGTTTTCTCATCACCAATTGGCCGTTGATCATCGCCAACTTAGTGACTTTCGTCTTGGCGGCCACGATCTTAATTTTCAAAATGAAATATAAATAACTGTTTCCATGACTTCCATACTGACATCACTGAAACAAGCCACTTGGCCTCTCCATGAACGCTTGGAACGAAGACTAAACTTGTTATCGCCTCGTTTTTCCTCCACCGATTATCTGCGTCTAATCAAATCCTTCTGGGGTTATTGCCGCCCTTTGGAAACCCGGCTTGCGCAGCTTCACGAATTGCCGCATTGGTTGCCGGACATTCACCTCCGTGCCAAATCGCCATTGCTTGAGCAAGATTTGCAGATGTTGGGGGTTACAGGCGATGCCTTGGCACAGCTTCCCCTATGCACGGATTTGCCGGTTTGTGACAATATAGCTGCGGCTTTGGGTTGTCTTTATGTGATGGAAGGCGCAAGCTTGGGCGGGCAGGTCATTAGCCGGCATTTATCGCAGACCTTGGGGCTTGATGCCGTCAACGGGGCCGCTTTTTTCAACGGTTATGGCGAGGCAACCGGTGAGATGTGGCAGTCGTTTAGGGCAAGTGTGCTGGAAGCAAGAGCAGATGAATCGATCCAAATCCATTCGGCTTGCGAAACCTTCTTGACTTTGGAGCGATGGCTGCTTCCGACCAAACAGAATACTGACGAAAACCTTTGAGTCCCAGCCGATGAACCGCGCAAACCCAACTGACGAACTCCGGGTGCTGATTGTCGATGACAATCCAGAAGACCGACAGATGATGCGCGAAATGTTGCAGAAGGGTTCGGAGCGAAACTATCAAATCTTGGAGGCCGATACGGTTTCCTCTGCGCTACAAATCTGTCAAAGTGAAAATGGGCAACTGGATTGCATTCTGGTTGACTACCATCTGCCCGATGACAACGCGACTGAATTGCTGAAGGCATTGGGCGCTCCCGATACACCGAGTTTCCCGGTCGTTGTCGTGACTGGCAAGCTAAGCCATTTGAAAAGTTCCGCCGTTCTTTGGTTGGGTGCGCAAGAATTGATCGGCAAGAGTTGGATGAACCCGGAAAGCCTCACCCGTGCCGTCGAACATGCCATTGAACGCTTTGCCATGGTCCGTGAATTGCGGGAGGCCGATCAACTTCGGGCCAAGGCAATAATGGAAGAAAAGCTTGCCGCCACTGTCGCCGAACTCGAAGACTTGTATGATTATGCACCCTCTGGCTATCACGGCCTAGGCCCGGATGGCACTTCTTTGCGCATCAATCAGACAGAACAAGCTTTGTTGCAAGCCAACCAACAACTTAACCGACAGGCCGAGCTTCTGAGTGAGGCCATGCAGCGCCTAAAACTTGCCACCGATGCCGCCAACATAGGAATATGGAGTTTGAATATTGTCAATGGCGAGGTGGAATGGGATGAGCGGATGTGCGTTTGGTACGACATGCGCGAAGCTTCGCGCAAGACCAACCATGATTTCTGGCGTTCAAGATTGCACCCGGATGACGTGGAGCAAGCCGAGGCCAAATTATTGGAAGCCTTGAACAATGACACACGCTATGAGGATACTTTCCGCATTGTTTTGCCGGATGGCTTGATACGCCATATCCATGCAGCCGCTGTGATCGAGCATGACAACCATGGCAAACCCATGCGGATGCTAGGCATCAATCATGACATTTCTGGAAAGATAAACCTGCTAGACAAGCTGCGAGACAGCGAGCAACGCTATGCCTATGCTTTGGAAGCCTCCCGCGATGGCATTTGGGATTGGTTTGTGCAATCCAATCAAGTAGTGCTAAGTAAACCTTATTTTACCCTGCTGGGATACGAACCTTATGAATTCCCGGAAACGGTGGACACTTGGTATCAGATGGTGCATCCCGACGAAAGGGAGTGGGTTATTGCAACCGAACATCAAAAACTAGAATCATCGCAAGCCTTTGATTTGGAATATAGAATGCGCACCAAGGAGGGTCGTTACAAATGGATGCTCAGCCGGGGCAAGGTGGTGGAATGGGACGAAAACAGTCAAGCGCTACGCGTGGTTGGAACCATCACCGACATTACCGAACGTAAGCAGCTTGAACTTGAATTGCGCAACACCAACCAAGAGTTGCAAGCCATTTTTGATTCGGCAGGCGTGGGTATCGCCCTGATGCACAATCGCATTATCCTGCGTTGCAATCGCAAATTGGAAGAACTGTTCGGCTACGATCCCGGCGAGATGAACGGGATGCCCACCCGGAAATGGTATGTGGATGAAGCTGCCTACGACCAATTGGGTGAAGCCTGTTATCCGGCGGTTGAGCGTGGCGAAACCTTTGTTCGAGAACAACCTGTTTTAAAGAAAGACGGCAGCCTATTCCTATCCAAGCTGGTCGCACGGGCCTTGGATATCAATGACCCGGGAAAGGGCATGTTGGCGATTCTCCAAGATGTCACTGCCGAACACGAATTTAATGAAGCCTTGCAGATCGCCAAGGAAAAGGCCGAGGTTGCGATGCGGGTCAAGTCTAGTTTCCTCGCCAATATGAGCCATGAAATCCGCACACCGATGAACGCCATCATCGGGTTTTCAAGCCTAGTGTTGGATACCGAATTGACCGCTGTGCAGAGGGAGTATTTGTCTAAACTTAAGATGGCCTCCAAATCCCTGTTAAGCCTCATCAATGATATTTTGGATTACTCCAAGATTGAATCAGGACATCTGCATCTCGAATCGGCCTCATTCAACCTAAAGGAAGCATTGCGGAATGCTACTGACATGTTCTCGCAGAAACTGAAGGATAAAGGGCTTAATTTGTTTGTGGAGGTACCTCAAGAGGTTCCTAACACTCTCATCGGCGATAGTCTAAGGCTAGGGCAGGTGCTGAACAATCTAATTGCCAACGCCGTCAAATTCACCCATCAGGGTGAGATTCACATTTTAGTCGAGCTATTGCCTCAACAAGAGTTGCAGGCTGGCAATGTGATGCTCCGCTTTAGCATCAGCGATACCGGCATAGGCATTGCCACTGAAATGATTCAAGAATTATTCATGCCATTCACCCAAGCAGACACATCAATCACCCGTCGGTTTGGCGGTAGCGGCTTAGGGTTGTCGATAGCCAAGAGTTTGGTGGGACTGATGGGGGGTGAAATTTGGGTGACGAGCAGGGTAGGGCAGGGCAGTGTCTTCGTATTTACCGCTCAATTCCAATGCCTAGGCAGCGATGTTGATTCGGCTCTGTCAGACAGTTATTCAGCCGTTGCCACGCTGGTTAAGCAAAAATACAGCGTACTGACTGCCCCTATCCATGGCGCGGAAATATTACTGGTGGAAGACATTCTGTTTAACCAACTCATTGCCACGACCTTTTTAGAAAGAATGGGGCTTCATGTCACCTTGGCGGAGAATGGTGCGGAGGCCGTGGATTGGGTGCGAAAGAAGGCGTTTGATGTGGTGTTGATGGATTTGCAAATGCCAGTGCTGGACGGGTTTGCGGCAACCCGTCAAATCCGAGACCTGCCAGAAGGTCGGAATTTGATTATCATTGCCATGACGGCCTCCGCCATGGTGGAAGAAAAGCAAGCTTGTTTGGACTCTGGCATGAATGACCATATCGCCAAACCAATAGACCATGAATTGTTGGCATCCCGTTTGCTGGCATGGATCAAACCTAGGCAAGGCATTGATAATGGACAGGGCCAGCCCCATGGTGACGACCCGTTGCTTGAACAGACTGAATGGTTGAGCGTAGATGAGTCCCTGCTGCGCCCATTGTTAATGGAACTGGAACAACACCTTGCGCAGAAATTGTTTGCTGCGAAGCGTGTGTCAGACAAGATCGAAACCTTGCTGTTGGGAACCGTTTTGTCAGATGATTTTAAGGCGGTGTCGAAATTAATCCTACAAATGCGTTACAAGGAAGCCTTGGAAGCTTTGCAAGTTTTTGCCAATGGCGTTTAGATGACTGATGTTATGCAAGGATGTCAAAAGGGAGCGTCAAAGCTTGCTTTGACAGGCGAAGCAAGCTTCGCTTATTCAAATCAGTAATTCTCATTATGAGGCAAAACGTTAATGTATAACCCGTCATTCCTGCCGGGAAGCAGGAATCCAGTCACAGGGACGTGAAACTAGGATTTGCCAGTCATGTTTAATCAGACACTTATGCACCGACAAGTTACCATCCATGGCACTGGATTC
>CAIOOA010000276.1 GCA_903859815.1 uncultured Methylococcaceae bacterium | reverse complement strand
ATGCAGGAATCCAGTGCCATGGACGGTAACTCGTCGTTATGTAAGTGTTTGATTCAAGGTACACGCCAACCCGCAGATTCACCTCCCTGTGACTGGATTCCGGCAGTCCATGCCGGAATGACGGGCTTCAACCACTTGTGTCTAACGACCAGCGCCGAAACGTGGGAACGATAGAGCTTCTTCTAACGGTCAAAGCGCACACAAAGGCTTGGTGCAAAGCAATACACACTGGCGAGAGTCATACAGGTTGATGACACCGTCCGAGTTATGGTCGCGCAAGTCGCCCGTCCCGCTGGCGGGCGTATTCCGCGCTGCATTGATTAGCCCAATGTCGGTCTTGTTTACCGACCCGTCGCTATTCACGTCACAGGACTTGATAGGGGTTGCGGTGGTCGTGCCCACCACGGGAGCGGTTGCACCATCGGAAGTCTGTGCGGCTACGCCGAATTCGTACTCGGTGCCTCCGGTCAAACCGGGGATGGTCGTTATCCTGCCCGAGAGATTGCCAGGGCCAGCAATCCACTGGGTTTGCCCCTTGACTCGGTAGGTCACAAAGTAGCTGACCGGACCCGGATGGCCGCCCAGGGTGGTAGGTTCAGTCCAGAACAGTTCCACCTGATTCACGCCCGGTATCCCGGTCACGGTGGGGATGCCGACCGGGCCAAATGGGGTGGCTGTGACGATGTTGCTACTCTGTTGTTCGACACGATCAATGACTCCGGCGACCCAGAACTCATACGCCTGACCATTGGTCAAGCCGGTGATTTGATCGTTAAGCACGGAGGCACCGCCGATATCGTGAACCCCCCATTGGTCGGGGTGACCCTTCACGCGGTAATACAGGAAGTAGCCGGTGATGGTGCCCCCCTGCGGGTCGGGCGGACGGGTCCAGGACAATTTCACTAAACCGTCGCCGACGCCATCCACAGACAAAACCGGCGTACCCGAATATTGCAATGCGCCGATGTTGCGTGTGTTGTCAGTGGCATTGACCCGTGGGGTGCCAAACACATCCAGCAGGATGGGCTGGTTGTCGATGGGGCTTTTCAATTCGTTCGCACCGCCAGTGCCGGCATTAGGCACGGCCCCGATCAACACCCCCGGCGACAGTGGCGTGGCCCAAGCGCCTGCGGAAAACAATGGGGGCGGGTCGGTGGAAAAGGCCAACCCAGAGGTGAGGAGCAGCGGTTGGTGAGTGATGTCCCGCAAGATTTCCGGCGTGTTGCTTGGGCCATCCGGTTGCATGAACGTGTATTGATCCGCGGAAAAAACATTCGGATTCGCGGAAATAGTCCTGAGAAGATAGGCACCTGCAGAGGCGACGGGGTCCGGCCAGCCAACACCCACCGCGCTTTGCTGGAAATTGATGGCGCCGCCCGGTAGGGTTGAATAGAAATAACCGGGTGAAGCGGCTTCTTGGCATAGTTGCCCGCATTTCAGTTCAACGAAAAGGAACGTGGAAGCGATCAGATTCATCGGCCCAGACGAGGCGTTGACAAACCGCTGATCCAACCTTTCATGGGAAAGCGGATCAGCATAGAACAGCGAGTTGACAACATTCGTCGTAACATCGCCGCGCACGGCAATTCCTCCGGAATTGAAAATCTCCGTGGAGACGATGTTGACCTTGTCGGTGGCAGTGCCGGACCACGAGACAGAGGCTGAATCAAAGCTGAATAACTTGCTGTTTTCAATGTTTAGACTGCCGCTTTCGGCGGCGATCGTCTCACCCGGCACTTCAGGCACTAAGTAAGCGGACCAGGTCAGAATGCGATCCCATCGGCTGTTTTTGAGGGTGACATTGACATTGTTCTGACCAATCAGGGCAGCATCCCCGCACCCGTGGTAGACGCTCCAAATGTCGCTGGCGTTGACATTGTCCAAGGTCAAGCTGGCACCATCGTTCACCCGCGCAATGCCGTTCAGTTGCTTAATGTTGAGATTCTTCACCGTCACCGTCAGCCCGGCGTTGGCGGCAGCATCCCTGAATTTACCGACTTTCATGAACCCCGGAGGGATGTTCGTGACGACTACTCCAGGCAAACTCCATGGGCATATTTCGTGACCATTGAGATTGCCACTGCTGTCAACCCAGCCCATGTGGCCTATGATCCTTGCACCATTGCCCTCGATGGTCAAAGAGTCCGTGACATTCACCATGTAATAATCAACGGCATCCGGAACGGGAAGGGTCCAGAAGCCAAGGCTACAGGTGTCCCCGTCGATCTCAAGACCAAAATAGACGTTGATAATGTCAGGCCCAGGGTTGGCGTTCGCTTGCTGGACGGCCCACTCTAAAGTCCCCCCTCCCCCATTGCATAGGCTAGAGGTCACCTCATAGGTAGTTGCCGAGGCAGACTGAGTGCCGCCGATGATGAGCAGGCAGGTTAGGGCGAGTGAGGCCAGAAGCCCCATCGCCCCGGTTCTTGGATTGTTCTTGTCGTATGTTTTCATCGTTCTTCTCGGTTGGGTTTAAATTACAAAAACCTCATTTTTTTGAAAACAGCCTAAGTGAAAGTGGCTTTTACGTCTGTTTGATGACGGTGTGGAATCCCTTCCCCGTCTGGTTTGCCTCATGATGATAAATGTTTTATGGTTCCTTACGCTCTAGCGTCAAAGCCATTAGGTTAAGCCGTCATACCGTCAGGGATCGCCGGTATCCAGATTGCAGGGATGCCCCAAGCCCCACCATCCATGTAGCCTAGGTTCCGGCGGTCCATGCCGGAACGACGAGGTTTTCCTTAACTTAATGGCAGTGACGCCGTAACGTGGGAACGATCAATTTTTCAAAAATTATCGACCCGCTGCGGTT
The DNA here is from genome assembly GCA_903859815.1 of uncultured Methylococcaceae bacterium. Classification (GTDB taxonomy): domain Bacteria; phylum Pseudomonadota; class Gammaproteobacteria; order Methylococcales; family Methylococcaceae; genus Methylumidiphilus. Next base: position 18,675 of record CAIOOA010000276.1, on the reverse strand, counting down.
TTAGCACCCAACCCGCTTCACCCGCTTTCAGCTTGTATTGGATTTGACGGGTTCCGCCAGTGGGTTTGGCGTTGGTGTCCTTGTCGCCATACACCGGGAAGCGTCGCACCAAGCTACCCTCCACGACCCTGAATTGGTCATGACCCATATAGCCTTTCGATGCCTTGGCATCGTCCTGCAAGGACGGCAGATAGATATCGCTTAAGGATTTCCGATTGTTAGCAGAATATGCAACCAGCGAACCGTAGGAGCCACTGCCCGCCGAGGTCACGTAGACGTATAGTTCGGGCGAACCATCGGCGTTCAAATCAGCCACTTCAGCCCCTGTCACCGTGCCGTCTATCTCTTTTTCGATGGGTTGGTTGTCGCCCTTTAGTCCTTTAGGAACAATGCGGAGCGTGCTTAAGGAACCTCGATTGGCACTGGTCACTTGGAAACTAATGCCTTGCAGTACGATAGTTTTATTGAAGCCGCCAGTCTTGGCGGCAGGGGGTTGATTGATTGGTTGAGCAGAACCCACCGGGGCGGAAGGCTTAAGTTGGGTGGGGGATTGCGCACAGGCTATCAGGCTCAATGCGCTGGAAAGAATAAAAATTGTGACTCTCATGGATGTTTCCTTCTTCGATTGTGAAATACGGGCGATGCGCGTTCCAAGGACGGATGCAATTCTAATGCTGTTGAATTAAGGATTATTCCGTTCGACCTGAGCTTGTCGAAGGGTGAATGGGTTAATTCAAATATATGATAATTAAGCAATTAATGGCTCGACAAGCTCACCATGAACGGCTTAATTCAACAGCATTGGAATGCAATCCGGCTCTACTTGCCGAACAGGGCCTTGGTATGATCAGCATCGACCTTGTCGCTCAATTTGCTGACCATGCATTTTTGGGGCTTGACTTCGCAGTGAACGCCGTTGGTCAGCGTGAAGGTAGTCATGTCAAACTGGCCCATGGCTAACAGCTTCATACCAGCCTTCCCGCCGAGGAATTTCTGCGTGTAAGCCATTGATATACCTTGGGAGTCTGCGCAAAACCCAGCTTTTTTATCGCAGAGGATGCCGGGTTCAGGGGAAGTCACCGCGCCTTTTAGCGGTGTGGCGAGTGACAAGCCAGAAACGAACAAGAGGGATAGCGTGATGAATAAACGATTCATGTTGGTTAACCATTTTGTAGTTATTATTTCTATTGTTTCCAAAATTCGATTTGGAAATCCTTTTCAAAAGCTTACGCTAGACTATTGGAAACAGATCGGGAAGCTATAGTTAAGAACCAGATTTCCCGCGCGATTATTATATAGAGACTTAGCAAAGTCTATGACACTTTGTGCATATTCAGCAAATTGTCAACGAGCCATCACCAAGATTTTTGCACGAGGGCATAAACTTCCCCCCAAAAGGTAAATCGGGTCACGATTGCCCTCCTTACCCCGTCATCGCCAATATACTCATAATCCATCCGGGAAATTTGCGTCTGCCAAAACCCAGAAACGTCCAAATACTGTTCAAACGATCTCAAGTAAGTTTGCTCTTCTTGCGGGGTTTGTTCAAAGCAAGTCTTGCCCTCTTGAAATCCACTAGAAGCAGAAGCTGCCACGACAAGGTCTTGCTTGTTTACCAATATCATTGGGAAAGGGCTAGATTTGACCATATCGATGGTGTCACCTAATGCCCCCAGTTTGACTTCCTTGGCAAGCTGTTCCAATTTTTTTCGCACTGGATGGTGGGAACGGGGTTCGCTATCGCCGCATTCCCAGCGCGAAACGGTGGATTGATCCGTTTCCAGTATCTCGGCAAGCATTTCTTGAGACCAAGCATTCTTCTCCCGCAACTGGACAATCAGTTGGCTCCAATAGGTGAATTGGCATTTTTTCATGATCAGTTATTTACTATTAAAATAAGTATTTAATATTAAGTCATTTTAAAGTAACCTAATCCCGCTTCAAACCCCAAATAGCCCTATTCACTTTTCATCCCGGAGGGAAATATGAGCCAACAAACCTGCTGTTCGTCCTCGCATGAACACGCCAAGCCTCCCACAGACACCCACATTGTTCGGGCTTCGATCCATCCGGCCATCGGCGTTGCGAGGGTCGGCAATTCCCAACTGGAATATTTCATCGGCCCACAGGTGATAGAACCTGCGCCCATGCCGGTTGGTTTTTACCGCGACAGCGAAGGTGCGATCAAGCGCCAAGCGGCGGAATTCCGCATTTATGGTTACAATCAAGCGGGCAAACTAGTCAAAGAAATCACCTCCGATTGTGCCGAGATCCGATGGTCGGTGCATGTTGCCAATCAGAAGCCGGCATGGTTTCAGTGGGAGATTGCCTTGGACATACCGGAAGCAGCCAGCACTGAAGTCCCCTTGCGCAACTCCACCCTACAAGGTTCTCAAGCCCGCAAGGAGTTAGTCATTGATGGAGGGTTGCGTTCCATCTCAGGTGACAACGCCAGCGGCGAAGACTATCAATTCGACGGTTTTTTCATGGGGGTTCCGGTCAACTTGGGCGAGTTGCGCACCGACGAAAAAGGGCGCTTGCTGTTTCTTGGAGGTCATGGGACATCCGCCTCGCCGAATGGCAGCCCGATCTTTGACAGTTCCGACCCCAATGGTTTCATCAATGCCAACGGTTGGTATGATGACACCTCCGATGGCCCGGTCATGGCCGAAGTCTGCATCAATGGTGAAGAAATCCAGGTGGAGTCCGCCTGGGTCATCACCGCGCCACCCGACTATGCCCCGCAAGTCAAGGCAATAAGGACATTGTACGATTTATTATTCGACTTGTATGTGCGACAAAGCTGGTTGGCAGCGCCTACCAACATTTCCTTCAGTCGCGATGTCTACCCAATACTCAAGCGTCTGACCGGATTGCAATGGGTCAACCAAGGTTTTGCCGTGCAATTCGGTCATGGCGGCAACAATGATTTTGAGGACGAGGGCTTCATCAGTAAATTGGCTTGGAAACCCGCTGCGGGGGAATATGATTTATATGCAGAATTGCGCTTACAGGTGTTGAATTCGTTCCGCAATCCCAGCAATGCAGACAGCAACCCCATGCCTTGGCCTTGGATTTATGGGGATGCCATGGAAGTCAAAGGCGGTGTTAGTCCACGCCAGAATTCGACCATCACCGACACTCAAAACAAGGTGCTACAAACTTGGGCGCATGGCAATTTTGCCGACGACTGGGGCAAGCTGCCACCTTTGCCGTCCTCGATAGACGAAGTGCCATTGCCGGAACAACCCGCCTCGCTGGATCGGGCTGCGCTGGACTTCTGCCTAGCCGATGCCTTCCACCCCGGTTGCGAGACGACTTGGCCCATGCGTCATCTGACCCTATACCGGCAACCTTTCCGCATTCGCCAGCGCCCCGCCGACCAACCTGAACCGGATTATGGCGAAACCTTGGATCAGAAAAATGCCTTGTCGGCGACGGGTCCATTGCACAATCAAGGACCGGGCGACATCACCCGTTGGATGGGATTGCCCTGGCAGGGCGACACCGCCTATTGCCGCTCCGGTTACAACACGGATTACGACCCCTTCTTGCCCACTTTCTGGCCGGCAAGAGTGCCCAATCAAGTCCTGACCGAACAAGATTACGCTGTCGTGGTGAACTCTGCCGAACCCCGCGAAACCCGTTTGCAAGCCTATGCCCAGCGCACCTCTTGGAACCAACCATTGCATGGCAGTGCGGCACAACAGATGGAGCAAATGGTGCGGGTCTTCGGCTCGATGGGCTTGCTCGAATTGCGTGAGGGGGTCAAGGGAGACCCGGCATTCCCCGAAATGATGCTAGTCGCCTCCTATGGGCCAAATGTGGCATTAGATGACAAAGCCGAATCTGCCGCATTGGCAGGGTTGACCGCAGCCAAGCCCACAGGCGCTCACTCGCCACGGGCGGCGAACTTTACTTCACCCTCAGAAGCAGCACAAGCACCTGTGCCAGTGCGTCACCGGCCTAAATAAACGGATGGCAGACTATGACGTAGCCGTCGCCGGGGGTGGACCCGCCGGCGCGGCAACTGCCCTGATACTGGCTAAATCCGGTTGGCGAGTCTTATTGGCAGACATGTCAGACACCGAGGCATTTCGCGTGGGCGAGGGTTTCGCCCCAGTGGGGCATTCGTTATTGCGGGATTTGGGCGTGTTGGAGCGATTTCTGGCCGACCAACACAGGACAAGCTATGGCACGGTTTCGGCTTGGGGTTCGGACGAACTACAAGCCAGCGATTTCATTTTCAATCTTCAAGGACGGGGTTATCAACTAGACCGCGCCCGTTTTGATGCGATGCTGCGTCAAGCTGCACTTGCAGCGGGGGTGAAAGTGCATGAAGGGATGCGCTTGGAACCCATACTGGATGAGGTAAAGTCCGGTAGCTTCAGACTCTGCTTGCGTGGCGACAAGCCGGCAAGGGAAGAACTATGCAACAGTCAATGGCTGGTGGATGCCACTGGCAGACCCGCCAGTTTGGCCCGTGGGTTCGGCGCAAAGCGCATAGCCCAAGATCGGCAACTCGCCTTTTGGACGTTGCTTGATTCCACGAAAATCGGAGATTGCGATGGTCGCACCTTGGTGGAATCCAGACCCGATGGCTGGTGGTATAGCGTGTTATTGCCTTCAGGAAAACGCTTGGCCGCGTTTCTCACCGACGCTGATTTGGCAGACCGCCCTGCCCTGCTTTGCAGTAATAAATTCCGCGACAAGCTAGATGAAACCATCCATCTGCGTCAATTATGCATGGATCGTGGCTACGTCGTGAGTCAAAAACCACGCGGGGCAGATGCTTCCAGCGCCCGCTTGAACCCATTAGTTGGGCCAAGTTGGTTGGTGGTGGGCGATGCCGCAATCTCTTTCGATCCGCTTTCTTCACAAGGCATACTCAACGCCCTGCATACTGGCATAAGGGCTGGAAAAGCCCTTGATGCCGCTATGCGGGGAAACATTTCGGCTTTGGCAGAATATGCCGAACATTTGGAAAAGATTTACGCCACCTATCTGGGCAACCGGTCAACGTATTATGCCTATGAAAGGCGTTGGCTGGATAAGCAGTTTTGGGCTAGACGGCAGCCATAAAGTTTTTGAAATCCGATGCCTATTACTGCCCAAGGTGATGGTCTCCAGCGAAAAATCCCCCAATCCCTATTATCGTGAGCAACCTAGTTTAATTGTCGGAGTATTGTCTTCCTCATTCAAGCCGCATTTCAAGAAAAACGGGATGATGTTATAGTAGTCATATAAACAGCCCTTAACGATGCACTATCATACAAAAGGAAAACTCCATGGCAGCCAAAACCAATAAGGCTGAAAATCAAGAAATTGATTTTCTTTATCGAGGCCAAACCCTGACACGCGGCGGTGCTACGGCCACATGGAACCAAGCCCCCGTCTACCATTACGGCATACTGTCTGTTTCGGCGTGGATTACCGCTTGGACTCCTGCCCTCAATACCTTCATTGTCCGGCCTGATTCGGCGGGAACCTTGCATCTGTTGAAATGCACCACGTCTGGCGCGGTGGGCGGAACGGCCCCGATTGCCCCAACCGCCAACAATGGCACGGTAACGGATGGCTCTGCGGTGTGGACCGATCAATATGCCGCATTGGAAGCCGCAACCATCGCCAGTTTTAACGGTACGACCCTTCCTGTAGAACTGACAGGTGGTACTTATGCGCGGCAAAGCATCACGGCAAGCCTTGCCAATTATGCGGGGACGCAAGCGGCGGGAAGCACGGCGGCATCTTCTGGAACCAGTGGCACAACTTCTCCCAACAACGCTTTGACGTTCAATGCTGGCACGGGCGGCAATGCCGGGTTGTGGTTTGAAACGGACGAGGCTGCGGTCAATGTCTACCTGTACGGATTCATTTCATCCGGCCCGATTGCACTGGCTGCGGATGCAATCGCCGTTTTCTCGGCGGGTTCTCTGACTATTCAAATCGACAACTAAGCCCATGACGGCTGTAGTCGCATACACCGACAATTTCACCCGCTTAAACTCGGTTTGGGGCGCGACTGGCAGCGATTGGATTGATGCCTATTCGGGCGCTCAAATCGTTAATGGGGCGTTGGCAGTTAAATATTGCGCAAATGATCCATACAATAATGTTTTCGGGTTTACCGGCGTTGGGAAATGCTTGGCTCGACCCGCCTCTGAAGCCAGTATCTATAATAAAGTCGAGTGCAATATTTATATCACTGAACCCTCCAGCCATGGGATATTACTTAGGCTGAATGGCACTGATTTCACAACCCTGACAGGGTTATTTGTCATTATCCGCAAAAACGGCGGATTTTCAGGTGTCAATATCGCGCAGTGGCATAATAACACCCCAAACCCGACTAATTTAACCTATACCGTTGACGTGTCAGGCGGTTTTGTAGCCAATGCATGGTATAAAGTCATTGCCGAAATATCTGGCAGTGACCCGGCAATACTCAATGTCACGATTAAAAATTCCAGCAATACGACGGTATGGAGCTTGAGCAATGCCAGTTTGTCGGCGGCATTTCACCCTTACATTCAAGGAACCGGAACGGTAGGGATAGCGGCTTGGCAGTCGCTTGGAATAGAAGTCTACGACAACATCACGATCTGGAAAGACATCACCCTAGTCGCGCCTAGTGCGCCTTCCATCGTTCTCCATGCCGACCCGGAAATCCCCGCCAATAACCCGCTACTGGCTATCATTGAAGCTATGCCAGAGCAATCGTGGCAGAAGGTCAATACCAACCTAATTTCGGCGGCATGGACTCCCTACAGTAAAAGCCTGTCAGGAGACAGCGACAATCAAGCAGCGGTCATCGGCGCTTGGTCAAGCTTTGCATGGGACACCGAAAACGGCGGGATAATCCTGTTTGGCGGTGGACATGCCAACACCGGCAACAATGCGGTTTTACTATGGGATAGTGCCACCTTGCAATGGAGGGCAGGCTCTTTACCTACCAAGATTGAGTATCACCCCGAAATTACCGACCAAACATGGCTAACCGTGGACCCGGATTCGCCACAATCTTCCCACTGCTACGACAACAATTTATTCCTTGCCATATCCAAGCGGTTCCTAACCTTTGGCGGGTCCTGCTACAACGCTACGGGAATATTTAGAAGATTAAGAGACGGAAATCTAGTCAGTGCTGGCCCGTTTTGTTTCGACCCGGCGAAGGCCGATGCCAACAAAGTCGGCGGCATCACCGGCTCGGGCGTTGACCCGAATGATCTAGGATCTGGCGCTTGGCAGAATCGGGATATATGGCTCAATCTGCCAGATGAAGATTTAACCAATAGCAACTTTATCGCAGGGACCACGGACACTTATATTGAGGATGGCAAGGATGTTGTGCTATTCCAAAATTATTCGGGCATCTACAAATACACGATTAACAGCGTTGATACTTTAACCACCGACACGATAGTAATAGTGGCAGGGCAACCGTATTGGGGCGACCAAGGTGCGGGTGCGTACAACCCCTATTCCAAGCTTTATGTGAAAACCGGAAGCCCGACCCTGTTTTCCTATTGGGACTTGCGGGATAGCTTGATTGGACCCAACAACCCTATCCACAACTTCAATCCAGACGTTAACAACGTCGGGGCCAACATATCGATTCAAGATGTCAACGCCACCGGATTCGAGTTTGACGCGGTGCGCAATCAGTTCTTTTTGAACAAGGGTGGGGATTTCGTCTACACCTTGCGCGAACCGAGGAATGCAGATGGTTGGATTTTCGACATTGACAATCCCGAAGCCACCACGGGGCCGGGCAATGGTTCAGCCAACGAAACCACGGATTTAAGCGGCGGCATCCTTGGCAAATGGAAGAAAGCCAAGGGCAAGAATGGTTCACCCGGCTTTGATGTTTTCGTATTGCTCAAAGTCCCCTCACAAGGCAATGTGTGGATATACAAACCGAAAGACTGGGTAAACCCTAACACTTACAATATTGTCGATACGATCACGGTAAGCGTACCCTCTACACCGGGAACCTATCCAAATAACGGCTATGCGCTCTATGTGGCAAGCACCGAGGAAGGGCTGGCAACGGCGGAAGTCGCGGCCACGATTGGCCCTGACGAGTGCATTTTCACCCATGCACGGGCTACCGGGTCAGCCCCAAACTACTATGCAGTTAAGGGGATGGACAATGAAGGAACCCCCCTCTATAGCGACTTCAGTAATGTCGTTTCTTATGCTTTTGTCATTACGAAACAATTACAAGGACATGCGAAAGCGGTAGCCGTAGCCTCTGGGGAATTAGAATCATATGTTTCTGTTGCTGCAAATGCTTTGGCGCAGTCCACTGCGCTCGGCGCTTTAAGTACCTCTGTCGCATTATTCGGCTCGGCTAATGCAACAAACACAACAACGGCAACGCTCGGCACATTCATCAATCTCGATTCCATGGCGGTATCACACGCAACTGCAAGCGGTGTGCTGGATGTCAGTCATGAAGTCTTCAAATTCCAGGGTTTAACTTCCATCAATCAAATACTGGGGTATGCCAGTTCAACCGGAACAGCCAAGCAAACATTGTGTGAATTGGTTTATCTTGGGGACAGTAATTATATCATCTGGCAATTATTGCTAGATAATATTGGCATCGATCACACGTTATTAACCCGTGTTCGGCTAGTGATTGACGAATCACTAATTATTGACAGCGCTGATTCTGAAATATTCGATTTATCGGCTTCCAATCAAATCTCCATGCAACTTGGGAAGGCAGATATCCCTCCCGGATTACATCAAGCTTATTTGCAAGTCTACGATTTGCATGATAATCGCTACCGGTGGGATGTTACGATTATTTTGATAGTGCATAGAAATATTACCTAATGGAATGAAACATAATCTGGGTTGATTGGTTTCAAGAATCCTCGAATAGTGATATCAAGTGAGTGGGCAGACTAGCCTCACAGTCTGCCATCCTTGCACGATGGCCTGAGACAAGCTTGTATCTCAAAGACTGAACGATGATTTGAAGAAGATACCGTCATTCTTCGAGATGCAAGCATGAATCTTACAGCTAAAACATTATAGCTTCCTACGCCGCGCCGCCAGCACATGTTCTGAAAATGGCACTTGCTTGTCCAAGCCTTCGATTTCGCATTGTCCTCCATGTTCGATGTAATTCTGGCGGAAGTGGTCAATCAATTCCATCACGGTATGGTCAATCAGGTAAACATCGGACAGGTCGAAGATAACCGTTTTGCCGTCCGGTATTTCGGTCATTTCCGTTTTCAAGCTGATGAAATTGGAGAAAACAGCCGAACCCGTGATACGGAATGTCCAAGTGTCAGCGTCCCAATGCTCAACTTGATAGGAAATTTTTAACATGTTCTTCGGGGAGACGCCCCGCATCCAATGGATTAACAGTTTGGCGACGATGCCGATGGCGACACCTGCCAAGATATTGGTCATTAATACGGCGATGATGGTAATGACGAAGATCAGCAACTGCGCCCAACCCAAGATCATGCGCTCGGCAAAAGTATTCGGCGAAGCCAGCCGATAACCCGTATAAACCAGCAAGGTGGCTAGGGAGGCCAAGGGGATTCTGTCGATCACATGAGGAAATAGCAGCACGAACAGCAGCATGAAAGCGCCATGGAAGAAACTGGACCAAGCCGTCTTTGCCCCACTATTGACATTGGTGGAACTGCGCAAGATTTCGACGATGATCGGCAAACCACCAATCAAACCCGATATTGCATTGCCCACACCCAAAGCGCGCAAGTCACGATTCAAGTCTGAATAGCGTTTGTAAGGGTCGAGTTTGTCCACTGCGGAAGCCACCAACAAGGTTTCCAAACTCCCCACCAAGGTGATGGCCACCACAGCCTCCCAGAACGCCAAGCTGCCCACTTTGGAAAAGTCAGGAAAAAAAATGTTGTCCAGCAAACTGCTAGGTATATCGACTAGGAATTCGGGTCCAAGAATCAAGTCTTTAGGCAGTATGAAATCCTGCCCGACTTGAAGGTGGGCCAAGTCAAACATGAAACCTAAAACCATGCCTATCACGATGACTAAGACAGGCGCTGGAATTTTCTTGAGCCATGGGTGATTGATTTTGGGCCAAAAAATTAGAATCCCTAAGCTGATTAGCCCGATGAAGGCGATTTGCGGGATGAAATAGGCTAAATCATGCGGAATTTGGGCAATGCCGGACAAAACTGGACCGGGCAGCGGTTGAACACCGGCCATCAAGGGTATTTGCTTCGCCATGATGATGATGCCGATGGCCGCCAACATGCCATGAATCACGGTTGAAGGGAAAAATGCTGACAACCTGCCGGCGCGATAGGAGCCTAAGACAATTTGCAACAACCCTGAAACCACAATGGCGGCTAAGGTGCGACGATAACCCACCATCGCATCGCCTTGACCTAGGGCTTGGACAGCCGTGAGTATCACCACGATCAAACCAGCGGCTGGCCCGGTCACGGTGACATGCGTGCCGCTAATGCGGGACACCAATAATCCACCAATAATCGCGGAAATCACCCCGGCCATCGCCGGGAAACCGGAAGCATTGGCGACGCCTAAGCTTAGTGGGAGTGCAATCAGGAAGACTAAGAAACCCGAAACGATGTCGAATCGCCAGTTTTCTGTTAGGCCGTCAAGACCTGTCTTTGGAACGGAATGAGATAGGATGTTCATCGTTTACTTTTTTGTGTGTTGTTAGGGCTTGCAACTGTCAAATTAAACAATCGCCTGTACATAATATGCCGGTTTTTTGCTTCCGGTGGAATACAATATCGTATAAACAGGAGCTGGACACCTTGCGAATCTTTCTTGCCCCGATGGAGGGCCTACTCGATTTTGTGTTGCGCGACATCTTGACCCGCGTGGGTGGTGTGGATTGTTGCGTGACGGAGTTTGTGCGCGTGTCGGGTTCGGTGCTACCCAACCGGAGCTTTCAGCGTATTGCCCCCGAGTTGCTAGCGGGCAGTCGAACGCCTTCCGGTGTCCCGGTCAGGGTTCAATTACTAGGGTCCGACCCGCATTTCATGTCCGCAAACGCCTTCAGGCTCGCCCAACTCGGGCCAGCCGGGATTGACTTGAATTTTGGCTGCCCTGCAAAAACCGTCAATCGCCATCAAGGCGGTGCGATTCTATTGCGCGAACCCGAGCGCATCAATGTCCTCGTTAAAGCCATCCGTGCATCAATTCCCCCGCATATTCCACTAACGGCAAAAATGCGTTTAGGCTATGAGGATAAGAGTTTGGCGATTGAATGCGCCCTCGCCATGCAGGAGGGGGGTGCGGAAGAGTTAGTCGTCCATGCCCGCACCAAGGTCGAGGGCTATCGACCGCCTGCCCATTGGGAATGGGTGGGCCGCATTCAAGCAGAACTTGGGATTCCCGTCATCGCGAACGGCGAAATCTGGACCGTTGAGGATTATCATCGCTGCGTGGAAATAAGCGGTGTGGCGGATGTCATGCTGGGGCGCGGGATATTGGCGAATCCAGCACTGGCAAACATGATCAAATTAGGTGAAAGCGGCACTCTATCATGGGAAAGCTTGCAACCCTTGTTGCATGGATTTTGGGAACTGGTCAAACAGCGCACCTTGCCAAAAACCCAATGCGGACGGATGAAACAATGGCTGAATTATCTGCGCAATGCTTATCCAGAAGCAGAGACTGCATTTCAATCTTTACGCCGTGTCACCCTACCGGAAGAGCTAGAGGCCAAGCTGTTTGCAGGCCAATAGAGTAAAATACATAATTTTTCCGTTCAAAGGAGTGCATAAACGGGCATGACCGTGATAAAGTTTACTAAATTACTAGGTTTGATGAGCCCATGCACGTTGATACATTGATAAAGGCGAAATGGATAATCCCAGTGGAACCACATGCCAGAGTGTATGAAAACCACGCCATTGCCATCCAAAGCGGCACGATAGTCGATATTCTCCCCACAGACAGGGCAATTGTTGAATTCCAAGCCGCACAGGTTGAGGAAATGCCTAGCCACGCCCTGATTCCGGGCCTAATCAATACGCATACTCATGCTGCCATGTCTTTGATGCGTGGAAATGCTGACGACTTGCCGCTGATGGAATGGCTGGAAGGCCATATCTGGCCATTGGAACGACGATTTGCCGGTGAAGCTTTCGTGCGGGATGGGACTGACCTAGCCTTGGCAGAGATGATAAGAGGGGGGGTTACCTGCTTCAATGACATGTATTTTTTCCCCGAAATCACCGCCCGCCAAGTCATCCTATCGGGTATGCGGGCCGTGGTCGGGATGATATTGGTTGATTTTCCGACTAATTGGGCCAACGGTCCTGATGAATATTTTTCCAAGGGCTTGGCGCTTTATGACGTTTTGAAGAGTGAACCTTTGGTGGGAGCGGCATTCGCACCCCACGCCCCTTACACCGTCTCCGATGAACCTTTGGTCAGGCTGCGTACCATAGCCGAGGAATTGGAATGCTCCATCCACATGCATTTGCATGAAACAGCCGAAGAGGTTCGCCAGGGCAAGGCTTCCCATGGCATGAGACCGATCAAACGCCTTGGTCAATTGGACCTTCTAAGCCCACGCTTCATCGCCGTGCATATGACCCAACTCGACGACGAGGAGATCAGCTATTTCGAACATTTTGGCGGCAGCATCGTTCATTGCCCAGAATCCAATCTGAAACTTGCCAGTGGCTTTTGCCCGGTCGCCAAATTGCTGGATGCTGGCATCAATGTGGCCCTAGGCACCGATGGACCGGCCAGCAACAACGATCTTGACGTGTTGGGCGAGATGAAGACTGCGGCTTTGCTGGCCAAAGGGGTGGCCTGCGATGCCCGCGCCGTGCCGGCTGCCACCGCCCTGCGCATGGCGACTTTGAATGGAGCCAAGGCACTTGGCCTAGATTCTGAAATTGGCTCCTTGGAAGCTGGAAAATCAGCCGACATTGTGGCGCTGGATTTAGGCGATATTGAAACCCAACCCTTGTTCGATCCGATTTCCGATATTGTCTATGCCGCCAGCCGCCATCAGGTGACTGATGTTTGGGTCGCCGGTCGTCGCCTTCTAAACAAGCGCGAATTGACCACCCTAGACCGTGATGACATAACCGCTAGGGCAGTCGCTTGGCGTGACCGGTTGAACACTAACAATAATTCAGTATGACAAAGGCTCTCTATCATGACTAGTAGCGAAAACGTCCATCCACACGAAATCCACAAGTTTGGTTCCCAAGCCCAGCGCTGGTGGGACTCGAACGGTGAGTTCAAGACCCTGCACCGGGTCAACCCCTTGCGACTTCAATTCATCCGTGCTTACACCGAATTTGAAGGCAAACGCTTCGTCGATGTGGGTTGTGGCGGTGGCATCCTCTCCGAAGGGCTATCCCGAATGGGGGCGGATGTACTGGGTGTCGACCTTAGTGAAGAATTGCTCGACATAGCCGATCTGCATGGTTTGGAGTCGGGTGTCAAAGTCAGCTATCGGAAGATCAGCGCCGAGGCTTTGGCCGAAGAGCAACCCGGCTCGTTTGACGCAGTGACCTGCATGGAAATGTTGGAACATGTACCCAATCCGGTATCCGTGGTCCGGGCCTGTGCCAAAATGGTCAAACCGGGAGGAAAGGTTTTTTTCTCCACCCTCAACCGCCATCCAAAAGCTTATCTGCTCGCCATCGTCGCCGCCGAACATGTGTTGCGGATGATCCCTAAAGGCACACATGATTACAACACGTTCATCAGACCTTCAGAATTAGGACGTTGGGCCAGGGAAGCAGGTTTGGATTTATTGGGAATGGAAGGCGTGACCTATCAGCCACTGACCCAGCAATTCAATTTAGGGCGTGACATCGATGTCAACTATCTGGCAGCATTTTCACGCCCAGGGAATTGAACCGAATGCCGAAGCAAACCTATCTGCGGGGTGTCCTGTTTGACTTGGACGGGACACTATTGGATACCGCACCCGACTTGGTTCATGCCTGCAACACGGCGGTGGTGGAGGCCGGACTTGAACCGCAAGCCTTGGAACGCCTGAAACCTATGATTTCTGGTGGCGCAAAGGCGATGTTGCGATTGAATTTGCAGGCCAACGCCAGCGAACTCAATTTGGATGACTTGGAAGATCGCATGTTGTCCATTTATCAGGCCAATATTGCCGTGCATACCCGTTTTTTTGATGGCATGGACAAAGTTTTGGATGAACTGGAAGCACGAGGCTTGAATTGGGGGATCGTGACCAACAAGCTGAGTCAATTCACTGACCCGCTGTTGCAAAGCCTGGATCTTTTCGCCCGACCCGGTTGCATCATCAGTGGCGACACCTTGCCTCGGATGAAACCCCATCCTATGCCCATGTTGGAAGCCTGCCGACGGATTGGCAATACCCCGGATGAATGCGTTTACATCGGTGATGCCCGCCGTGACATTGAGGCAGGCAAGAACGCCGGTATGGCAACCCTGGCCGCGCTCTATGGTTATATTCCAGCAGACGACCCGCCCCAAGGATGGGGAGCCGATGGTCTGTTAAACCAGCCCATCGACTTGTTATCGTGGCTTGATGACGTTTTGTAGTGACCTTATGAATACAGTAAAACTATCACCTCTTCATGGCCGGACGATCCTGATTAGCGGTGCTGGCGGCGGGCTTGGGTCCGTAGCCGCGCAAGCCTGCGCTGAAGCTGGGGCCTGTGTGATCCTGCTGGACAAAGTCGTCAGCCGATTGGAAAAGCTATACGACGATATTGTGTCTTTAGGGCAAACTCAACCCGCCATCTATCCAATGGATTTGGAAAAAGCCACCGAGGCTGATTTCAACGAATTGGCGGAGATTTTGGATGCCCAGTTTGGCGTCTTGCACGGCTTGTTGCACAGTGCCACCGATATAGGCATTTTAGGTCCGTTAGCCGACATTCAATCGGTGCAGTGGGATCGTTTGTTGCGGGTTAATTTAACGGCAACACAGGGTTTGACTCGTGCGCTGCTACCCCTGCTCAGCCGTGCCGGGGATGCCTCACTGATATTTACCAGCAACTCGTCCGCTCGCCTGGGAAAGGCTTACTGGGGTGCTTATGGGGTAGCCGCCATCGCTTTGGAAGGCATGGCCAGAATGTGGGCGGAGGAGTTGTCCAGCAGCGGTCGTGTTCGGGTCAACGTGTTCGTGCCGGGTCCGGTGAACTCCCCTTCACGCCGAAAATCCCATCCGGGTGAAATGCCGGATGAAAATCCACCCCCTTCGATTTTGGCTTCACGTTATGTCGACCTGCTCAGCCCAACGAGCAGGGCGACCCATGGGCAAATTGTTACAGGAGCGTCAAAGCTTGCTTTGACTTCGGATTTAAAATACGAAGATTGATTTGTCTGTCAAAGCAAGCCCTTCGACTTCGCTCAGGACAGGCTTTGAAGCTCCAATCCTAGTCTGCTGCGTGACATCAATATTTAATGAACAGGCATATTTTTTTGCAAACCAATAAGGAGACTCGCTAATGTATGGTCGTGAAAGCATCGTCTTGCAACGGGATGTGAACGTCATCCGAATTCCCGATGGAACCCCGGCCGTCTTGGCTGAAGGCCATGTGGTCACCTTATTCCAATCATTGGGTGGCAACTACACCGTCACCACCGAAACAGGCCACATGGTCCGCATAGCCGGGGAGGATGCCGATGCCTTGGGTAAGGAGCCGCCGTCCATAAGCCATTTGGAAACGGGCGATCAGGCCGAAGCGGTCGAAAAAAACGCTTGGGAGGTCATGCGTACCGTGTTCGATCCAGAAATTCCGGTGAACATTGTCGATCTTGGTTTAGTCTACCTATGCCGAGTGACACCCTTAGCCGAAGGGGGTAACGTAGTGAATGTCATCATGACCCTCACTGCCCCCGGTTGTGGCATGGGACCAATACTCCAACACGATGTGGAAATGGGCATCAGAGGCTTGCCGGGGGTGGCAAAGGTCAATGTCGAAGTCGTCTTCGACCCGCCTTGGTCTAGGGATATGATGTCCGAGGTAGCTAAATTACAATTGGGGATGATTTGAAAGGGCTTGACTTGGACTGAAGTGAATGTTCGCAACGAACCCGCAAGTCGCAAAGACAGAATGACTAAGCTCAGAGCAATCCCTTCAAACGCTCACAGAATTTATGTGGACGAAAACTGACTCGCCAAAAATTTGTCAACGACTGACAACCAACCCCCCATGGGGGTGTCGATCAGAAACAGTCCAATGACAACTCCGATAAAGTTGGCAAGCATGTCATAGGCATCGAAGCTTCTGAGGCCAGACCAGCCTTGCACAAATTCCAGCCCTATCCCCAAACAGGCCAGAAACAATGGCCAACGCCAATGACGGACATGGCACATGCCAAACCAGTACATCAACGTACCATAAGCAAACATATGCTGTCCCTTGTCCCAACCAAAAATATCGGGTAATTGCACAGGTTTTGGGGTCAATGACAACCATAGGATGATCATCACCAAAATCCATCCGATGATTTGCCAAAAGATTTCATATTTCAGATTGGTTGAACAGGTGACCGCCGATAAATTTCCCATCATTTTTCCAAAGTTGACAAGCCAAAGGGACAGTCGGGTTTTGACCCGGCCAAAATAGCAAAGCCATTTATCCTTAATTTTTAGAGGAAATGGCAGTACTAGCTGATGTTACGCACAGGTCGCAACTGTTTCTTAGTGTTAGCACAACGGGAGCGTCAAAGCTTGCTTTGACAAAAGGATTGAAAATTTTAAGTTTGCTTCGCCTGTCAAAGCAAGCTTTGACGCTCCAACCCTAGGCCGCTGGATCAAAAGCCATTACCCGTCATTAATGAACGATTCCGGCGACGGGAGCCCCGCCTAGGCTAATGCAAATATCCAACAATGCCTCCCACGCATCCCCCGATTCCATGCCCTTTATCATTCTATCTGCCTTGGCACATAATAATAAAGCTTTATGTGCCTGGTCACGGGTCAGTCTTTGTGCTGCACTCGCCAAACTGGTTTTGCGCTTGTCCCAAACCCTTTCTTTCTGCTTGGCAATTGCGGACTCCAAGCCTTCACCGTTTTCCATTAGATGTTTGATCCCACACAACAAGCGAGTGTCACGCGCCAAAGCCCACAGCACCACGGCACTGGCGATCCCTTCTCCGCGCAAACCCGAAAGCACCCTATTAGCTCGGGTGACATGGCCTTGCAAGGCCGCCTCGGCCAGGTCATACACATCATAACGCGCACTGTCAGCCACTGATTTTCGTATCATATCGTCGCTAATTCGCACCGGGCCGTAAAGGATGTGCAGCTTTTCAATTTCCTGTGCAGCCGCTAGAAGATTGCCTTCCACTCTGGCAGCCAAGATTGCCAAACCTGAGCGACTTTCTGCCATCATTTTTTTAGCATTCATTCGCTTGTCCAGCCAAACGATTAAGGCTTGTCCCGAAAGCGGCCAGACTTGTACGAAGACACCTATTTTCTCCAAGGCCACGAACCAAGAGGCTTTCTGCTCGGTTGCGGTCAATTTGGGCAAGGTGATGACCAGCACCGCATCGTCAGGCAGACGCTTGGCATAATTCTCCAATACGGCTGCGCCTTCTTTGTCAGGTTTGCCAGTCAGACGTACATCGAGAATTCGTGGCTCACCGAATAAAGACATCGAACCACGCGCCTCCAACAAACGTGTCCAATCAAAGCTACCATCAACGTAAAACAACTCCCGGTTGACATAACCCTTCCCTACAGCCGCCAGTCTAACTTTGTCCAAGGCTTCGCTCAATTGCAGCGGCTCATCACCAGAGAGAATGAAAACCGGTGCAAGGGATTTTGCCAATGCATTGGATAGTTGATCCAGAGACAGTTTCACGATTTCTTATCGGTGGGTGTTAATGGTGATGTTTCTGACTCGTTGGGTTTCTTTCGGAGTGAGTTCACCACCCTACGTAACAAGGAATTGGCAGCCTCTTGACTGAGCGCCACGTTAATTTGTGCTTCTTCGGCAATTTGCGCCAAAGGCAAGGTCTGGTCATTAAAGTAATCACGCTTAACCTCAAATTCCTTGCGGGGCTGGATAATCTCGCCTTTGGGGGTACGCACATCGAAAGTAATTCGATAGCTCAAATCGAACCCTGTGGCGCGGCCAGTTCGGCTCAGCGTAATAGGTTGACGTTGATAGGTTGCCCTGTGTAAATAAACAATGGCTGTGCTTTGCGCCGGATTGCTAACCACTGCGCCGCCCACATTGGACAAAGCCGTCGCAAAAACCCCCGCGAAAGTACTTGTGGAACCCGGCCCATCAAGGTATAGCTTTTGCGCAAAATTAGTATCCCCGCCACTGCCGCGCAGGTGAAACCCGCACCCGATCAGTGCGGCAGTCAATGCGGCTAATGCAAGCATTTTGGATAATCGAGAAAACAAAGGCATAATGCTCATACGACAATATTGACGAGTTTGCCAGGCACTAAAATGATCTTTTTGGGAGTCTTGCCCTCGATAAATTTTTCCACAACCCCATCTGCCAAAGCGGCTGCTTCGATGGCTTCTTTTCCTGCCGAAACGGGGACGGTGATCTTGCTGCGCAATTTGCCATTCACTTGCACCACCAGTTCCATGGCGTCTTGAATCAGGGCAGACTCATCTTCGACAGGCCAGCCCGCTTCGAGAATGTCCACGCCCGGTTCCAATGCTTGCCAAAGCGCATGGCTGATGTGCGGGGCGAT